>NZ_JAHOOZ010000001.1:5520000-5860000 GCF_019075875.1 Novosphingobium sp. G106 | reverse complement strand
CTATGGTTTCGCCTCTTCGCTGATCTCGGCCAAGGAGGTCGACGAGCGGCGCGTTGGACAGGTGTTCGGCCTGCTGATCCTGGCCAATGCGATTCTCGCGGTTACCCAAGTGCTGATGGCGCCGCTCGCCGCGCGCTATTACGGGCAGCCGCAGGTCGCGAACATGCTCTACGTCCAGGCGCTGATCTACTGCACCACGCCGTTCATCGCCCTGCCCGCCTCGCTGCTCGCGCGCGGGCTGCATTTCCGTACCCAGGCGCTGGTCAACCTGATCTGCGCGGTCGTCGGCGCCAGCGTCGCGCTGACCCTGGCCTGGGGCGGCCACGGTGTCTGGGCGCTGGTCTGGGCGCCGATCGCGATGTTCTCCACCCGCGCGCTGGGCCTGACCCTGGCCGCGGGCCGCCTGGTCAAGCCGATCTTCGACTTCCGCGGCAGCCGCGACATCATCGGCTTCGGCACTGCCTTTACGCTCTCGCAGCTGTTCTGGGTGATCCAGAGCCAGTCGGACATCTTCATCGCGGGCAGCCGCTTCTCCCCGCACGAGCTCGGGCTCTATTCCGAATCGCTGTTCCTCGTGCTGATCTTCACCGGCCGCTTCCTGCCGCCGCTCAACGAAGTGGCCTTCCCCGCCTATGCCGAGCTCAGCAACGCCGGCGCGCCGCTGGGGCCGGCCTTCGTCTCGGGCGTGCGGATGATCATGCTGATCGCAGCGCCGTTCTATGTCGGGCTCAGCCTGGCCGCAGGGCCGCTGGTCGCCACCTTCTTCGGTCCCAAGTGGCTCCAGATGATCCCGATCGTCGCCGGACTCGCCCTAGCCATGCCGGCAATGGCACTGCAGATCATCTGCTCGCCGACGACCAACGGCCTCGGCCGTCCGGGGATATATCTGTTCACTAGCGTCGCAGGCGCCGTGATCATGCCCACCTGCTTCTTCTTCGGCATAGCGGCGGGGCCGACCGGGCTGGTCCTGGCCTGGCAGATCGCTGCACCGCTGCTGCTGGTCGTGACGCTGGCCGCGACGCTGCCGGCGATCGGCGTGCGAATCGGCGCCTTGATCTCCGCGCTACTGCCGGCACTGACCGGTTGCGGCGTCATGGCGCTCGCCGTTCGCGCGCTCGAAGGTCACTTGGCCCACCTGCCCGCACCGCTGCAACTGGCAGCGATCGCCGCCACCGGAGCCGCGGTCTATATCGGGACGCTGGGTCTGCTCTGGCCCTCGCTGCTGAAACAGGCCTCGACTATGCTGCGGCGGAAGCGCGCATCCGCGCCAGCGCCTGGCGATCAAACCACCACCACACGGGATGGCGCCGCGGCCTGAACCGGCCGAGCCATTCGGGATAGAGATCGGCCATCCGCTCGGGCAGCGCCGTAGGCCCTGGCCCGCGCATCACCGCCGTGACGATACGGTTTTGGAAATGGCGGACGCTATAGTTGATCATCCGGCGGTACTGCATGTGCAGACTGCGTGGCGAGCCTAGGTCCGCCGGTTCGCAGAGGAAGCCCGCGCCGGCGCAGGGTTCGATGCGCGCGTCGCGCCAACCACCCTCGTCTGCAAGATCGGTCTTGGCCAGAGCGCCGATCAGGCTGTCGTCGCCGATTAGGTCCGCCGGCAGCCGGACTCCGCTGGCGCGCAGCTTGGCGACGAAGGTCCCGCTCAGCGCATAGAGATCGCCGAACAGGCCGCGACTTGCAGTCATTTCGGCACGGTACTGCTCGGCGCGCCGGCCGTTGCGCGGCATTCCGGCGGCAGCGTTGATCGCCGAGTCGGCCGCCAAGGTCACGGCCAGTGCAGTGATCGATCCCGGCGTCACCTCGGCATCGCCATCGACGAAGACGAAGACGTCACCCTCAATGCCGGGCGTATCGAACAGAAAGCGGTTCCAGCTCCGCGCCTTGCCCCCTTCGGGCCAGTCGTGGACGATAACCCGGCGCTCCCGCGCTATGGCGGCGGTCCGGTCGCGCGAGCCGTTGACCACGACGTGGACCGACACCGTGGGATCGCCCAGCGGCAGGCTCGCGAGGCACGCACCGATCCGGCGCTCCTCGTTGTGCGCCAGCACCGCGACCACGATCTTAACCGCTGGCTCCAACCTTGCCTCCAACACGAGAAAGCCCACTAGCCGAGCCGCTTTACCGCCCGCTTAATTGTTGCAGAATGTTTCGTGATTCACGCAAGATATGATAGAACTGTGACATAAGATCACGGGAGAAGCAGCGATGTCGGGCCTGCCGCTCGCTCTGTTCGCTTACGCCGCCTTGGCGGTGATCCCCACTATGTCGGGCGGCGCGCAGGAAACGAGCGACGTGGAAGTGGTCGCGGGCCGGGCCGACGCCGCAGACCGCATGACCGTGCCGGTTCAGATCGGCAGCAATGGGCCCTATCACTTCCTGCTCGATACCGGTTCGCAGAAGACCGTGCTGTCGACCGACCTCGCTGCAAGACTGGCGCTCGCACCGATCGAGAAGAAGCGTATCGTCGGTGTCGCCGGCTTTGGAACCGCCGACACGGCGGTGATCGACGAACTCGGCCTCGGCCGCCGCTCGTTCTACGGCCTCACCGTCCTGCTGTTCGAAGCCCGGCATATCGGCGCGGACGGTATCGTCGGCACCGAAAGCCTGCAGGACCAGCGCGTGCTGATGGACTTCACCCGCAACAGCATGGCGGTCGGCGATGCCAAGAGCCTCGGCGGCAATTCTGGCTTCGAGATCGTCGTCACCGCGCGGCGCAAGGCGGGCCAGTTGATCATGACCCATGCCGATATCGACGGCGTCAGCACCGACGTGGTCATCGATACCGGCTCGGACACTTCGATCGGCAATCGTGCCTTGCAACGCGCACTCGGGCAGCGCAGCAATCTCGGCCAGGCGGTCCTCGCCAGCGTTACCGGCCAGGATGCGGTCGCGGACCTCGGTTATGCCAAGCGGCTCGGCGTGGGCGACATTCGGATCAGCAACATCGTCATAGCCTATACCGACGGGCCGGCCTTCGAGGCGCTGGACCTCGATCGCCGTCCTGCCTTACTGCTCGGCATGCGCGAATTGCGGCTGTTCAAGCGCGTCGCCATCGATTTCTCGACGCGCAAGGTGATGTTCGATCTGCCGAACGAGCTATGATCTTCCAGCCGACACCGGACGCGGTACCAGAAACAGCGCCCTTTAGTTTTCGCCGATGCTCTCTACATAGCGCCGCATGCCACCCGACAACGCCGTAAACGACCCGAACGCCCGCCACGACGGCTGGAAGACGCTGCGGCGCTTCCTGCCCTATCTCTGGCCCGCCGATAATCCGGGGCTGCGCTGGCGGATCGTCGTCGCGGTGGTGCTCATTCTGCTCGGCAAGGCGGTGACGCTCGGCCTGCCGTTCTTCTACAAGCGCGCGGTCGACCTGATGACGATCAAGGGCGATCCGGCCCTCGGCCTCGCGCTCGCTTTCGTGCTCGCCTATGCGCTCGGCCGCTTCGCCGGAGTGCTGTTCGACAACCTGCGCAACATCGTGTTCGAGCGCGTCGGCCAGGACGCTACACGCGCGCTGGCCGAGAACGTCTTCGCCCGGCTGCATCGCCTCTCGCTGCGCTTCCACCTCGCCCGCCGCACGGGCGAGGTCACCAAGACGATCGAGCGCGGCACCAAGAGCATCGACGTGATGCTCTATTTCCTGCTGTTCAACGTCGCGCCGACCGTGCTCGAGCTGATCGCGGTCGCAGTGATCTTCTATTTCCACTTTGGCTGGGGCCTGGTCGCGGCGACTGCGGTGGCCGTGCTGGCTTATGCCTCGGTGACGCGGGCGATCACCGAATGGCGCTCGGTGCTGCGCGAGAAGATGAACAAGCTCGACGGTACGGCGATGAGCCGCGCGGTCGATCGCTGCTCAACTACGAGACGGTCAAATACTTCAGCGCCGAGAAGCGCGAGGAGGAACGCTACGCCCAGGCAACGCGCGCCTATGCCGACGCCGCGGTGAAGAGCGAGAATTCGGTCGGCCTGCTGAACATAGCGCAGGCGCTGATCGTCAACCTACTGATGGCCGGCGCGATGGGCTACACCGTCTGGGGCTGGTCGCAGGGGCAACTAACCGTCGGCGACCTCGTCTTCGTCAACACCTACCTGACCCAGCTGTTCCGCCCGCTCGACATGCTCGGCATGGTCTATCGCACGATCCGCCAGGGGCTGATCGACATGGCCGAGATGTTCCGCCTGATCGACACGCCGGTCGAAGTCGCCGACACGCCGGGCGCGCCGGCGCTCGTCATCAAGCGGCCGACCGTGGTCTTCGACAACGTCGTCTTTGGCTACGAGCCCGACCGGACGATCCTCCACGGATTGAGCTTCGAGGTACCGGCCGGACAGGACATCGCCATCGTCGGTCCCTCGGGCGCGGGCAAGTCGACGATCGCGCGGCTGCTGTTTCGCTTCTACGATCCGTGGTCGGGCCGCATCCTGATCGACGGACAGGACATCAAGGAGGTGACGCAGGAAAGCCTGCGCTGCGCGATCGGCATCGTCCCGCAGGATTCGGTGCTGTTCAACGAGTCCATCGGCTACAACATCGCCTACGGCCGCGACGGCGCGACCATGGCGGACGTCGAGGCAGCGGCGAAAGGCGCGGCGCTGAGCGGCCTGATCGACCGCCTGCCCAAGCGCTTCGACACCGAGGTGGGCGAACGCGGCCTGAAGCTGTCGGGCGGTGAAAAGCAGCGCGTCGCCATCGCGCGAACGCTGGTGAAGAACCCGCCGATCCTGCTGCTCGACGAGGCCACCAGTGCGCTCGACACGCGGACCGAGCAGGACATTCTCGCAACGCTCCACGCCGTCTCGGCCAACCGCACCAGCCTGTCGATCGCGCATCGCCTTTCGACGATCGCCGATGCCGACCGGATCTTCGTGCTGAACGAGGGCAAGCTCGCGGAATCGGGCTCGCACAACGAGCTGCTGCGCGCAGACGGGCTCTATGCCGAAATGTGGAACCGGCAGGCTAGCGAGATTGAGGAACTGGGCGAGGCGGCGGAGTAAAAACCTCCCCGTCGCCCCTGCGAAGGCAGGGGCCCATCTGACCTTGCGCATTGACGCTGACTAGCTTCACACCGTGACGTTGCATGGACCCCTGCCTTCGCAGGGGCGACGGGGAGGTGTTACCTCTTCACCACATCCGCATCCTGCCACACCACGGCCTGCGCGGCCTTCATGCAGTTGTTCTCGACATCCCAGGCGATCGTCGGCGAGCCATAGAGCCGCCAGCCCTGTTCGAGCGCTTCGGAGACGCGGTCGCAGAAGGCGCGGTCGTCCTTGCCGGTGAGGAGGCGGTAGATCGGCTTTTCGTCGGGGGGAATGGACATGCGCGGTTGCCTAGCCCAAGTGATCCGGCTCTCCAAGCACGCGGAGCCGAGGAAATGAGGTTGCATTGCCGGCTACGGCAGGGATAGCACGCTCTTATGCTGTCGTATCCGCTCACCTTGCTGCTGTCCTGCGCACCGATACTTGCGTTCCTCATCATCGGTATCGCTATGGAACTCACCGCACCACGGCAGCGCTATTCGCTCGGGTCGCGATGGCCGGGCGGGCTCTGGCTTTTCATCCAGCCAGGCCTGTTCATGCTGGCTGCATATCCTATCACCAGCCTTTGGCGGAGGCTCGGGATGGAGCCCGTTTTCGACCTGACCCCGCTCGGCTTCCTGGCCGGCGTGGCTGCGATGCTGTTGCTGGTCGACGGGCTGCGCTATCTGGGGCACCGGATCGAGCACAAGATATGCTGGCCGTTCCACGCCGTGCACCACTCGATCCGCGAGTTGCACTCGGCCAATTCCTTCGCCCATCCGGTGGAAGGACTGGTCGAGGCGTTTTGCGTGGTCATCCCGCTCAGCCTGATCCACGTGCCGCGCGAGGTTGTGCTGGTGGCCGGCGCGATCATCGGCTTGCAGAGCGTCGTCATCCATGCGCCGACCCGTCTCCATATGGGGCCGCTGCGGGCGATCTTGGTCGATAGCCGATTCCATCGAATCCACCACTCGGTAGAAGCCGTCCACTTTGACAAGAATTTCGGCTTCCTGTTTTCGTTTTGGGACCGGTTGTTCGGAACCCTGCACGATCCCGCACCGAGTGAATGGCCGGCAACCGGCATCGACGACTTGCCGCCGCCGAGGACCTTCGCCGGCATGCTCGCCCACCCATTGCAGCATTTCGGGTGGCATCGCGCTTCCCGTCGGACGTCGGGCTAGGTAGGCCGCTCAGTTCGCAGCTTTTGTTTGCAACTGCTGCAATATAGCCAATGCCCTATCGGCATCGACCGCGGGCACGAAGACATGGTCATGATGATAGGCCGCGACCATGTTGCAGGCGATACCCGCATCGGCGAGTGCGCTCGCGACGGCAGCGGTAAGCCCCACGCCATCAAGCGCGGAGTGCACGGTCAGCACGATGCGGCGCATGAGCGGTTCTGTCGCGAAACCGAGAGTCCCGGCACGACCAGCCTGGAGAATGAACGAAACGCCCTCGTCCTCGGCGAACCAGCCAAGCGCTGCATCACGGGCTTTTGCCACCTGCTCGTCTGAAAGCCCTGAACAGAATAGGTAGTCGATGTCGTCGAGGACCGGATCCATTCCGGCGACCATGGCCTGGCCGGAACGGACCGGTCCCGACATCGTCAGAGGATATACTTAGACAGGTCGCTATCGCTCGCCAATCCGGCGAGCTTGTCGCGCACGTAAGCGGCGTCGATCGTCACGGTCTCGCCAATGCGGTCCTCTGCCTCGAAGCTGATTTCCTCGAGCAGCTTTTCCATCACCGTCTGCAGGCGCCGGGCGCCGATGTTCTCGACACTTTCGTTGACCTGCGCCGCGATCCTGGCGATCTCGCGGTTGGCGTCGGGCGTGAAGTTCAGCGTCACTTGCTCGGTCGCCAGCAGCGCCTTGTACTGCGCCACTAGGTTCGCGCGGGTCTCCGACAGGATGCGGACGAAATCCTCCTCGGTCAGCGCCTTCAGCTCCACCCGGATCGGCAGGCGGCCCTGCAATTCGGGCAGCATGTCGCTAGGCTTGGCCACGTGGAACGCGCCCGAGGCGATGAACAGGACATGGTCGGTCTTCATCGGCCCGTACTTGGTCGCCACGGTCGTGCCCTCGATCAGCGGCAGCAGGTCGCGCTGCACGCCCTCACGGCTGACCGAGCCGCCGCGCACGTCGGAGACCGCGATCTTGTCGATCTCGTCGAGGAAGACGATGCCGTTGTGCTCGGCATTGGCCAGCGCGACGCGGGCGACGTCGTCTTGGTCCATGCGCTTCTCGGCTTCCTCGTCGACCAGCTTGTCCCAGGCCTCAGGCACCTTGAGCTTGCGGCGCTTCATGTTCTGCTTGCCGAAGGCCTTGCCCATCATGTCGGACAGGTTGATCATGCCGACCGAGCCGCCCATGCCGGGGATCTCCATCGGCATGTTGGGCACATCCTCGACATCGATCTCGACCTCGGTCTCGTTCATCGCGTTCTCGGTAATGCGCTGGCGGAAGGAGGCGCGGGTCGCTTCGGAAGCACCCTCGCCCACCAGGGCATTGAGCAGCCGCTCCATCGCCGCCTTGGAGGCGGCTTCGCGCACGGCCTCGCGCCGGCGATCCTTCTCGAGCCGGATCGCTTCTTCGACGAGGTCGCGGGCGATCTGCTCGACGTCACGGCCGACATAGCCGACTTCGGTGAACTTGGTCGCCTCGACCTTGACGAAAGGCGCGTCGGCCAGCTTGGCCAGGCGACGGCTGATCTCAGTCTTGCCGCAGCCCGTCGGCCCGATCATCAGGATGTTCTTGGGGGTGACTTCATCGCGCAACTCGGCGCCGAGCCGCTGGCGGCGCCAGCGGTTGCGCAGCGCCACCGCGACCGCGCGCTTAGCGTCGGTCTGGCCGATGATGTGCTCGTCGAGCGCGGCGACGATCGCCTTGGGAGTGAGATTGTCGTTCAATGGGGTGTCCTGAAAATTAGGATTCGCCAGAATCAGCTTTGGATGGTCTCGACTGTCACGCGGTCGTTGGTGAAGACGCAGACTTCGGCGGCGACAGCCATGGCGCGGCGCGCGATTTTCTCGGCGTCGTCCTCGTAGTCATCGAGCGCGCGCGCTGCGGACAGGGCGTAGTTGCCGCCCGAGCCAATCGCGGTGATCCCGCCTTCGGGTTCGAGCACGTCACCGTTGCCGGTCAGCACGAGCATCGTCTCCTTGTCGGCGACGATCATCAGCGCCTCGAGGTTGCGCAAGTACTTGTCCGTACGCCAGTCCTTGGCGAGCTCGACCGCCGCGCGCATCAGCTGCCCGCGGTGCTGCTCGAGCTTGCGCTCCAGCCGTTCGAAGAGGGTGAAGGCGTCGGCGGTCGCGCCCGCGAAGCCGGCGATGACGCTGCCGTCAGCACCGATGCGGCGCACTTTGCGGGCATTCGGCTTCATGACCGTGTTGCCCATTGAGACCTGGCCGTCACCTGCGATGACGGTCTTGCCCCCTTCTTGACGCCAATGATTGTCGTACCGTGCCACTGAATCAGGCCGTGGCTCGCCCCGCTGTGTTCCATAGTGCGCCATATGGGCATGCCGGTAAGCGCTTCAAGAGTAGGGGGAACTAGCTCCCGTTCGGGCCGCCGCCAGGGCCAGGACCGGCGCCGCCACCGGCACCCGGCACGCCGACTGCGCCGATATTGCCGAACAGGTCTTCGAGGAACGAGCGGTCGCGGCCGAGCGTCGGCGTGGTCTTGCCGTCGGGGCTGAGCCGCGCGACCTTCTCCATGCCGGCACGGTCGATCGCGGCGACATTGCCGGCCTGATCGAAGCGCACGCGCAACACCGTCTGCTGATAGGTCTTGGGACGCTTGAAGGCAGCCTGCTTGGTATCGACCGAAACGTAATACCAGTCCTTCTCGCCGAACTGGCTGACCCAGGTCGGCCGGCCCAGCGTACGCTCGACCGAGGTGCGGTTATCGACCTGCGGTTGGACCGAGTCGACCAGCGCCGTGTCGATCAGATAGCCGCGGTGATCGCGGATCGAGGTGCAGCCACCGGCCAGGACCAGCGTCGCTGCCATGCCAAGAACAATCCGACCCTTCACGCGCATTCAGAAACTCCGAAGTCTGGCGCCCGCTCCCTGGCATTGCCATATGCAAGCCGCGCCGTGTATCGGCGCAGCCTTAAGCCGCCGCGCCCTCTATCGCAACCGCGTTGGCCACAGGCTATTGAATTGCCGCTGAACGAAAGAGCACGATCCTTGAGCTTCCTGTCCCGCCTCTTCGGAAACCGCGAAGACGCCCTCGCCCCGGTCCGCCCGCTCTGGCATCGCGTGGTCGAGATCGCGCGCGAGAAAGCCTGGTACGCCGAATACGACGTGGCAGATACCGTGCCCGGCCGGTTCGATGCGATCACGCTGGTCCTGGCACTGGTACTGCTGCGCATGGAGCAGGACGAGGCGCTGATCGAGCCATCGGTGCGGCTGACCGAGCTCTTCATCGACGACATGGACGGCCAGCTGCGCCAGACCGGGCTCGGCGATCTCGTCGTCGGCAAGCATGTCGGCAAGCTCATGGGCACTCTCGGCGGCCGGCTCGGCGTGTTGCGTGAGGCGCTACCGCAAGACGACCCGGCGCTGGCCGAAGTGATCGCGCGCAACGTCACGCTGGTCGAAGGCGGTGAGGCCGCGAAACTGGTGCCGGCGGTGCGCAAGCTCGCGGGCACGCTGAACGCGCTGTCCGCCGACGATCTCATGGCAGCCCGGATCGAACGATGACGCCCGAGTTCTCCCGCCCCTTCGACATCCGCCAGCTCGATCACCGCGCAGTGCAGCTCGTCGCCGACGAGGCCGAGCGCGCGGCCCTGTCAAAGCGCTTCGGCATCGTGCGGATCGACCGGCTCGAAGCCGAAGTCGTGCTCGAACGCGCCGGCGAAGCGCTGAACGGCACGGGCACGCTCAGCGCCGACATCGTCCAGAGCTGTGCCGTGTCGGCCGAGGACCTGCCCGTGCAGATTCGCGAGCCGCTGGCCTTCCGCTTCGTTCCCGAAACGGACGCGCACCGGCCCGACGAGGAAGTCGAACTCGATGCCGACGAGCTAGACGAGATCGAGTTCAGCGGCACCACGGTCGATCTCGGGGAAGCCGTGGCGCAGAGCGTCGCGCTGGCGATCGATCCGTTCCTGACCGGCCCCGATGCCGAGGCGGCGCGGAAACTGCTCAACGACGAGAGCACCAGCCCCTTCGCGGCGCTGGCCGCGCTCAAGAAGGATCTGAACTAGCGCAGCTCCAGCCTGTCGCGAACCCGCGAGCGCGACGCCGCCAACATTGCCGCGGCTTTCTGCTCGTCAGGCTGGACGCGGGCCAGACTGATCGCCCCGGCCAGTTCCGCGAGAACCGAACTGGCCAGCGCAGCCGGTTCCGAGCGCCCCATTTGCGTTAGCAGCGTTTCTAGTACCCGGTTCAGGCGCTCCATCCCGTCGAGAAAGGCGGCACGCGCGGGCGCGGCGAGACGGCCGATCTCTCCGGCGAGCGGCGGGATCGGACAGCCTTTGTCCGCCGCGTCGCGGTGTCGCTGGCTCAGGTAGCTATCGATGAATCGACCGAGCGTCTCTTCGGGCGTTTCGTCCGTGGCCGAGAGCAAGCGCGCGTAACGCTCGTCGAACATGAGGGTAATGGCCTGGGCGATCAGATCATCCTTCGAGGCGAAATGGGCATAGAAACCGCCCACCGTCATGCCCGCGCGCGCCATGACCGCCTGGACGCTGATGCGTTCGGCGCCTTTCTCGCGGATGGCGGCAGCAGCCTCGTGCAGGATGCGCTCGCGGCTCTTGGCCTTCTTTTCCTGCCGGCGATCGGGCTGCGAAGCTGGGACGTCCATGGTCATCTCCTATCGCCCTCCTGCCCGCCAAAAGCGAGTGCCTTGGTTTCGGGCTGCCAGCCGCCCCCGAGTGCGCGGTAGACGGCGACCGCCGAGCGGGATTCGTCGGCCTGGACCGTGGCTAGGCGGTTCGACGCCGCCAGCAGTTCGCGATCGGCATCGAGCACTTCGATCAAAGAGACGACGCCGCCTTGATAGGCCTGGTCGGCCTGCCCCCGCGCCGCGGTGAGCGCCGCTACCTGCCGTTCGAGCGCGTCGCGTTCCTTCCGGGCTTCGGCGAGGCGCGCCAAAGCCGTCTCGACGTCCTCGGCAGCCAGAAGGATCGAGCCGCGCCAGGCCGCCAGCGCCTCTGCCTGTGCGCCCTTCGCCTGCGCCACCTCGGCATCGACCCGGCCGAAATCGAACAGACGCCAGCGAAGACCGGCTCCTGCCGAAGCCTGGACCGCGCCGCCGGTGAACAGGCTGCTGGTGCCGAGACTGGCGACGCCGAGCAGGCCGGACAGCGAAAGGTGAGGATAGTATTCCGAGACCGCGACGCCGATGCGCGCATTGGCCGCGGCGAGCCGCGCTTCGCTCGCGACCACGTCCGGGCGCCGGCGTAGCAGATCGGTCGGCTCGGCGCTGCCCGAGGGCATGGGCGCTGCGGGGATCGGACGCTCGACGGCGAGCAGGTCGCGGTTGGCGCCTGGTTGCTGGCCGACCAGCACGTCGAGCCGGTTGAGCTGCGCCTCGATCCCCGCGCGCAGCGGCGCGAGCGAGGCGCGCACGCCTTCGAGCGCGCCGGTGGCGCGGTTGAGCTCCCGGTCGGGGGCGATGCCCTGATCCACCCGCTGCTGGACGAGCGCGACGAGCCGCGCCTGCGTCGCCTCCTGCCGGCGCGCGACGTCGAGCTGCGCCTGCAGCGCGCGCAAGGTCAGGTAGGCATCGGCAGTCTCGGCCGCGATGGCGATGCGCACCGCGCCGACGCCGGCTTCGGTAGCCGCAAGGTCGGCGCGTGCCGCTTCGCTGCCACGGCGCAGGCCACCGAAGAGGTCCAGCTCCCACGAGGCCTCAGCACCGACCGCATATTGCGTCGTGCCGCGCGGCTGGCCGAAGGCCTGGGCGATCTTGCCGACCGGCGTATCGAGCGACTGGCTCGCCGTGGTCACGCCGCCGGCCGCGTCGAGGGCCGGCAACAACGCAGCCCCGGCCGCGCGGGCCGCGGCGCGCGACTGGTCGATCCGCGCGCGCGCCTGGGCGATGTCGAGATTGCCGGCCAGAGCCCGCGCGACGAAATCGGCGAGCAGCGGATCGTCGAATCCGCGCCACCAGTCGGCGTCGACGGCTTCCTGTCGCGCGATCGCCGGCGCGGCCATGAAGGCGGGCGTCAGGCTCACGGCCGGGCGGTGGTAGTCGGGTCCCACCGTGCAGCCGGCAAGGCTGACCGTGGCCAAGAGCAAGGCGAGCTTACGCATCATCGAGATCCTTCAATGGGCGTCGACCGGCGGCACCGTGTCGCCGGGCAGAGGGGATTTGGCGAAAGGGACCATGACCAGCGCGGCCAGGAAGACGACCGCCATCACCAGGAACACGTCGTCGAAGGCCAGGGTCAGCGCCTCGCGCCCGACCAGACGCCCGAGCGTCGCCTGGGCCATGGCCATGGCGCGATCGGGATCGGGCGTGACCGCGGCGAACCGGCGCGCGAGCTCGGCCGTCGCGTCCTGCGCATTGCGGCCGTTGACCGACAGCCCCTCGCCGAAGCGCAGCGCCGCGATCCGGGCATTGTCCTGCAGCCAGGTATTGACCGTGGCGATGCCGATCGCCCCGCCAAGGTTGCGCATCAGGTTGAACAGCCCCGAGGCGTAGCGCAGCTCCTGTCCGGCAAAGCCCGACAGCGCCATGTTCACGCTGGGCACGATGCAGAGCATGATGAACAGGCCGCGCACCGCCTGCGGCACGAACAGTTC
This sequence comes from Novosphingobium sp. G106, assembly GCF_019075875.1. Taxonomy (NCBI): domain Bacteria; kingdom Pseudomonadati; phylum Pseudomonadota; class Alphaproteobacteria; order Sphingomonadales; family Sphingomonadaceae; genus Novosphingobium; species Novosphingobium sp. G106. The sequence goes on along the minus strand of NZ_JAHOOZ010000001.1, from coordinate 5,847,213 downwards.
GCCGAAGCCCCAGTTCGATCCGATGTGCGCGGTCAGCCACAGGCTGAAGGCAAAGCCCGACAGGCCGATCGCGATGAGGATCCGCCGGTCGACCGTGTTCGCGAGCCGCGCCGCGATGATCGTGCTGATCAGCTGTCCGCCGCCCACCACGAACACGGTGGTCCCGATCTCCAGGCTGTTGAACCCGCGCACCCGGCCGAGGAACACCGGCAGCAGATAGGTCGAGGCATAGATGCCGAAGCCGATCACCAGGTTGAACACGCAGGCGAAAGCGAAAGTCGGATTGCGGAAGGGGCTGAGGCGGACGATCGGGTTCTGCGAGAAGAACGACCGCTCGATGAACAGAGCGAAGGCGACGACCGAGAACCAGGCCGCCATGACGATCTGCGGATCGCCGAACCAGTCCTTCCGCGGACCTTCCTCGAGGACATATTGCAGGCAGGCCAGCGCCAAGGCCATCGCCGCGAGGTGCGACCAATCGATCCGGCCGAACATCGCCCGGTCGCCGCGGTCGACGTCGACGACCAGGATCGTCAGCACGGTGACGGCAGCGCCTGGCACCACGTTGATGAAGAAGATCCAGCGCCAGTCGATTGTATCGGTGATGATGCCGCCAACCGTCGGCCCCAGGGTCGGCGCGAGCACAGAGACGATACCCAGGATCGCCGGGATCATCGCGCGCTGCTTGCCTTCGAACAGGGTGAAGCCGACCGCAAAGACGCTCGGCACCATGGCGCCGCCAACGAAGCCCTGGATGGCGCGGAAGATGATCATCGATTCGATGTTCCAGGCCATCCCGCAGGCCACGCTCGACAGGGTGAAAAGCCCCGCCGACAGCGCGAAGAGCCAGCGCGTCGACATGGCCTGGGCGAGGAAGGCCGAGAACGGGATCATGACGAGCTCGGCCATCAGATAGGCGGTCTGGACCCAGCTGATTTCGTCTGGCCCGGCGGAAAGGCCGGCCTGCACATCGTTGAGCGAGGCCGCGACGATCTGGATGTCGAGCAGGGCCATGAACTGGCCGAAGGCGAGCACGCCGAAGATCAGATACTTGCGCGACGTGGGCAGTGCAGCCGGGTTCGGCAGCGGTCGTTCGCCTCCCTTCGCTATCTCGATCGCCGCCATCTTCGCTCACCTCTTGCGATATTACGAATATCATATTATGTACGTAATATTGAAATTGCAAGGCGGAGTTTCTCATGGATGCGATGACCTCGAGTGCGGCACTCACCGCGGATGACGTTCGAGTAGCGCGGCGCCGGTTCGCGCTACCCTCGCGCCGGACCCTGCTCGCCTCGGGCATCGCTCTCGCCGTCGCGGTTGCCGGAGCGGTCTGGATCAGCCTGCCTGCGACCGCCGAGACCACCGACGATGCCTATGTCGGCGCCGACGCCACCGCGGTCGCGCCGAAGGTCCGCGGGCTGATCGAGGCCGTCTATGTGCACGACAACCAGTTGGTCCGCGCCGGCCAGCCGATCGCGCTGATCGATCCCGAAGAGTTCGACGCCAGAGTGGCCGCCGCCGAAGGAACGCTGGCCGATGCCCAGGCGGGCGTTGCCGCAGCGCGCGCGGCACTGGTTGCGTTGTCCGCCGAGGAACGACTGGCGGCCGCCAACATCGTCGCCGCGCAAACCTCGATCCGCTCGGCGGCGGCGCGGTCCGATCTCGCGGCGGCCGATCGGCGGCGCTACGATGCGCTCGTCGCGGGCGGCGCCGTCGCGCGGCGCGATGCCGACAGCTACAATACCGCCGCCGTCACCGCCGAGCAGGACGCCGCGCATGTGCGGGCACAACTCGCCGTCTCGCGCGAGACCGCCGGTGTGACCAGCGCCAAGCGCCCGGGGCTGCTGGCAGACCTCGCCACGGCCCAGGCGCGCGTGCTGCAGGCACAGGCCGCGCTCGATCTGGCCAGGCAGGACCGCAGCCACACAATCATACGCGCACCGATCGACGGGACGGTGGGCGACCGGAAGGTCCGGGTCGGCGACTATGTCCAGGCCGGCTCGCGCCTGCTGACCCTGGTCCCGCTCCACGCGCTCTACGTAACGGCGAACTTCAAGGAGACTCAGACCGAGCGGATGCGGCCCGGCCAGCCCGTGACCGTCGAGGTCGACGCCTTGGGTGGCGGCCACCTCACCGGCACGGTCGAAAGCTTCGCGCCGGGATCGGGGTCGAGCTTCTCGCTGCTGCCCTTCGAGCCCGGGACCGGCAATTTCACCAAGATCGTCCAGCGCGTGCCCGTGCGCATCCGCTTCGACCCCCGCCAGCCGAAGGTCGATCGGCTCCGCCCGGGCCTATCGGTCACCGCCCGTGTGCGGCTGGCGTCATGAGCGCGGCATTGGAACTCTACGGCGCACAGACCGGCAACTGCCTACGTGTCGCCGTGACGCTCGAAGAACTCGGCCTGCCCTACCAGATACGTAAGCTGGACCTCGGCGGCGGCGAGCATCGTCGCGCGGAATTCCTTGCGCTCAATCCCGACGGCCGCGTGCCGGTGCTGGTCGACCAATCCGCCCCGGACGATCCCTTGGTGATCGCCCAGTCGAACGCGATCCTCCTGCATCTGTGTGATCGCAGGCCTGGCGTGCTCCTGCCCGTCGACGATGTCCGATCACGCGCGATCGTTCTCGAACGTTTCTTCTATTTCGTCACCGACGTCATCGCGGCCAATTTCAGCGCCTTCTACCTAAATAGGATTGGCGCATCGACCGAAGCCGCCGGGCAACTTTCAGCGCGTTCGATCGATGCCATTGTCGACGCCGAACGATTCCTGGCGGAATCGCGCTATATGGCAGGCGACACCTTCTCGCTCGCCGATGTCGTTGCCGTGACGATCGTCAATGCGAGCCGCGACAAGATCGCCTTTTCCGACCATCCTTTGCTGTCACGGTGGTTCGACGAATCCCGGAATCGACCGGCGGTACTTCGCGGGATGCAGGCATTCGCCGGCTAACGAATCGGCAAATAGGCTACGCCTTCGATGCCCGCAGCCCGAATTGAGCGCGTTTTATTTTTCGCAACTAACGGAACTAGCGTTCCCATTGGCATTTAAGCCGTTCGATCTAACTAGGCTTCTGCCTTAACCGTGTCCGTGCCGAAATCCGCAGTAAACTGCCAATCTCGATGTCGCGATGCAGGCGAATGCCAGACCCACGACACAGACTATTCGAGAGAAATGTTAAAGCGATACTACTGATCGCGAGGGCAACGCCACAGGTATGGTTAATCGGACAATATTAACGACGAAGCCGCATTTCCCGCCCCGTTCTCCCAACGAGACACAGGGGTATAACAATGAAAGCATGGTATCTGTTTCTGGGTATAGCGCCGCTTGCCCTGGCCACGCCGGCCTGGGCCGATGACGCGGCCGACGCTACCCAAGAAAGCGCTTCGCCTCAGCAGACCGTAACGCCGGCCGGCGCACAACGCGAAGTCTTCAGCACGGGTGTCGCCAAGGGGCGCGACATTCTCGACTCCGCGATCTCGACCAGCTCGATCCGCGAGAACCAGATCCAGAAGCTCTCCGCCCGTTCGCTCGCGGAAATCTTCCACAACATCGCCGGCGTTCGCTCGGAAGTGTCGAACGGCGAACTGAACAACAACGTCACCGTGCGCGGCCTGCCCATGGCCTCGACCGGCGCCAAGTTCCTGCAGATCCAGGAAGACGGCCTGCCAGTCGTCGAATTCGGCGACATCGTCACCGGCGGCGCGGACATGTTCATGCGTGCCGACCTCAACGTCGCCGCGATCGAAGCGATCCGCGGTGGTTCGGCCTCGACCTTCGCCTCGAACTCGCCCGCGGGCATCATCAACCTGATGTCGAAGACCGGCGATGTCGAAGGCGGCTCGCTGATGCTGTCGACCGGCCTCGACTACGAGGAATACCGCGCCGACTTCGACTACGGCGGCAAGATCAGCGACACGCTGCGCTTCCACATCGGCGGCTTCTACCGCCAGGGCGAAGGCCTCCGCAGCGCCGGCTACGACGCGGTGAAGGGCGGCCAGATCAAGTTCAACATCACCAAGGAATTCACCGGCGGCCACATCCGGCTCTACGGCAAGTTCATCGACGACCGCGCGCCCGCCTACCTGCCGGCGCCGATGGGGATCACCGGCACGCCGGGCGATCTCAAGTTCACGCCGCTGACGAGCTTCGACGCGAACAAGGACGCCCTCCTGTCGCGCTACATCACCAGCAACCTGACGCTGGATGAGAACAACAACGTCACCACACACGACATCCGCGACGGCATCCGCACCAAGGTCAAGTCAGTCGGCGTCGAGGCGCAGTTCGAGATCGCGAACTGGACGGTCACCGACCGCTTCCGCTATTCGACGATCTCTGGCACCTACATCTCGCCCTACCCGGCGATCATCGCCCCCGCGGCGACCGTGGCCTCGCTATTCGGCGGTCCCGGCGCGACGCTGCGCTATGCAAACGGCCCGCTCAAGGGTCAGGCACTGCCGGCGAACGCCAACGGCAACGGCCTCGTCTCCGCGCTGGGTATCGCCGACAATGTGCTGAAGAGCTTCGACAACATCACCAACGATTTCCGCGCCAGCCGCGTGTGGAACCTCGGCGGCGGCGAGCTGACGACCACCGCCGGCTTCTACAAGTCGCGCCAGACGGTCGAGAACTATTCGGGCTACAGCTCGACGCTCTCGGACGTGGTCGGCGGCGGCAAAGCCGCGCTGCTCGATATCTCGACTGCGGCTTTCCCCGGCGCCCCCAACGGTATGCAGCTGAGCGAGAACGGCTACTTCAGCTATGACGGCAGCTTCTTCGGCGGCTTCCCACGCAAGGGCATCAACGTCGACTACGACACCAATGCCGCCTTCGGCTCGGTGAACTTCAAGACCGGTCCGCTCGCGATCGGCGGCAGCCTGCGCTATGACTTCGGCGGCGCCAACGGCTGGATCGAAACCTACGGCCTGCAGGGTGCCACCGGTTCCTTCACCAAGGACATGAACGGCAACGGCGTGATCTCCAGCCCGGAGACCCGGGTTGCCTTCCTGCCCGTGAGCGACCATTCGCCGGTCGACTATACCTACCACTACCTGTCGTACTCGGTGGGCGTGAACTACCGCGTCGCGGAGCCCTTCGCGGTCTTCGCCCGCTACAGCCGCGGCGCCCGCGCCAACGCCGACCGCCTGCTGGGCAGCGCCGCGATCAACCCCGTCTCGGGCGGCCTCGCCAACAAGGACGCGCTGATTGACTACGTCAAGCAGGCCGAAGCCGGCTTCAAGTACCGCACTTCGCACATCACGCTCAACGGCACGGCCTTCATGGCCAACACGCTGGAGCACAACAGCTACTTCGGCCCGACGATCGACCGCAAGTACAAGGCCTACGGCCTCGAGCTCGAGGGCTCGTACCGCACGGGCATCTTCAGCGTGACCGCTGGTGCGACCTACACCCATGCCGAGATCAGCAACGACAAGATCGACCCGACCGTCATCGGCAACCAGCCGGCCGGTGCGCCGAAGCTGTTCGGCTACATCACGCCGGAAGTGTCGACCGATCTCTTCAGCGTCGGTGCCAACGTCTATGGCATCACCAGCCGCTATGCGTCGGACCTGGAAGACTACAAGATGCCCGGCTACGTGCTGGTCAATCCGTTCGTCCAGATCCGTCCGACCCAGGCGCTCACTGTCAGCCTGAACGTCAACAACCTGTTCGACACCAAGGGCATCACGACGGTGGTCACACCAACGGCTCTAGCGCCGACCGTCGGCAGCGTCACCGTGGTCAACGGCCGCACCGTCTCGGCTTCGGTCCGCTTCGACTTCTGATAGTCGGCTCGAACCTCGACTAAGACGTCGCGCCCGCGCTCCTCAGGGAACGCGGGCGCGATTTCGTTTCGGCCAAAGAAACGAGGCGGGGTTACTTCCCGAAGTTGATCCTCGCGCGGAAGCCGAACATGCGCGGCATATTGGTGTGGCCGACGTCGGCACCGAAGGTCTGCCACGATCCGCCTGGGAAGGTGATGAGCTTCTCGTTGGTCACGTTGGTCATGAAAAAGGCAAGATCGATCGGGCTGCCGAGCGCCGACTTCCAGTCGACGTTGAGGTTGAGCAGGTTCGACGCCTTCACCTTGTAGAGGAACGGCGAGAAGATCTGCGAGACCGCGGCATTGGCGTCGGTATGGGTGAAGGTCGCGCCGAACGACACTTCGCCCACGCTCGCATCCAGCGGCAGGGTGTAGGTGCCCGTCACAGTGACGCGGTTCTTCGGCGAGAGCGAGAGCGGCTCACCCACCTGCGCGGTCGGCAGCAGCGACGAGTAATAGACCGGCGGCGTCGGCGGCGTGAACTGCTGCAGCTTGGTGTTGAGATAGGCATAGCTGACGTCGAGCCGCAAGCCTTCGAACGGCCGCACCGAGGCATCGACTTCCACGCCCCACAGCCGCGACTTGCCCGCGTTGACGATCGCCTGGATCGGCGGGACGCTGTTGACATAGGCCGGGGCGACCACCGAGTTCACCGCCAGCTGCTGGCCGCGGAAGTTGTTGTAGAAGGCGGCCACGTTGAAATAGCCGGGCACGGCGCCGCGGAAGCTGGTCTTCGCGCCGACCTCGTAAGTGTCGACCTTTTCCGGCCCCCAGGTCTCGATCCCGAGGTTGTTGGGATTGATCCCGCCCTGGCGATAACCGCGCGCCCACTTGGCATAGAGCAGCATGTCGTCGCTGGGCTTGTAGTCCAGGTCGATCAACCAGGTCGGCCGGTTCGACTTGGTCTGGAACACGTTCTCACAGCGCGCCGACTGCGGGCCTTCGACGAACAACGGTCCGCCCGCGCCATTGTTGAACTTGATGATGTTCTGGCAGGTGAACAGCTGCGTGCCCGGTGCCGGCAGGTATATGTTGAGATTGCGGTTGATGTCGGTGAGCTTGTCCATCGTGTAGCGGATGCCGCCGGTCACGCTGAACCGCTCGCTCAGCTTGTAGGTCGCCTGGGCGTAGAGGCCCTTGTTGTTGAACGTGTCCTTGTAATTGGTCGAGGATATCGACCCGAAACCGAGCGGGTCGCTGCACTGGTAGGTCAGGGCGTTGGTGCAGCTCAGGAAGATATGCGCGAAGCTCGAGCTGAAGCCGAGCGGCTTGCTCACTTCGAGATAGGCACCTGCCTGCCACTTCAGCGCATCGCCCAAGGCCGAGCCCTGGAGCTGCAGTTCCTCGGTGAAGGTCGACTGCGACGAGTTGTAGCCGCTCGCACCCAGGCCGATCGTGATCGTCGGAAGGCGGAGCCCGCCTGCGCCGGGCACCAGCAGGTTGTCGCCCCAGAGGCTGAAATCGGCCTTCTCGCGGTATTCGGCATAGGAGGCGATATTCTTGACCGTCAGATTGTCGCTGGCGCGCCAGGTCGTGGTGTTGATCACCTGCCACTGCTCGACCCGCTCGAGCTGATTGGGATCGGCGCTCTCGACATCCCAGAACCCGTCGCCGCGCGCATTCTGGCGGGCGATCTGGGCGCAGGACAGCGGACCGAGCACGGCGACCAGTGGGGAATCGGTCAGCGGGTTGAAGTTGGGATTGCAGCCGATCATCTTCGGCGCAACGCCGTGGTTGTTCGATCGGCTGTAGCTGAAGATCGTATAGTTCTCGAGATCTGGCGTCAGATCGCCGACGATCGAGAGGCGCGTGGCGATATAGTCGGTATCGCCCAAACGGTCCGGGCCGATGCCGCTGCGGTTGCGCAGATAGCCGTCGCGCTGGTTCCAGTCGACCGCCGCGCGCACGCGGAAGGTATCGCTGAGCGGAGCGTTCAGCACGCCCTGGAAGCGGCGCAGGTTGTAGTCGCCGACCGAGCCTTCGACGTAGCCTTCGAGATTGTTGGTCGGCTTGGCGGGCACGAGCAGGATCGCGCCGCCCGTGGTGTTGCGGCCGAACAGCGTGCCCTGGGGGCCTTTGAGCACCTGAACGTTCTGCAGGTCCATCATCGAACCGACGCCGGCGCCGTTGCCCGATGTCGTGCCGCCATTGGCCCGCGGCGCCACGACGTCGGCGAAGTAGACACCCACCGACGGTGCGGTCTTGCCTTCCTGGACGAAGCCGCGGATCGCGAAGCTCGCTTTCTCGGGGCCGAAATTGCTGTTGAGCGAGAGCGACGGCACGTAAGCGGCAAGATCGTTCGCGTTGTAGATGTTGCGCTTGGCGATCGCTTCTTCGCTCAGCACGGTGATCGAGATGGGAACGTCCTGAAGGCGCTCCTCGGAGCGCCGGGCAGTCACGATGATGTCGCCGCTGTCGCCCGCCGTGTTCTGCGATCTGTCCTGTCCGAAGGCAGGAGCAGACAGAATTGTCCCGAGCAGCAATACGCTAACGATAGAACCAGACCTCATGCTTCGACTCCCTATATTTATTTTCAAAAGTCATGAACTTTTGGAATATTATTGCCCTTAAGAACCCTCGGTGATCGGATGATTTCCTGGAGAAGTTATCTCCATTTTGGACCTGCGATCGACCAGCGGCGATAGTAGTGCGCGGGGATCGCGTTTTCTCGATAGGGGAGCCGAGCTTTCGATAATTCGCACGTGATCGGCGCAGTTGGCGCACGCGCTCGATTTGACGAAGCGCCGCGTTTCATTCAGACAGCGGCGCAAGAAAAAAGCGGCATCAGGGCCCGCTGGTTGAGGATCTGACTATGGCGGAGACCCCTGCGTTCTACACGCTGGACGGCCCCCTTTCGCCGGCACCAGGGCTGCGCCAGACACGCGCGACCCATTTGCAGGGCTTTGCCGAACTGCTGCGCAGCGGCGGGGTAAACCCGGTGTCCCTGCTCGAGCAGCACGAGATCGACCCGCGGGCGATGATCAATAGCGATGCCTATATCGGCTGCGAGCAGCTGATGGAGGCCATCGAGCACTCCAGTCATATGCTGGGAGCGCCACTGTTCTCGCTCGATCTGGCACGGCGGCAGACCCAGGTCCTCGGCTTCGTCGGCTCGCTCTGCGCGGTCGCGCCCGATCTCGCCAAGGCGATCGACTGCCTGATCGAATACCTGCCGGTGATGCATTCGCCCGAATGCAGGATGAGCCTGAAGACGGGCAGGACGATCAGCGAGCTGCACTGCGGCTCCTGGCTCGAACATTCCGGGCTCGACCAGATCAACTACGGCGCCATGCTGAACCTGCTCGACCTGCTCGGGCGACTGACCGAAAGCGCGTTCCGACCGCATTATGTGCTGATGAAGGCCCGCCCGGGCCTGTCCGAAGTCGCGCGGCTCGAACGCGAATATGCCTGCAAGGTCCACACCGGCCAGCCTTACAACGCGGTCGGCTTCGCCACCCACATGCTGGGAACGCGCGTCGTGTCGAGCGACGGCATCAGCTTCCGGCTGCTGCGCGACTATGCCGACAGCGTCCGCGCCGATCAGCGCAGTTCGTTGCTGACGCGGGTCAGCGACTACATCCGCGGAGCGCTTGCAGGGAACTGCAACCTGGTTCGCTGCGCCGCCACGCTGGGGACCAACGCGCGCAAGTTGCAGCTCCAGCTCGATGGCTACGGCGTCTCGTTCTCCGAACTCCTCGCGCAGCAGCGCGAGGAGATGGCCAAGGCCTATCTCACGTCGAACATCCTCGGCCTCGACGAGATCGCACACCGCCTGGGCTATGCCGACCAGACCAGCTTCGGCCGGGCGTTCCGGCGCTGGACCGGCAAGTCGCCCGGAACCTTCAAGACCGAGTCCGCCCCGGCGCGAGGTCAGCTTTCCACGAACCGCCTGTCATAGGCCTGCTGCCGCTCGCGAACCTGCGCGGCGCGCTGCTCGGCCGAGACCTTGCGGATCGCCGGCGGCAGCACGGTTCCGAGCTGCGCCGCATCGACGACATGGGTGCTGACCCGCGGCGGCGTCTTCACGTTGGGCGACAGCCCCTGCCAGCGTACTCCGATGGTGAACTCGTGCAGCCCGGTGGTGTCGAGCCAGTTGTGCACGCCGGGATCGCGCGGCGAGATGACGAAGCTGAACTTGCCGTCGGCATCGGCTTCCATCTGCGTGTTGTTGAGCGAAGTCAGGTGATCGCGGTACTCGAGCGAGCGCCCCCAGATGTCGTAGAGCACGATGCTGCAATAGCTGGCCTCGACCGGATCGAAGCTGACCACGCCGACCTCGCCCTCCTTCAAGGCAAACCAGCCGTGGCTGGTGATCTGGGTCAGCAGCCCGCCCGAGGGGCCGGTCCCCGTCGGCTGGCTGAGAATGCCAGGCTGCGCGTTGAGCACGAGGCGCGACCAGTAGTAGGCCGGCGTCACGCCGTCGCGCATGACCAGCGCAGCGCGGGCGGCGAGTTCGTCGATCGTCAGCGGCGCTCGCACCGGCGCGTTAAGCCGTTCGACCCGCAGCGAATTGGGGGTCTGCCGCCAGTCGCCCAGTGAGTCGCGGATGAACAGGTACCCCGCGTCGGGCGTGACCTGGATGTGGTTTTTGCGGCCACCGGCAGGCCGCTCATCAAGCGTGATCTCGAACGATCCGTCGGCATCGCTGACGATGTCTGCCTGGCCCAGCAGGCCGACGGTGATCGACGTATTGGTATCGGCGACCAGCGTATAGGACACGTCCGAAGGCGGATTGGCGGGACGCTTGCCGCGCACGACATATCGCCCGCCCTGCGCGATCGGGATGATCCGGTAAATGTTGTCGGGGTTCTCCTGCCCCCACTTCGATGGCGGCACGCGGTTGCCCAGCCAGTTCGCCGCGGGCGAATAGACGCGATAGATGCGTGGATGGTCCGCGTCCGAATTCACCGCGAGCTGGATCGAGCGGAAGGCATAGCTGTCGACATAGGCCCGGAACTGGCTCCAGACCTCGGCGCTGACCGTCTTGTCGGTGACCCTTGCAAAAGCTCCGGCCGCGCGCTCCTTGGCCTGCTGGACGTCGGCGCGGGCGAACAGCTCGATCGCCCTGGCATCGAGCCATTGCTGGTCAAGGGTCGCGCAGGGGTTGCTGTCCGAAAGGAAGTATCCGTCCGCCACTGCCATTCTCCGTGATGAATTTGCCTTGGCCGCAGAGGCGAGGCTCACCGCGCCCATCCCCGCGACCACTTCGCGCCGCCGCATCGTCATTCCACGCCGAAACGCTTGCCGTAGTCGGCGAACATCTCGGCGATCCATGCCTCCTCGACGCCGAGCGCCTCGTAGGAGTAGGGATAGCGGCCATAGCGATCGACGCGGTTGTCGGGGTCCGCCAGCCAGGCCGTCACACCCGCCGCGAAGTCGGGCGTGACGGGCCGGTCCAGCCAGCCGTAGATCTTCTCGATCATCGCCATCGGAGCCGCCGAGAGATCGCGGAAGCTGATATGCATGATGCGCGGATCGTCGATCAATTCGCTGGTCAGGAGCCGATCGAAAGCCGCTTTCATGCTGAGCGCGAAATTGCGTGCCCAGTCGCGCCGGTCCTTCGGCTTGCCGGCCACGGTATCGAACAGCACGTTGCTCAAGGTGACGAGCGAGGCAAACATCTCGGTCATCGGACGATGCGCCCAGATGCAGCGCGCGTCGGGATAGGCCGCGAAGATCGCATCGAGGTGATGCTGCGCCGCGGGCGACTTGCATATCCACTGCGTCTTGCCGGTGTTCCACTGGAAGTGCTGCAGCACCTCGCGGTGGAAGGCGAAGGCCTCGGCTTGGTCGTTGCTGAGGATCGCGCCTTCGAGCGTCGGCACGCGGAACAGATAGTAGGGATAGGCATAACGGAAATCGAGCGTGAGGACCTCCTCGTCCTCGCAGAGCTGCAGCGCACCCTTGTCGATATAGGGGTGCATCGGCCGCTGAGCAGGACAGAAGTCCATCCAGGCTTCCATCGCGCGCTGGGCATAGGCCATCCGCCCCGAGGCGATCGGGCCCGCGCCCGGCGGCGGCGACGGCGTGAGGACGTTCCAGCTCTGCAGCGCCAGCACCGCGGGATCCTCGGCCAGCAGCGAGTGCAGGAAGGTCGTGCCCGAACGGGCGAAGCCGATGATGAAGACCGGCTGTTCGATCTTCTCCGCGACGATGCCGGGAAAGCGCCGGCGATCGAGCCCGATCAGCAGGCGGCTCACGAGCAGCTTCTGCAGCTGCCGTTTCATGCCGTCGAGCTCGTCGGGCCGGTAGGGTCCACGCGCGTTGATCCAGTCGATCATCGCGCCGAAGCGGTGACGAAGGCCCTTGTCGGCGAGTCCGCGAGCGCCGCTTTCTCCCTCGGCCCAGGCAAGGATCTCGTCCGCGCTGAGCGTTCCCATGGATTCGTGTGAAGCAAGGCCTGTTTCGGTCATTCTCGATCCCGTACGAATACGATCGGCCAGTGCGGCGTCGCATTCATCCTTCGCCGCTCAGCCTAGCGCTCAGCGGAAAGCCGGTCTCGATATCCCGAGCGCGCCTGTCGATAGCCCAACCGCGCGCGCCAAAGTCAGCTTAAAACGGGATGTCGTCGTCGAGATCGTCGCCAAAGCCGCCGCCACCGCCGCGCGAGCCGCCACCCGTCGAGCCACCGCCGGACGAACCGCCGCCACCCCAGTCGCCGCCGCCGCCGCTGCGACCGCCGGCACTGCCGCCGCCCGACCGGCCACCTCCCATGCCGCTGTCATCCCAGCCGCCACCGCCGCTGCGACCACCGCCGCCGCCGCCGCCAGCACCCGGAGCGCCGTCGAGCATGGTCAGCACGCCGTTCATGCCGACCGAGATTTCGGTGGTGTAGCGGTCGTTGCCCGACGCGTCCTGCCACTTGCGCGTGCGCAGCTGGCCCTCGATGTAGATCTTGCTGCCCTTCTTGAGGAAGCGCTCGGCCACGCCGACAAGGCCGTCGGACTGCAGCACGACGCTGTGCCACTCGGTCCGCTCCTTGCGCTCGCCGGTGTTCTTGTCCTTCCAGTTCTCGGACGTGGCGATGCGCAGGTTGGCGATGCGCCCGCCGTTCTGGAAGCTCTTGACCTCCGGGTCCTGACCGAGATTGCCGATCAGGATGACCTTGTTGACGCTGCCTGCCATCGAATCGCCTCTTAGTATGCCGAAGGGTCCGGCTACACCGAACCGTCGCCCCTGCGAAGGCAGGGGTCTAGATAAGCTGGAGATATCGCGATCGGTCGCCTGAAACGCAACCTCATCTGGGCCCTGCCTTCGCAGGGGCGACGGAAAAGGTTAGAGGCCTAACGCGACCGCCGACCAATAGGTAATGCCCGCGAAGACGTAGGCGAGGCCGAACAGATAGGCGAGCATGAAGCCCGGCCATTTCCACCCGTTCGTTTCCCGCCGGGTGACCGCGATCGTCGACATGCATTGCGGCGCGAAGACGAACCAGGCGAGGAACGCGAGCGCGGTCGGCAGCGTCCAGTGCGCCTTGAGCTGGTCGCCAAGCGCTACCGCCGTCTTGTCGTCGTCGGCCGAACCGGCCACGGCATAGGCCGTCGCCAGCGAACTCACCGCCACTTCGCGCGCCGCCATCGCCGGGATCAGCGAGAGCGCGATGTCGCGGTTGAAGCCGATCGGCTCGACCACCACAGCCAGACCGTTGGCCAGCTTGCCCGCGATCGAGGCGTCGACCTGGTTCTGCCCTGGCTCGGCGCGCGGGAAATTCAGCAGCAGCCACAGGACCACCGTGACCATGAAAATGATCGTGCCGGCGCGGCGCAGGAAGATCCAGGCACGCTGGAACAAGGCGATCGCCATGTCCTTGGCCCGCGGCATCTGGTACTTCGGCAGTTCCATGATGAAGCCGCTGGCCGCGCCCTTGGTGACCGAGCGCCGCAGGACCAGCGCCACCACCATCGCCCCGACGATCCCGATGACATAGAGCCCGAACAGCACCAGCCCCTGCAGGCCGACGCCCAGCGAACCCACCGCGCGGTTGGGGATGAAGGCCGCAATGATCACGGCATAGACCGGCAGCCGCGCCGAACAGGTCATCAGCGGTGCGATCAGGATCGTCGTCAGCCGGTCCTTGGGATCGGTGATGGAGCGCGTCGCCATGATACCCGGGATCGCGCAGGCGAAGCTCGACAGCAGCGGGATGAAGCTGCGGCCCGAAAGCCCAACATGCGCCATCAGGCGGTCCATCAGGAAGGCCGCGCGCGCCATGTAGCCCGAGGCTTCCATGGCGAGGATGAAAAAGAACAGAATGACGATCTGCGGCAGGAACACCACGACCGAACCGACGCCCGAGATGATGCCGTCGGTCAACAGGTCGCGCAGCAAGCTGGGCGCCATCTCCGCGCGGACGAGATCGCCCAGCAGGCCGACCCCGGCGTCGAGCGCGTCGGCAAAGGGCGTCGCCCAGGCGAAGACCGCCTGGAACACGACGAACAGCAGCGCGAAGAGGATCAGCGGCCCGATCCAGGGATTGAGCAGAACCCCATCGAGCTTCGAATGCAGCCGATGCCGCGCGGTCTCCGAGACGATCGCCGCGTCGGCAATGGCATGGGCCGTGACCCGGCGCTCGGTCAGCATGACATGCGCCAGAGCGTGATCGACATGGCGCGGCTCGGCCACTTCGATCGCCTCGGCCAGCTCGACAAGGCCGCGGCGGCGGACGGCCACGGTCGGGACCACGGGGACGCCGAGCGCCTCCTGAAGCGCCTTGGGATCGAGCACCAGACCGTCGCGCTCGGCCAGGTCGACCATGTTGAGCGCAACCACGGTGGGCTTGCCCAGCGCGATCAGTTCCTGTGCGAAGACGAGATGCTGCTCGAGGTTTGAGGCGTCGAGCACCACGACCAGCACCTCGGGCGAGGCCTCGCCGGGAAACTTGCCGTAGACCACCTTGCTGGTCACTTCCTCGTCGGGGCTGGTCGGATCGAGGCCGTAGGCGCCGGGCAGGTCGGTCAGCTCGATCGGCTGGCCGCTGGGCAGCACGAGCCGGCCGGACTTCCGCTCGACGGTGACGCCCGGATAGTTTGCGATCTTCTGCCGCGCCCCGGTCAGCGCATTGAACAGCGCGCTCTTGCCCGCATTGGGATTGCCGACCAGCGCTGCACTGCGATGGCGAGTCACTTCAGATCGCCTCGACCTGCATCGCCTGGGCGTGCACCCGGCGAAGCGCCACGGTCATGCGGCCGATCATGATCGAGATCGGGTCGCGGCCACCGAACACGCCGCGGTGCGAGACGGCGATCCGCGCGCCCTCGTCGATGCCGAGCGCGCGCAGACGCTGCGCTTCCTCGTCGACGAGCAGCGACCAGTCGACCGCGACGATGCGCGCGCGCTGCCCGATGGGAAGTAGATCAAGCGTCATCGCCCACCGCTGCCAGATTGCCGGGGTATTTGCAACTGGTTCGCAATAGAAACTGGCGCCTAGCGCGCCGGGTAGCGCAGCCGCCCGAGGAAGCGCACCAGGCTGGGCCGCTCCTCGCCATTGCCCATGAGCTGCGCCTTGGCCTTTTCGAAGCGCCCCACCCCGGCGAGCCGGCGATCGAGGAAGGCGAAAGTGTCGGCCTTGTCCTCGCTCTTGTCGTCGACGAAGATCGCCAGCGTCGCGACATAGACCCCGGCCAGGATCGCGCGCTTGGTATAGTGGTTATAGTCGGTCGCCGTATCGCCAGCGAGCCGCCACATGGCGTCGGCGCTTTCCCAGCCGAGCCGCAGCGATCGGCGCGCATTCTGCGGCATGGCCATGATCGCCAGTGCGCGGCGCAGCGCTTCCTCCTGCCCGGTAATCGCGCCCAGACGGAACTGCAGCAGACGGCGCACGCGCTTGTGCACTGGCATCGCCGCTAGCGTTTCCGCGGGCAGCTCACGTTCCATCGCGGCGTCGACATGGCCGATCCAGGCACCGATCATGTCCATCGCCCCGCCGGAAAAGGCATAGGCGGCGACATGCGGATCGACGCCAGTTTCGGCAGCAGCGGCGGCAACCGCCTCGGCGCTCCAGCCATCGAACACCGCCGCCGCGGCAATCCGCGGGGCGAGTTCGAGCCGAAGCTCCTCGACGGTTAGATCGTCGGTAGCGGTCATGGCGTCAGAACGAAGGCCCATAGACGCGCCCGCTGCCGGGCCGCTGGCTCGCCGGCTTGGCACTGGCCTGGATCTCGGCGAGCATGCCCCCGGCTGCCCCGTCGAGCGTGGCATAGTCGCGCGCCGAGCGTCCAGAATTGTCCTTGCGGTCGGGATCGGCGCCGGCCTTGAGCAGGATACGCGCCATCTCGGTATTGCGTCGGTGCACCGCCGAGATCAGCGGCGTCTCGCCGGCGTCGTTGGGATCGTCGATCCGCGCCTTGCTCTCAACCAGCAGTTCGATGCCCTCGATGAAGCCGAGGTTGGAAGCGAGTTGCAGCGGCGTCACGCCCTGGGCATCGCGCAGGTTCACATTGGCGCCCCGACCGATCAGGAAGGACATCCAGGTCAAGTCGCGGCGCTCGGTAACGATGTGCAGCGCGGTCCGTCCGGTGGTCACGTCGCGGGTGTTGACGATAGTCGATCCCGGCTCGTTCAGCGCTTCCTCGACCTTGGTGCCGTCCTTCTTGCGAACCGCTTCGAGAAACTTCCATCCCGCCGAAAATTGCGCCTGCGCGGGGCTCGCGGTCAGAACCGCCCCCGCCAGCAGCGTAACGAGGATGCGCAGCACCCCGGTCCGCCACTTGCCTGCCTTGATCACCCGAGTACCTCCTGTTGAGCGTCGCCTTCAAGCCCACAGGCTTGCGGCAACTCCTCCTTGCGAAGCGCGGTTTAGCAGAGCATGAACCGCCGCGCCATGACCAACCCTTTTCGTGTTCTGAACTCACTTTTCCTGCCCCTGCTGCTCGTCGCCTGCGGCGGCCCCGCGAACCAGCCGGCCGCCGAACGCCCGCCGCTCGAAGGCGCCGCGATCGGCGGGCCATTCACCCTGGTCGACAAAGCGAACCGTCCGGTCCGCTGGGACGATTTCGCCGGCCGCTATCGGATCGTCTATTTCGGTTACTCCTTCTGCCCCGATGCCTGTCCGATGGACGTGCAGAAGATGATGCAGGGCTATGCACTGTTCGAGAAAGCTTCGCCCGGGCCGGCGAAGAAGGTCCAGCCGATCTTCATCACGATCGACCCGGCGCGCGACACGCCTAAGGTGGTCGGCGAGTTCGCCGCGGCCTTCTCGCCGCAGCTCCTGGGCCTGACCGGTACTCAGGCGCAGATCGATGCCGCGGCCAAGAGCTTCGCGATCTATCACGCCAAGGGCAACGAGACCCCCGGCGGCTACCTGATGGACCACAGCCGCATCGCCTACCTGATGGGCCCCAAGGGCGAGCCGATCGCCATGCTGCCCGTCGACAAGACGCCGCAGGACGTTGCGGCGGAACTGGCGAAATGGGTGAAGTAGACAAGTTCTGGGAGCGCCCGCTCGCTTCCCTGTCGCGCGCCGAATGGGAAGCGCTCTGCGACGGCTGCGGCAAATGCTGCCTGCACAAGGTCGAGGACGAGGACACCGGCGACGTCTACCCCACCAACGTCGCCTGCAAGCTGCTCGACCTCAAGTCCGCGCAGTGTAAGGACTACAAGCACCGCCGCGCCTTCGTGCCCGATTGCCTGCGGCTGACCCCGCGCCTCGCCGGCACGCTCGAATGGCTGCCCGACACCTGCGCCTATCGCCTGCGCGCGGCCGACGAGCCGCTGCCCGCCTGGCACTATCTGATCAGCGGCGACCGCGACGCCGTCCACCGCGCGGGTGCCTCGGTCGTCGGCAAGGCGGTCAGCGAGGACGTCGCCGGTCCGCTCGAACACCACATCGTCTGGCCCTCGGAAGACTACGATGCCGAGGACCGGGATGATTGACTGGCTCAAGCGCAACCCGCGCGAGGTGCCGGTCATCGAGATCGACGGACATGTCCTGCCGATCGTCATCCGCCGGCTGAGCAATGCGCGCCGCATGACCATGCGCGTCGCGCCGGACGGCAGCGAGGTGCGTCTTTCGCTGCCGCGCTGGGGCCGCACCGCCGAGGCCCTGGCCTTCGCCCGCTCGCGCCGCGACTGGCTCGCCGAGCAGATCGCCGCCATGCCCAAGGCCCAGGTGCCCGAGGCGGGCGGCGTCATACGCTATCGCGGCGAGACACTGCGGATCGACCACACGCTGCAAGGCCGTCGCAAGCCCGAACTCGCCAACGGCGCGATCCGCATCGGCGGTCCGGTCGAATCGCTACAGGCGCGGCTCAAGCGCTGGCTCGAGGCCGAGGCGCGCGCGCTGCTGGCCGATGACCTGACCTTCTACTGCGCGCGCGCCGGCCGCGCCGCGCCCAAGCTGGCGCTGTCCAATGCACGCCGCCGCTGGGGCTCCTGCGGGCCCGACGGGGCGATCCGGATCAACTGGAGGCTGGTGATGGCGCCGGACTTCGTACGCCGCTCGGTCGTCGCGCACGAAGTCGCGCATCTCGTCCATTTCGACCACAGCCCGCGGTTCCACTCGTTGCTGGGCGAACTGTTCGAAGGCAACCTTGACCAGGCGAACGCCTGGCTGAAACGCGAAGGCCGCGGGCTCTATTCGTCCTTCGGCTAGCGAAAGCGGCCAAGCTCGCCTATCTAGCGGCGATGGCCCTCATTCGCTCCCGTAGTTTCCTGCGCAACGTCAGCAGCCCACGCGGCATGGTCGAGGACTTCATGGAAGTCGTCCGCCAGGCCGGCGACAACCGCTGGCGCATCGGCGTCGCCGCCGCCATCTGCACTGTCGCGGTGTTCTCGGTGATGTGGAACGAAGGTGGGCGCGGGAAGCCGAAGCCGCCCGAGATCACCTACATCACCGTCTGGGACCCGCACCGCACCGAGGACGAGATCATCGCTTCGAACATCGCCAACCAGAAGCGCAAGGAACGCCTCGCCGCCGAACAGGCCAGGCGCGAGGAAGACGTGAAGCAGATGTACATGGCGCTCGGCCGCGCCACCGGCATGGACGTCGACGCCATCGCCAAGAAGGCCAAGGCCGACCAGGCAGCGGAGGCGGCGCGCGAGAAGGCGGCGGTTCAACCGCAGGCACCGACCAAGGATAGTCCGGCCAAGTGAGCGACGACGCGCGCTGGCTGGCTGCGGCCGCGAGCGTGGCGGCGCGTGGCCTGCCGCTGAGCCGGCCCAATCCCGCCGTCGGCGCGGTGATCGTCAATGACGGACGCGTGGTCGGCCGCGGCTGGACCCAACCTGGCGGCCGGCCCCATGCCGAAGCGATGGCGCTCGCAACGGCCGGCGCGGCGGCCAAGGGTGCAACGCTTTACGTGACGCTCGAACCCTGCGCTCACGAGAGCCCGCGCGGCCCCGCCTGCGCCGCGCTGGTCGCCGCTTCGGGGCTCGCCCGAGTCGTCGTCGGCGCCCAGGACCCGGACCCGCGGACGGCCGGCGAAGGCCTCGCCAAGATGCGTGCCGCGGGTATCGTCAGCGAGCTTCTGGCAATACCTCAAGTCGACTTGAGCCTTGCCGGATACCTGTCGCAGCGCACCCGGAAACGCCCGCACGTGACGCTGAAGCTGGCCACCTCGCTCGACGGCTGCATCGCACTGGCGAACGGCCAGAGCCAGTGGATCACCGGCGATGCGGCGCGCGCCCACACCCATGCGATGCGCGCGCGCGCCGATGCGATCCTCGTCGGCGGCGGCACACTGCGCGCCGATACGCCGCGGCTCGACGTGCGGCTGCCGGGGCTCGGAGACCGCAGCCCCGAACGCTGGGTGCTGACGCGTGGTGAAGCGCCCGACGGTTGGTGCGCCCTGCCCTCGCCCGAAGCCGTTTCGGACATGGGTGTGCAGTACCTCTTCGTCGAAGGGGGGGCGCAGACCGCCACCGCCTTCCTCGCTGCCGGGCTGGTCGACCGACTGCTACTCTACCGCGCGCCGATCGTCATCGGCGGCGGCATGCCCACGGTCGGCGACATCGGGCTCAGCTCGCTCGCCGAAGCACACGGCAAATGGCGTCTCGCCGACCGTCGCCAGCTTGGCAGCGACACCCTCGAAGTGTACGAGGCCCTCCCATGTTCACCGGCATAGTCACCGCTCTCGGCACGATCCGCGAAGCCCGCCAGCAGGGGGACCTGCGCGCGGTCATCTCCTGCCCCTTCGATCCCGCCGGGATCGCCATGGGCGCCTCGATCGCCTGTTCGGGCACCTGCCTGACCGTGGTCGACAAGGGCGGCGTCGCGGGTGACGCCTGGTTCGCGGTCGACATCTCGGGCGAGACAGTGGCCTGCACCGTCCCCGGCCGCTGGGACGTGGGTAGCCGGCTCAACCTGGAGCCGGCGCTCAAGCTCGGCGACGAGCTCGGCGGGCATATCGTCACCGGCCACGTCGACGGGGTGGGCACGGTGGTCGAGGTCCTTCCCCAAGGCGATTCGCACCGCGTTACCATCGCCGCGCCGCATGCGCTGGCGCCCTACCTCGCGCCCAAGGGCTCGATCACGGTTGACGGCGTCTCGCTGACCGTGAACGACGTCGCCGACCAGGCCGACGGCAGCTGTCACTTCATGCTCAACATCATCCCGCACACTTCGGAAGTGACAACGCTCGGCGCGCTGGCCGCGGGTGCCCAGGTAAACCTCGAGATCGACGTGCTGGCGCGCTACCTCAAGCGGATGCAGAGCCTGCGCGGATAAGCCCGGCTAGGATCGCCAGGCTGCGTCGATGGCCGTCGAAGCCATAGCCGCCATGTCCTGCATCCGCGCTTCGGACCAGCCTTCGCGCGCGCTCGCTGACATGCCCGACATCGTCAGGTCGACGAAGTCGGCGAGGCGGTCTGCCACCGCCGGTCTTTCCAGCGCTATGTAGTCCCTGATGCGCTGAAGCGTCGCCGCGCGGTATTGCCGCGCCGCGACTGCGCCGTCCGCATCGGGCGAGGACCGGGCCGCTTCGATGACGAGGCAGCCGGCCTCCAGCGGGTTCGCCACGTAGATGCTGGCCGCCGCGGTAAGCAGCTCGGTCAGAGCTTCGGGCACGTTTCGGCCCGGCCGGAGAATATCCTCCAGCGGCAAGGCAGAACCGGCGTACCGTTCGAGCACTTTGTCGAACAGCGCCGCCTTGCTGCCGAACGCGGCGTAGAAGCTGGGCGGATTGATGCCCAGCGCGTCAGTCAGGTTGCTCAGGCTGACGCCGTCATAGCCGCGCTCATGGAACAGCCGCTGCGCGGTCCCCAGCGCGCCTTCGACATCGAAGGTCCGGGGGCGTCCGCGCGGCCGTTCGACCTTTTTTGTATCGATCACTACATTAATCCTTGAATCGATCTTCGTATGCGTTTATGTAGCGATCATTACAGATTATCCAAGGAGCATGAAATGACCGATTTTGCAGGGAAGAACGTCCTCGTCATCGGCGGTAGCCGCGGCATCGGCGCTGCCATCGTCTCGCGGCTCAGCGCCGATGGCGCCAAGGTCGCCTTCACTTATGCAGGCTCGCGCGAAGCCGCGCTCGACCTGGCGGCGTCGACCGGGTCAGAAGCGATCCGCTCGGACGCGGCGAACCGGCAGGAACTGATCGACACCGTGCGCGGGCGCGGCGGCCTGGACGTGCTGGTGATCAACGCTGGTACGTTGGTGTTGGGCGATGCGCTCGAACTCGATGCCGACGCGATCGACCACATGATCGACGTCAACGTGCGCGCGCCCTACCACGCGGCGGTCGAGGCGGCGCGCCAGATGCCCGATGGCGGGCGTATCATCGTGATCGGTTCGACCAACGGCGATCGCATCCCCTTTGCCGGAGGCGCCGCCTACGCGCTGACGAAGTCGGCGGTGCAAGGCATGGTTCGCGGGCTCGCGCGCGATTTCGGTCCGCGCGGCATCACGATCAACGCCGTGCAGCCCGGCCCCGTCGATACCGACATGAACCCGGCCGACGGCCCGATGGCCGATACGATGCACAGCTTCCTGGCGATCAAGCGCCACGGCCGGCCGGACGAGATTGCGGGCCTGGTGGCCTACCTGGCGGGACCGGAAGCCGGCTTCATCACTGGCTCCTTCCAAACGATCGACGGCGGCTTCGCCGCCTGACGGGGCTTGGTCCGAGGGCTGGCGCAATCGCCGGCCCTCGGAGCCAAATCAGCCGGTCACGTCCGCGACGGCGGCGATGAACTTGTCGATATTGCCCGTGGTCAGGCCGGCGACGTTGATGCGGCCCGAACCGGCGAAATAGATGCCGTGCTTCTCGCGCATCGCCTGCACCTGCTCGGGCGTGAAGGGGATGATCGAGAACAAGCCGTTCTGCCCGCCGATCGGCGTCAGGTCGACACCGCCGACCTTGCCCGCCGCGGCCAGCTTGGCGCGGACCTGGCGCATGCGCTCGCGCATCGTGTCGAGCTCGTCGAGCCAGTTCCGGGTCAGCGCCTCGTCCTCGAGCACCAGCCGCACCGCCGCCGCACCATGATCGGGCGGCTGCGACCAGTTGGCACGCGCCAGGGCATGACCGTTCGACATCGCCGCGGTCAGCTGCGAGGCATCGCCCACCATGATGTAGAAGGCGCCGACGCGGTCGCGGTAGAGGCCGAAGTTCTTGTCGTTGCTGTAGGCGATCAGCGCCTCGGGCACCGAGACGAGGACGCGGCGCATGCCGTAGGCGTCCTCTTCCATGCCCATGCCGAGGCCCTGATAGGCGAGGTCGAGCACGGGCAGCAGCTTCTTCGCCGCCAGCAGACCGGCGATCTCGTCCCAGTGGGCGTTGGTATAGTCGATGCCCGTCGGGTTGTGGCAGCACGACTGCAGCAGGAAGGCATCGCCTTCCTCAGCATCGGCGACTGCCGCCCTGAACGCCTCGATATCGGCCGTGCCCTCGGGCGTCGCGTGGTTGAAGGTCTTCATCTCGAGACCAAGATCGGCGCAGATCTGCGCGTGGTTCGGCCACGAAGGCACGCCCATCCAAACGCGCTTGACCTGCGCCTTCTTCACCACCGCTAGCGCCAGGCGCAGCGAGCCCGTACCGCCCGGGGTCTGCATGCCCTCGATCCGGCCACCCAACGTCGGGTCGTCCTTGCCGAAGATGTAAGGCATCAGCGCCGTGACGAAGCCCATGTCGCCCTCGGGGCCGAGATAGGCTTTGGTCTCCTGCGTTTCGACCAGCTTCTTCTCGGCCGCCTTGATCGACGCGAACACGGGCGTGTCGCCCTGTCCGGTCTTGTAGACGCCGACGCCGAGATCGATCTTGTCGGCGCGCGGATCCGCGTTGTGGAGCTTGATCAGCGCAAGAAGCGCGTCGGCGGGCTGTTGCTGGAGGTTGGTAAGCATGACGGCGCGCCCTTAACCCCCGCCGGTGGCCGGGGGCAAGGGCTTTCCGCGATCCATCCGCGCTAGAAGCTCTTCGTGATCCCCGCGAAGAAGCCGCGGCGCTGGCCATACTGGGGGGCGCCCACGCCGACCCCGGAGCCATCGCGGATCAGATAGGTCTTGTCGAACAGGTTGAGCACGTCGAACCGGACCGTCAGGCCCTTGAGAACCCCCGGTCCGTCGAAGTTCTGCGCGATCCCCAGGTTGGCGGTGAAATAGCTGGGCAGCTTGCCGCCATTGGGCACGATACCGTTCGGATCGTCGGCCCGCAGACCGTCGCCATAGAGGAAATCCGCGGTCGGCACGAGCGTGCCGAGCCCGTTCTTGATCGTCACGCTGCCGCCGCCCGAGGCCGTCCACTTCTGCGAATGGTCGGTGTAGATATAGTGATTGGCGATATAGGCGAGCTCGTCCGGGGCGAAGAAGAACTGGCTCGAGATGATGTTGCGGCCCTTCTCCTCGCCGTGCGCGAGATTGGCGTAGAGCGAAAACGGCCCCTGCGTATAGCTGGTGCGGAACTCGACGCCCCAGGCATAGCCGTCCTTGTAGTTGAACGGCGACAGGACCAGCGACGATCCGAACTGCCCCTCGTCGAGCAGGTTGTGCTTCTTCTTGTAGTAGGCATCGAGGCCCACGATGAAACCCTTGGCGATCTCCTGCTCGACGCCGCCGTCGAAATAGTGCTCGCGCTCGGCGCGGACAGCGCCGCCCTCCGTTATTTCCGAGGCTTTGGTGGTGCCGTTGAAGGCGGTGACCGTAGTCGTCGCGACGAGCTCCTGCGGCGGCGGCGTGAAGTTGCGAGCGTACCCGATGTGGAACGTGGTTCCCGGCGCGGGCTTCCACACGAGATTGGCCCGCGGGCTGAGCTGCTGTTCGCGCGTGTAGGCCCGCACCACGTCGAAGCGGGCGCCGAAGTTGAACGTCAGCGTCGGCGACAGCGTCCATTCGTCCTGTAGGTAGACGCCGTAGAGCTGGCCGGTCTTGCCGGCGTCGTTGGTTATGGTCAGCGGCACGTCGGTGGTCTGATCGCCGTCGGCGTCGACCGGGAACACGCGCGAGGAGACCAGCGAACGCGTCCGCTCGTTCTGGAAGAAGGCACCGAACCGAACCGTGTGCGCGTCCGACAGCTTGTAACTGGCGTCGAGCTGCACGCCGATCGCCAGGCTCGACAAGCGCGAGGTGTCGGCAGAGCCGTTGAAGATGATGTCGCCGCCCTGGGGATCGGGGGTGAACCGGGTTTGCGAATAGCGCACGAAAGGCGCGAACTGGAAATTGAAGGCGTCGCCGGCATATTGATAGACCGCGACGCCATAGTGCGTGATTTCGCGCTGGTTCTGATCGAGATCGGCCGAATCGAAGCTCGACCTGCCGTTCAAGGTATAAGGCGCATCCGGCACCTGGCCCCGAATGTTCGGTATCTGGAAGTGGCCGATGGCGGTGCCGCCAAACACGGTGATGCGGCTGGAATCGGAAAGGATATCGGACAGGTAACCGAAGGCGCGATACTGCCGCGTGCGATCATGAATGGCGTCGCGCGACGCAGTCGGATTTTCGACCCCCAGATCGTTCTGCAGGAAGCTACCCGAGAAGAAGTAGTTGAGGTTGCCGGACGACCCGCGCAGCGTCGCGCTGGGCTGGATCGTGCCGAAGCTGCCGCCATAGATACCGATGTCGCCGCCGCTGTCGAAGGCGCCGGTCTGGGTCTTCAGGCTGACCACACCCGATGTCCGGTAGCCATATTGCGCGGGCAAGGTCCCGGTAATCAGGTCGATCGAGTCCGCCACCCGCGGGTCGAAGGTCTGGCCGAACCCGGCGATGCTTTCGGGCACGATGACGCCGTTGAGCCGGTATTGCAGATTGCCGTGTTCGTTGCGGACATGGACCGCGCCGTAGCTGTCCAGCGTGACGCCCGGCGCGTGGACCAGGACCTGGGTCAGATTGCGGTCGGCGCCGCCGGGCTGGTTGTCGAGAACCTTTCGGTCGAAGGTGAAATCGCCCGCGCCGAGCGAGGGTTGGATCGCATCGCGCGCGCTGTCGAGCCGCTTCGCCGTGACGACGATGTCGCCCGAGCCGCCGTCGGGCGCCTCTGCCGCTTCCGCCGCCTCGGCGCGCGCGGCCACGGGTGTGAGCAGGGCTATCGCGGCGCAGCCTGCAGAGAGCAGGGCGCGGCGGAGCTTCGAATCAGTGTTACAATGTATCATCGTCATGACGTCGCTCGATAGGCGCGCGCGAGCGATGTGACAATATCACATTACATGAATTCGGGGTAATCTTGGGATGGCCCGCCGCTGCGCCGAGGCCGCTTTCCTACATCGCGGTCTTGTGAGACGGTAGCAGGGTCTTTGACATCGTCGGGAGAAGCAGCCGCGTCCAGGGTGACACCCCTCCTTGAAAAGTGTCACCAGCTATTTTGCGGAATGTTCTCTAGTTTTCAAATAATTGTCGGTAGTTCAGCAGGGTGACAGGGTGTCACTTGTGTCACCCTGTCCGGTCAGAACGGCAGCCACTTCTGCTTGTCGGAAAACTTCATGTAGCCGGCGTTGATGCCGAAGCGCAGCCCGGCACCCATGCGGACCGGCACCAGCACGACATTGCCGCGGCGCAGGTAGCTGACATTGAAGCCGCCGACGAGATAGGCCTGGCCCTCGCCCGCGCCGAAGCGGTGATAGAGGTCCTGCGTGTCGTAGAGGTTGTAGACCAGGACGAAGGCGTTGCCGGCATTGGCGCCGGCGTCGAAGCCGATCGACGGCCCCGTCCAGTAGACCGGTCGTTGGCCCTCGACCTTGTGATGCAGCGTGCCCGAGCCATAGCGCAGTCCGACGACCAGCGCACCGCCGCCTTCGCGGCCGATGATGTAGCCGTTGGGTTCGCCCTGCTTCCTGAGGATATCCTCGATCATCATGGCCAGGCCGCGCGAGCCCTTGCCGAAGACGCCTTCGGCAGCGCCGATCAGGTCGTCCTTGTGGAAGGTCGAGCCGTTCTGCGGCGCATTTTCCGCCGCCGCCACGCTCGTGGCCGAGAATTGCTGCGCCGGCGCGGTCGGAGTTGCCGGATAGACCGGATCGATCGTGGGCGAGGAAGCAGGCGCCGCCGGCACGGTCACCGGATCGGTCCGCGCGCCGGAAAGATCGGCATCGATCGCCTTGTCGGGATCGACCGAACGGATCTGCGCCGCAGCGGGCGACGCGATCATGGCGAGAGCCGAGACGACCGCGAATGCAGCCGTTCCAAGAGAAGTGTTGCGCGCCATCGTGCTTGCCTCCGTACCCAGGCAGTCCGCCCTGGACTTTTGCGTGAGGCCTGCCTGAACCCATTATGGTTAACAGACTCTTACCCGTCCGCCCGCAATGCGCGGGCGACGAGGCGAATCGGATTTGCGGCCAGACGAGTCGAACGGGGCTTAATCCAGCCCCTACCGCTCCTTCCAGGCCACGCGGTAGAGGTCGAAGCGCCGGTCCTTGAGGTTCTGCACCGCGCCCGACTGGCGGCTGGTCAGCAGGTCGTCGAGGCTGAGATCGGCAATCGCAATCGTCTCGGTGTTGGGCGCCGTGTCCGCCGCCACGCCGTCGCGCGCGAAGGGAAAGTCGGACGGGGTCAGGATCGCGCTTTCGGCATAGTGCACGTCCATGTTCTCGACGTTGGGCAGGTTGCCGACGACGCCCGAGGTGACGACGTAGCACTGGTTCTCCACGGCGCGCGCATGGCAGCAATAGCGCACCCGCAGGAAGCCGCGGCGCTCGTCGGTGCAGAAGGGCACGAACAGCAGCAGCGCGCCCTGGTTGCAGAGGTGACGGGCGAATTCGGGGAATTCGGGATCGTAACAGATCATCACCCCGATCGGGCCGCAGTCGGTGGGAATGACATTGGCGCCGTAGCCGCCCTTGATATTCCACCAACGCCGCTCGGCCGGCGTCGGATGGAGCTTGTCCTGAGTATGGACCGAACCGTCGCGCAGGAAAACGTAGGCGATGTTGCGGATGTCGCCGTTGTCCATCCGCGTAGGATGCGAACCGCCGATGATGTTGATGTTGTAGCTGACCGCGAGCGCTTCCATGAACTTGCGGTAGCGCTCGGTATAGTCGGCGATCTTGTCGATCGCGGCGGCGGGATCGAGCTTCTTCTCCTCGATCGACAGCAGTTCCAAGGTGAACAGCTCGGGAAAGCAGACGAAATCGGAATTGTAGTCGGCGGCGACGTCGACCCAGTATTCCACCTGCTCCTCGAATTCGTCGATCGCCTGGATGCGGCGCATCTGGAACTGCACCGTCGCCACCCGAACCGAATAGGGCAACCGCGCATTGCGGCGATGGAGGCGGAACTTGGTCTCCTCGGGCGCCAGCGGATTGGGCCAGAACATGACCACGCCGTTGCCGCCGCTCTGGCGGTCCTCGGGAATATAGCCGGGCAGGACGCTTCGCGGCTCGAACCCCTGGTTGAGCTGAAAGTTGATGACCTGATCGCGGATCTGCTTCTCGGCGACAGCCTTCACATAGTCCATCGGATCGGGATACTGCCGCCGCTTGCGCGCATAGCCCGGCATGCGGCCGACGATGACGATGCCTTTCAGCTCGAACTCGTCGCACAGCTCCTTCCGCTTGCGATAGAACCGCTCGCCGATGCGCAGCCGGCGAAAATCGGGATCGACGCAGACTTCCATGCCGTAAAGGATGTCGCCATTGTCGGGCGGTAGCTTGCCGAAGCCGGCGCCGGTGATCTCGTTCCAGCTGTGTGGAGCAAAGGCCTGCTTCGACGAGACGATCAAGGTCGCACAGTGGCCGACGATCTTGCCCTCGTATTCCGCGACGACCTGCCCGTCGGGGAAGTTGTTGATCAGCCCGCAAATCTGCGCGGTCGAGAAGGCATCGGCCTTGCCGTAGACTTTCGTCGAGAGCGCCGCGATCGGCTTGGCATCCGCGGCGACAGCCTGGCGGACGATGAGTTTCGCTTTGGAATCGGCCATCGCGCCAAGGTAGTGGCACACCGCTCATAGTCCAGCTTGACCGATTGCCCGGAAATGCGCCCCGCACCGTCAATCCCCAGGATCGTAAAATCGCGCCGAGCCCCCCTTGCCGCCCCGCGGAGCCCCCGCTATAGCGCCCCCTCGCCGCTGCGATCCGGAGACGTGGGTGAGTGGCTGAAACCAACGGTTTGCTAAACCGTCGTACTGGTAAATCCGGTACCGAGGGTTCGAATCCCTCCGTCTCCGCCAGAACCGCATTTTCCTACATCCCCCAATGCGTTCCGGTGCCTTTAAAGGCATTGATTTCATTATCTTTTTGTCCGCCGATGTAGCCGGAGGTCGTGGGACGCCCGCTGACGACTGTGGGGTACGGTGTGGGGCTGGTGTGGGGTCGGGGGCTTTTTTTCCAGGCCCGATTCTGCTACAATTCGGCCATGGGTAAGCTGACCAAAGACCTGGTACGCACGCTCTCTGAGCCGGGCCGCTATTCGGACGGCGATGGCCTCATCCTTCAGATCAGCACGAGCGGCGGCAAGAGTTGGCTCCTCCGGGTTCAGATCAACGGGCGACGGCGCGATATCGGTTTAGGTCGGGTCGACGAAGTCCCGTTGACCAAGGCCCGTGCCAGCGCCGCGGAGATGCGAAAGCTCGCTCACGCAGGAATTGATCCGCTCGAAGAGCGAAGGAAGGAGCGGATCGTCGTCCCGACATTCGAGGAAGCGGCCAAGCAGGTTCACAAGGAACTGCTGGGCGCCTGGAAGAACGGCAAACATACCGATCAATGGCTCACGACGCTAAGGCTCTATGCGTTTCCGAAGCTCGGGAAGCTCCGGGTCGATGAGATAGAAGGTCCGCTGATTCGTGATGTCCTCGCAGACATCTGGCTCAAGATTCCTGAGACGGCGCGGAGGGTCAAACAGCGCATCGGCACAGTGCTGGACTGGTCCTATGCCAAGGGTTTCAGGACGACTGAAGCTCCAATGCGCTCCCTGTCCAAGGGCCTAGCTCGTCAGCCGAAAAAGAGCGTCCATCACGCTGCCATGCGCCATGAAGATCTTCCGAGCTTCGTACAGAAGCTTCGCGCAAAACCCTTGACTGTCGGAAGGGTCGCATTGGAAGCGCTGATTTTAACGGCGACGCGATCGGGTGAAATTCGAGGTGCGCGCTGGCAGGAACTCAGCGATGATTTCTCTGTGTGGACGATACCAGGCGAGCGTATGAAGGCAGGAGTGACCCATGCCATCCCCCTGTCGAAACAGGCAGCGGACATCTTCCGTCTTGCCAAAGGTTTCCAGATCAAGGACTGCGACTTGGTATTCCCTGGGCAGATTTCACAATCGCCGCTTTCCGACATGACATTGCTGGAAATTCTGCGCGGCATGGACACCGGCGTCACGGTCCACGGATTTCGCTCGACGTTCCGCGACTGGGTTGCCGACATTACGGACTATCCTCGCGAAGTCGCGGAGGCCGCGTTGGCTCACACTCTCGAAAACAAGGTGGAAGCGGCCTACCGTCGGACAGATTTCTTCGCCAAGCGGCGCAAGTTGATGGAGGATTGGGCGAATTTTTGCGCCGCAACTGCGGCGTCACCTGTCGCCACCCGCATCGCTAAGCCTGTCAAAACACGATCGCGCCGGGTGATGGCTAGCTCGCAACCGACGCGCCAGCGCTCCAAGGCATGATCAAGATTTCATGTGTCTTGCGACGTAGTCCTGAAGGCTTTGCAGGATAACCAACCGGGCCCGACCCACCTTGATTGTCGCGACCTCGCCGCCATCCATGAGGTCGTAGAATTTCGAACGGCTAAGGCCGAGCATGGCCATAGCCGTTGGAATTCTCACGGTAAGCCGTTCGGGCTGCGCGCTAATCGGCTCATCCATTTCCGGTCACCAACCGCTCGCGGGCCTTCGCAAATTCGCGATCGCTGGCGAGAAATGCTGCCAGCATGTGCGGAATCAGATCAGCGAGGGGCTCGGATTGACCATAGGTCTCGTTGTAAACGGCCGCATAGTCCACGAGCGCACGATGCAGGTCCGGTAGTATTGAAATTGCAAATTTGACCGGAGTGCGATCCGGGATCTTGCCAAGTTTTAGCTCTGCCATGTTTACTTCCTAGCCGCGCCACGGCGCGAGGATGAGGTCCTTGTGAACGACCAGGCGCACGGTTGCGCCAGGCCGAATCATTATTGTCGGTTGGATGTTGAGGCTGCGGGATGTCAGCTGGTCGCCTGCACGGGACACGTTTTGCTGAGTCGATTCCCGGATCGCCTGGACAAGGTCGCTCTCGCCCGTAACCGTGAGTTCTGACCCGACCCCGAGCAGCGTCGCCAAGGCAACGCCCTTCAGCAGCGCCCAGGTGTGAAAGTCGACCTTGTCTTGCAGGCCCGAATATCCGGACGCATCGGTGGCCGGGACATTGTCGATCCGCAGCGAGCTACCATCAGGCAACATGATCCTTTGCCAGACGATCAACGCGCGTTTCTGGCCGAAGGCCACGACACTGTCGTAGCTCCCGATCAGCCGTGATCCTTGTGGAATGAGCAGGATGCGGCCGGTCGGACTGTCGAAAACCTGACTGGTCACCTGGGCCGTGACGAGACCTGGGAGGTCCGACCGTAGTCCCGTGATCAGGCTTGCCGAAATGACGCTTCCTGCCGACAACAGAAACGGTGATGGCGGGGGCACGAGCCCGTGCGGATTGATGTCGCCCTTCTGGTCGAGCGCTCCAACGAACTGCGCTTTACGTACCTGGGCACCCGGATCGCGATCGGGATCGAGCGGGGGACCGGCCACCTCGGCCGCTGGGGTCGACGCCGGAGTGGTAAGAGCTACAGGGATCGATGAGACGGCCACCCCCGCCCTGCCTTGAATCAACAAGCCGGACTGGCGGGCAGCTTTCAGTTCAGCCAGCTCACGTTCGCGTTCCTGCGCGGCTGCTTGCGCCATGGGGTCCTGGGTCGTGACAGTCTCCATCGCCATCGCGCGTTGGTGTTCGAGGATCGGCCGGCCAAGGTCGCCGGGCAAGGCCGGCCCCAGCTTCGGCGCATCGCCATAGGTTGCGGGCAACCCGTTCAGCGCATCTGTCGCGACCCGAGAGCTGGGTTCGGACAGTTCGGGGCGTTCCGCGAGCGCCGAAAAGACTTGAGGCTTCAGCGCAACCCAGGTGACCGCAACGAGGCTCACCGAGCCCAGCGCGGCAATCCCGACGATAACTCTTCGGCGAAAACGGATGGGGCGGGCCGGCCGTGTTCGAATGGCCAAGGTCTCCGGATCGAGCTTGGCAGTTTCTGAGATGACAGCCTCGCTCATGATCTCTTGCTCCCGCGGGCTCGCCCATCACCCAGGCGCTCGATGCGAACGATCTGCTGCTTGGCTGTGCCAAGGCGAAGTTCCGCGGCGTCGAAGATCCGATCGACGACATAGAAACGCCCTTGAACGCGGTAATTCACGAGCTCGACCTCGCCGCTGGCGCCGATGACGAACAAGGGCGGAGCATCTGTGACCGCGATGCTCGGGCTGAACTCGACGAAGGTTTGCCGGCCATCGTCGAAGGCACGTAGCGGTCGCCATGCCGGCCGGTCGCCGCTGACCCGGTAGTCAAAATGCAGGCCATCGAGCGCCACGCCCGCCGCGATCGGAGCAACGGCTGCGGCCCGATCGGCCGAGCGCCGCAGCGCGATCAGTTCGTCGGCCGGGTAGGTCCAGGACAGCGCCGCCATCGCGGTGCGCGGCGTCGCGGTGAGCTGGAGGTGATAGCTGCGCCGATCGGTCGTGATGAAAATATTGGTCGCAAGGCCGGGCGAGAATGGCTTCACCAACACATGGGTCCGCTTGGCATCGCCGGCACCGCTGGTGGTATCACCGATGACCCACCGCACCGTGTCGCCGGCCGCGACCGAAACCAGCCCTTCCCCCGCCTGCAACGCGATGTCGGTAACGGCGCCGGGAGCCGTATAGACCTGGTAGATCGCGCCCTCACTGAACGGGTAGACCTGCACGGCATTCACATAGCCATGCGACTGCGGCTGTTGGGTAGCCGACCGGTTGGCGCGGGCGACCCGGGCGACCGCGGGCGATTCAGCGCGCCGGCGTAGTGGCTTTCGCGGCACGGCGACTGGCGGGGCGGACACAACCGGCGGCGCAGCCTTGGGTGGCGGACTCGGCTGAGCGACTATCGGCGGCCGAACAGATTGAGCGGAGGCGGCCGCGGCCGTGATGGCGAGAGCGGCAGGAACGAGAAAGAGTTTCATGGGCGGTTCTCCTGCGTCGATGGCGGATCGAGCGGCGATCCCACCGGCTGATTGAGAGGCAAGGCTGGTCTGTTGGATGCGGCTCGATCAGGGTCGGCGACGTGCTCCGCTGGCGGGTCGAGTTCGCGGCTCCAGTCGATCGCGTCGACATAGATGCCGAGCGGATTCTTGCGCAGCGTCTCGGCGTCGGTCGGCGGCTTCGACACAGTGGTCAGGATCGCGGTCCAACGCGACGAGCCGGCAAGCGCACCCCGCTCGAAGGCCGTCTCGGTCCATTTGACCTGGAACGACCTGTCGGACGCACGCACGACGCTCGTCACCTGGACCGATACGGTCAGTTCGCCGACCTGGGCGAAGGGATCTGCCGTCCGCGCGTAGTCGCCGAGGAACTGGCTGCCGCGTTTGGTGGTGAAGTCGTATGCGCCGAGCCAGTCCCGCCGCATAAGGACCGGATCCAGCGAACGCGAACGGATGCTGGTGATGAACCGCGCGAGATGCCAGGCTACCTGCGGGTCGGTCGGGCGATAGCTCGCCTCAGCCGGCGCGATCGCGCGGGTTTCCCCGAGCCTGTCGATTTCGACAACGTAGGGCGTGACCCGGCTTTGCATTGATTGCCAGACAAGTGCTGCCGACAGACCGGCGGCGAGCGTCAAGCTGCCGAAGGCCATCAGACGCCAGTTGCGGGCTTGAACGCGGGCGGAGCCGATCCGCTCGTCCCAGAGTTGTCCAGCACGCTGGTAAGGTGTCTCGGGTTCGGGTGTGCGTCCATAGCGCTGGACGGCGCGTTTGAAGATCATCAGTCATCCCTTTCCTTGATGTCAGGGGTTGCCGAAGCCCCGCCACGATCGCCCTGCTGGACAGCATGAAGCGCGACTTGGCGGTGATGGCGGCCGGTCTGCTGGGCGCGCATGTCGCGAGCCCAGGCCGGCGTATTGTCAGCGGAATCACTTGCGACCGACGAGCGCCCGCCATCAGATTGACCGCCGGAGCGATTGAGCGCGTTCCAGGCTGCGTCGCGGCCTTGCGCCGCCGCTTCGCCAAGACCCAGCGCACTCGACGCCCGGTCGCGGGCAGCGTTTCCGGCAGCGCGCGCCACCCCGCCAAGGCCTGCCGCCATCGATGGCGCGGCGGCGGTTTCCTTACCCAGACCGTAGGCTGTCGATGCGGCGGAGCCCATCGCTGTCCCAGCGCGAACGGCGCCAAGCGCGGATCCGCCGATAGCGCGAGCAGCGCCCATTGTCGCGCCTCCGGCCAGCATGGTGACACCTGCAGCGCCGGCTGTCGTTCCGAGCGCCGCGCCGGCGCCGAGCTGCGGAGCCCCCGCGACCAGACCCGAAGCGATGCCTGGGCCGAAAATGCCGAGCCCGAATATCGTGAGGCTGGCGAGCGCCAGGCTCATCGCTTGGCCAATGTCGGGATTCTGTCCCTGGATCGCCCCGGTGAACTCGCTGAAAAAGTTCGAACCGATACCGACGATCACCGCGAGCACCATGACCTTGATGCCCGAGGAGACGACGTTGCCGAGGACGCGTTCGGCGAGGAAGCTCGTCCGGTTCCACAGGGCAAACGGCACGAGGATGAAGCCGGCGAGGCTCGTCAGTTTGAACTCGATGATCGTCACGAACATCTGCACCGCGAGGATGAAGAAGGTGACGATGACGGTTGCCCAGGCGAACAGCAGTATGATGATCGTTAGGAAATTGTCGAAGAAGGTCGTGAACCCGACCAGCTGCGAGGCCTGATCGAGCAGCGGCCAGGCGGCTGAGAACCCTGTGTTGGCGACATTGCCCGGTCTCATCAGATCGTCTGCCGACAAAGTGCCCCCGCCAGCGGTGAGCCCCGCCTGCGCGAAGGAGCGGAAGATGATGTTCGCCAGCAGCGGGAAGCTGCCCAGGATGAATGCGAAGGCGCCAACGTAGAGGATCTTTTTGACGAACCGGCCGATGACATTGTCTTCGCCGCCCAGAGCCCAAAACAGACCGGCGAGCGTGATGTCGATGCCGATCAGCGTCGCGGTCAGGAAATGGACATCGCCGCCGAGCAGCCCGAACCCGCTGTCGATGTAGCGGATGAAGGCCTGCAAGAAGCGGTCGATGACGTTGAGATCGTTCACGTGGCGGTTCCTCGTGCGAAGTCATGCGAGCGAAGGAAAAGGCCGCGGGGCGAGGTTTGAGAGGAACGCCTCGTCCCGCGGCGGACAGGCGACGGCACATGCGCGGGCCGCCTCCGTCCAGTCCGGCAGCCTACTGACCGGGGGGGCAATCGGGTGTAGGCAGTGCCGGAACCGAGAAAGCGCTTAGTGGCGGCTGCCGCGTCGATCTCGCCCTGAGCGCGGCGCGCCCGTTCGATCGTCTCGGCGCGGAATTGCGCGGCCATCATGTTCTGCAGCTGGAATTGCTGCTTGGCGGTCAGCGCGAGCAGCTGGTTGGTCGCCTGCCCCACCTGCAGCGCCCCTTCAGCGCCCTGGCTTTTTGCCACGAGCGACGACAGCGTTTGCGCATCGGCAGCGACATTCTCGACGACCTGAGCCTGCACGCTCATCGTTTGCTGATAGGCCGACATGGCGGTGTCCAGGCGCGTACGAGCAGCGGCTATCTGGTCGTTAGTTTTGAGCGCTTGACCGAAGTTCTGCGGAAACAGCTGCCTGAACTGCTGATCGAGGCCCGAGACCTGGAAGCGAATGCCCGAGGCCTGCCCCATCAGCCGGTCGATTTGCTGCATGGTTTGCGTGAGCGCCTGCAATTCGGGGAAATCTATCCGCGTCAGGTTCTTCGCCTGATTGATCAGCGAGGCCGCTTCGTTCTGGAGAGATTGAATCTGGTTGTTGATCTGCGTGAGGGTACGGGCAGCGGTCAACAGGTTCTGGCTGTAATTGGTCGGATCGAACACACTGAGCTGGGCATGGGCGGGTTCTGACGACACGGCGAGCCCAATTCCAAGCGCACCGGTGCAGGCGATCGAAAGCAGTGCGGCGGTGACATTTCGGCGAAACGGGTAGCGGGCAGGCATCGTAGGTCTCCTTCGTGAGCAATGGGCGGGGACACGGTCAAAAGAGCGGGACGGGAAAGTCGATGGGCGGGTTCGCGGGCCACCCAAGGCCAGCGGATTTCAGGAAGCGGGCTGCAAAATCGCCCGCTCCATGCTCGGCGAGCAGCGCGTCGATGCGGGCTTGCGTGGCTGGGTCCGAGGCGCCGCACAGCGCCAGCGCGGCGGGGCCGAGCTCAAGCTCGAACAACCGGTTTCCGCGCGCCGACTGGAGATAATATTGCCGCTTGGGCGTCGCCCGGCTGACCAGCTCGATCTGCCGATCGTTGAGGCCGAACCGGGCATAGGTCTCGCGGCTTTGCGGTTCGATCGCGCGGTCGTTCGGCAACAGAATGCGCTGCGGGCAACTCTCGATGATAGCGGGCGCTATGCTGCTCGAGGCGATGTCGGCGAGGCTCTGGGTGGCGAACAGTACCGCGACGTTCTTCTTGCGCAGCACTTTGAGCCATTCGCGGATGCGCGCAGCGAACAGCGGATGGTCGAGGAAGATCCAGGCCTCATCGAGCACTAGCAAGGTTGGCCGCCCGTCGAACCGCTCTTCGAGCCGGTGAAACAGGTAGGTCAGCACGGGTGCGACGACGCCCCCTGCCCATCAGCGCTTCGGTCTCGAAGCACTGGACATCGGCGAAAGCGAGATTCTGCTCGGCGGCATCGAGTAGCCGGCCATAGGGCCCGTCGAGCGTATAGGCGCCGAGCGCTAGGCGCAGCGCGTTGGACTGGAGCAATAGAGTAAGGCCGGTCAGCGTGCGCTCTTCGATCGGCGCCGAGGCCAGGCTACTCAGCGCCGACCAAACCGCGTCCTTCACCTCGGGCGTGACCAAGACCTTTTCGTGGGCAAGCAGCGCCGAAATCCATTCGGCGGCCCAACTACGCTCGATGGCCTCGTCGATGCGGCGTAGCGGCTGAAAGGCCAAAGTGTCGCCGCTATCGGCGGCAAGTCCGAGCGCGTGGTGAGCCCCGCCCATTGCCAGCACGGCCGCACGGGCGGAAAAGCCCTTGTCGAAGATGTAGACCTGTGAGCCAGCATAGCGGCGGAACTGCAGCGCGATCAACGCCAGGAGAACCGACTTCCCCGCACCGGTGGGTCCGACCACCAGCATGTGACCGACATCGCCAACGTGGGTCGAAAGCCGGAACGGCGTCGAACCGGCGGTGCTGGCATAAAGCAGCGGGGGACCATCTAGATGCGCGTTGCGGGTAGGTCCCGCCCACACCGACGACAGCGGCATCAGGTGCGCGAGGTTCAGCGTATGGACCAGCGGCTGGCGAACGTTGGCGTAGACCTGGCCCGGCAACGACGAAAGCCATGCCTCGACGGCATTTACGCCCTCGCGGATCGTGGTGAAGCCAAGGCCGCCCACTATCCGCTCGACCTGCCGGACCTTCTCCTCGACGCGGCTCCGGACGATGTCGCTGACGGTGATCGTCGTCGTAAGGTAACCAAAGGCGACGTGATCGCCGCCGAGTGCTTGCAGCGCGAGATCGGCATCGACGACCTTGTTGTCGGCATCGGTATCAAGAAGCTGCGCCGGCTGATTGTACATCACCTCGCGCAGCAGGGCGGTGATCGACTTCCTCTTGTTGAACCATTGGCGCCGCAGCTTGATCAGCGCCTTGGTGGCGTCACTCTTGTCGAGCGCGACGAAGCGGGTGACCCAGCGGTACGCGAAATCCTGATGGTTGAGCGCGTCGAGGATCCCGGGCCAGCTCATGCTCGGAAATCCAAGGACGGTCAGCGTACGGATATGCTCGTCGCCGAGTTTGGGCTCGAGCCCGCCAATCAGCGGCGTGTCGGCAAGAAGACCGTCGAGGTAGATCGGCGTTTCGGGCACGGCCACGGACATGCGCCGCGCAGATATCGTCCCGTGAAGGTATGTCAGCGTCTCGCCGTCATCGAGCGCGCGAACCGCTGGCATGAAGCCGGCAAAGAGATCGAGCGCCCGGGTCGTCTCGGCGATGAACCCGGCAAGCGCGGCACGCCAGTCGCGCTCCTGAGCTGCCTCGGGCCGCTCGACCAGCGAACGTCCGGCAGCTTCGGCGCTGTCGGGCGCCGGTAGCCAGGTCAGTGTCAGATGATAGTGGCTTTCGTAGTGCTCGCCTTCCGACAGGAAGCGGGCTCGGCGCTCCTGCTCGATGATCCACGAACCGGCGTCGGGAAAGGCAGTGTCCGGGTAAGCGGCTGCCTCGCGGCGTTCAGCCTCGACGAACATCGCCCAACCGGTACCGAAGCGCTTGAGGACATTGTTGGCACGCGCACAGACCGAAACGAGCTCAGCGTCGGTTGCCGACTCCAGGTCGGGACCGCGAAATCGCAAGGTTCGCTGGAAGCTGCCGTCCTTGTTGAGAACGACACCCGGCGCGACAAGCGCTGCCCACGGCAGATGATCGGCAAGCCGATCGGCGGATTTGCGATATTCAGCAAGGCTTAGCACGCGAAGTATCCTTTCTGGCGAAGGTGGCGGAGCGCGACGGGCGCGAAATCCGGATCGCGGCGTGCCGCGAAGACGGCGATGGTGTGGCCGGCCCCCCAGATCAGCAGGCCCGCCAGCCATTGTTGAAGCCCGAGGCCGACCGCGGCCGCGACCGTCCCGTTGACGATCGCAAGGCCACGTGGTGCGCCGCCAAGCAGGATCGGCGAGCCGAGGCTGCCATGGATCGGCACTTCGAAGCCTTCGATGCGCCGGGCGCTGTACCGGGCACTTGCCCCGGTCATGCGATCAGCGCCCCACCGCCGAAGCTGAAGAAGCTTAGGAAGAAGCTCGATGCGGCAAAGGCGATCGAGAGGCCGAAGACGATTTGGATGAGCCGCCTGAAGCCGCCGGCACTCTCGCCGAATGCCAGGGTCAGGCCGGTGACGATGATGACGATCACTGCGACGATCTTGGCGACCGGACCCTGCACAGATTCCAGGACCTGCTGGAGCGGCTGCTCCCATGGCATTCCGGAACCCGCGGCCTGGGCCTGGGTGGCGAGCGCGAGGCTGAGGCCGGCAGCAGCGCCGACAAGGAGCAGCACGCGACGTGCCGACATCTTTGCGCAGCGCGGATAAGCAAGCGACATGGTCATTCTCCTTCGTGGATTTGCAGGCTGAGAAGGTCGGCGAGCGCGTAGCTGCCTGTGTCGGGATCGATCCCGGCGACGCGCGCGATGCTGGTGATCCGGCGCTGGAGACCGCGGCCAGAAATGAAGATGACGATGTCGATGGCTTCGGCGATCAGCTGACGTGGCACGGTGACCACAGCCTCTTGGACCAGGTTCTCGATCCGATAGAGCGCGGCCTGGGCGCCATTGGCATGGACCGTCGCGATGCCCCCGGGATGCCCGGTGTTCCAGGCCTTGAGCATATCCAGCGCTTCGGGCCCGCGAACCTCACCGACAATGATGCGGTCGGGACGCAGCCGCAGCGTCGAGCGGACGAGATCGGCCATGGTCACTATGCCAGGCCGCGTGCGCAGGGCCACCGTATCGGGCGCCGGGCTCTGCAACTCGCGCGTGTCCTCGATCAGGATCACGCGCTCATCGACCCAGCCCATTTCCGCGAGCAAGGCATTGGCCAGCGTGGTCTTGCCCGAGCTCGTCCCGCCGGCGACGAGGATGTTATAGCGCTGTGTGACACAGGCCTTCAGCCGGTCGGCCGCCGCCTGGCTCATGATGCCGTCGGTCACGTAGTCGTCGAGGCTATAGAGCCGCTCGGCCGGCTTGCGGATCGAGAAGCAGGGACCGGTCGATACGGGCGGGAGCACGCCTTCGAACCGCTCGCCCGCGCGGCCTTCGATGTGCGGCGGCAATTCCGCCGAGACGATGGGCGCATCGCCGTGCACTTCGGCACGCGCGTGCGAAGCGACGAGACGGATTATCCGTTCCACCTGGGCGGCATCCAGGCGGATTTCGGTGTCGGTTCGGCCCTCCCCCAACCGGTCGAGCCGCAACGCGCCGTCCGGATTGACCATGATTTCGATAACCCGCGGGTCGGCCATGGCCTCGGCAATCGCCGGGCCCATCGCCGTGCGCAGCATGGCACGCCGGCGGTCTGCGGAAACACCGGTCACTGGTCGTTGTCCGCGGTCTGGCCAAGACCGACGGGAAACGTCCGGCGGCCGGCCGCGATCTGCTTTCCAACCTGCGCGATGAAGGCCTCGAAGCGCTTGGCAGCCAGGGCGCGGCCTGCCTGATCGTTTTCGGCGAGCGGCGGCAGGACCGCGAGTACATAGCGGACGAGGAGCGCCTCCGTCTCGATCTGGATATGGTTGTCGCGCTCGATCCTGCCGATGCCAGCCGTCATGCGATCGAGACGGATGCCAAACCTGTCTTCCAGCTCCGAAGTGCCGCGGCGGTTGAGCCAGGCGGTTACCGCATCGACGAGGATGGCGGATTTTGAAGTTCCGGGCCTGGCGGCGAGCGCTTCGAAACGGTCGCTGAGGGGCTTGGGCAGGAAAAGCTGATAGCGAACTTGCTGGGTCATGATCAGAACTCCACCTGCAGGTCGCCGGGCCGTTCGTTGCCGGCATCAACGGCGTAGACAGTTTGGGCCTGAGTCATCGCGCGCTGGTCGGCGGCGACATTCCCGTCGTCGTCGGGATCAAATCCAAGCGGCTGGTTCGTGATTGGTTCTGTTGCCAGTGGAAGTTCGACTTCTTGGCCAGGTTCATGGGCCTGCTCGCGTCCGGTCGCGATGGGATCGCCCACAATGCTCCCGGCGGTATCAAGGCGCGGATCTGTCTCGCGCACATTCCCAGCCCAGTCATCGCTGCGCGTGGGCGGCCGATCGGCATAGTCGCCGGCTGCGAGCTGCGGCGGCGGCAGAATCCGCGCAGCAAATGTGGCGTCTTCGAAATAGCGCAGCTTCCGCGCCCGGATCGGCGGTGTGCCGGCGACGAGGACGAGCTCGTCGCCAGTAGGCAATTGCATAACTTCGCCGGGCGTCAGCAGCGCGCGGGCCGTCTCCTGCCGGCTGACCATGACATGGGCGAGCCAAGGCGCGAGCCGATGCCCGGCGTAGTTGCGCATCGCCCGTTGCTCGGTAGCAGTGCCGAGCGCATCGGAAATGCGCTTGGCGGTGCGCTCATCGTTCGTCGCGAAGGCGACTCGAACATGGCAATTGTCGAGGATGGCGTTGTGCTCGCCGTAAGCCTTCTCGATTTGGTTGAGGCTTTGCGCGATGAGGAAGGCACGCACACCGTAACCCGCTAGAAAGGCGAGGCTGGTCTCGAAGAAGTCCAAGCGCCCGAGCGCTGGAAACTCGTCGAGCATCATCAGCAGCTTGTGGCGGTGGTCGCCGTTTGCGCCGTTTTGGGCATGCAAATGCTCGGTCAGCCGACGACCAATCTGGTTCAGGACGAGGCGGATCAGCGGCTTGGTGCGGCTAATATCCGAAGGCGGCACGACCAGATAAAGCGAGATTGGTGCCTTGCCATCGACTAGATCCGCAATGCGCCAATCACAGCGCGAGGTCACTCTAGCCACAGTCGGATCACGGTAGAGACCCAGGAACGACATGGCGGTCGAAAGGACGCCTGACCGCTCGTTTGGGGATTTATTTAGCACTTCGCGCGCGGCCGATGCCACGACCGGATGGACCACGGGCGCCTCGACAGTTCCGAGGTGATTGGTGGTCATCATCCGCTTCAAAGTGGCTTCAAACGGACAGGCGGGGTCGGAAAGAAAGGTCGCTACCCGTGCGAGCGTCTTTTCTTCCTCCGCGTAAAGAATGTGCAGGATCGCACCCACGAGCAGCGAGTGACTGGTTTTCTCCCAGTGACTGCGGCGTTCGAGCGCACCTTCGGGATCGACCAGGATATCGGCGATGTTCTGGACGTCTCGGACTTCGTGCGCGCCGCGCCGAACCTCGAACAGCGGGTTGTAACGCGCCGATTGCGCGTCGGTCGGATTGAACAGCAGACAATGAGAGAAACGCGCGCGCCAACCGGCTGTCAGCTGCCAATTCTCGCCCTTTATATCATGGATGACCGCCGAGCCCGACCAGCCAAGCAGCGTCGGGACCACCAGACCAACGCCTTTGCCGCTTCGGGTCGGCGCGAAGGCCATGATGTGTTCGGGCCCGTCATGGCGCAGATAGTGCCGACCCAGGCGGCCGAGAAACACACCACCTTCGACAAATAGCCCGGCAGCATTGATTTCCCGATCACTTGCCCATCGCGCCGAGCCGTAGGTGGTG
Source organism: Novosphingobium sp. G106 (assembly GCF_019075875.1). Lineage (NCBI taxonomy): Bacteria > Pseudomonadati > Pseudomonadota > Alphaproteobacteria > Sphingomonadales > Sphingomonadaceae > Novosphingobium > Novosphingobium sp. G106. The sequence continues at coordinate 5,805,632 of NZ_JAHOOZ010000001.1, read as the reverse complement.
AGATTGCCCTGCTGACGCGCCCGCCAGATCGAGCCGAAAATTGCCGCGCCGCATCCGATCATGCCGCTTAAGGCGGCTATCGCACCGGCCTTGTCGAAGACCGCCGGCGCATAGGCGTCGAAAGAAAACCACCAGCTGAATAGCGACCACGGGTGATAGATGGGATGCCCAAACACCGAAATCCAAGGCCGGCCGAGCCCCGGTTGGTAGGCAAGCGCTGCGGCCACCCATTGTGTTGCGATCCATATGCCCGTCAGCACGATGGCAAACACAACCACAATTTGGCCTACGAGAAGTTTGGTAGGTGTCATGCTGGGCCTCTGCCCGCACGAGAATCAGTCTGCGCGGGCTCGACGGCTACATTCTGCGATCCAGCTGATTGGCGTCAGTGTCTGTCCGGTGTCCCTAGGTATCATTCTAAGATATTTCGGTGAGCACGACATCAACTGTTGGCTCCAGCCGCGAAATTCCCGTCAACGGGCTTCCGCAGCGTTTGTGGCTCACTTGGACAATTGCCTTTTGGCGCCCGCTTCCAACTGCTCCGGGCGCCAGCGATCAAAGGCTTCAGGCGACTTCGAATGCAGTGCCTGGCTCAGCATGATCATAGGTAGCTGCGGCTCTCGGATGCCACCCAGGTTCGGGCGGTCAATGTCCAATATTAGGAGAAGAGACAGGACCACGAGGATATGCATAACGCAGGCCATGTAGAAACCTGTTCTGGTCAATGTGCCATATCCGATAAAGGCGGCCGCAATCAGGACGTAGATGATGAGCGCGGCGAACACTTCGTTCGGCACTCGCGCCATTCGGGCGGTCTTGCGCGAGGTGTCCAAGTCAATGACGGAATTGATTGACGACACGAACGTGCTGGAAAAGTCCAGGTGTTGGATACTATCAAATCCCGCCGCCGATGCGGCCCAAAGGTCAGTGAGCAACTGGTCATTGAGCGCAAGTTGCCGAGCGTGCTCCTCAGCCTTGGCTGGAGACGTCAGCGCAATCCTGTTGTCGGTATAGCGGACGAAAATCTCGCTAAGCCGGCCTCGATGGGGCTCTCCTAGCAATTGCGACTGGAGATATGCAGTGCCAATGGCGTTAGCCTCTTCGAGGACCGAACCGCGTCGCGTTTCATATCGATCGACTGCGAGTGAAAAGGTAAATCCGAGAAGCAAGGAAAGTAGGCCAAGTACGGCTGGTAGTATTGTGCTCTTCACAGCATCATCGGCATCATCCTGCTTTACAGCCGGACTGGCGTCATCGATATATCGCCGGAATCGCATTCCGCCCCAAGTTGCGGCAACAACCAGCATAAACAGAAGGATTCCCATTAGCATGAGAGGAAATTGGGTAACGGAATCGAGGGATTGAATCATCAGCTCGCCTTCAAGCGGTTCGGGGCGATGCAGACAGACACTCGCTTGTTGAACCCGCATATCGGCACTTATCCCGATTGCTGGCGGAGATGACACTAAGCGAGGTGAAGAGCGCTGTATTCAGAAAGACGCTTAGGCCCGCAACGCCCCTTCATTGGTCCAAGAAATGCGTTGAGTAACTCCTGCGACCACTGTCCCTATCGCAGGTTATCGAAATCGTCGTAGATATCGACGGGAACGTTATTCATACGCACGGCGCGGACGAACGCGTTGCGACGATGGCAGGCGCCGTCAGTTCATCGACAACCCAACTGCCGGGCTCATTATTGATCCTCGAATTTGATCATTCATCGGGCCACGAGAAGGGGAGAGCAGATGCGCGATTATTCGCGCGCAAGCTTACAGCGGATGGGAAAGCTGCCCCCGCTGACGTCTCCCGCGGAACCGGGGATGACGGTCCTGCCCGCTTGGTTGGCACATGAGATATAACCGGAAGGTCCATTGGCAATCATGGCGGGATCGTCAGAAGGGCGCACCTGCTTGAAAGCGACATCTGCGCGCACTTGAACCGAAGTTCCGCGCGCGATCCGCCCCCGCCAGTCGCGCTTTAGCGCGCGTGCCGTGAAGGTAGCGGTCCTGCTGCGTTCCGGAAGGCTGAACTGCTCTTCGCCGACGTTGATGAAGTCGGCGTCCACGCTTGGCGGAGGGAGGCCTTGAAATAATATCGACGCAAATGCTTTTGCTTGCGTTTGCGCTATTAGCGCGGCGGCCGGGGGCTCAAACTGTAGGTCCCCGTGAACGGTTGAATGCCGGCTGCGCTTGCTCCTGCGCGCTGGCAGAAGATGCGACAGTGCCGGCGATAGCCGCCGCCGCTAGGATGAGACCAATGACGTTTTCCACTTCATTTACCCTGCCCTGTGGCGGATATTGCGATGGGATGGCCGCGCACGAGGGGCTGTAAGCCCCACTTGCCTCGTGCATCGGGCCGGAGTTGAAGCGTGCAGGATAGCCGGTCGGCCACTGCCACCCGCGACCCCCGCCGATCTCCGCAAATGCTCCCCATCAGATCGAAGGTATAAGCCGTAGCCGTGCCGATCCGGACGACTTGCGGTCCCCAGGTGGAATCCTCCCATGCTTTCGTCACTCCGCCATTGGCCTGTCCAAGATAGAGCTTGGTAACGACGCCATATGACGCACCAGGCGCCAGCAGCGAAACTGCGTCCTCGCAATCGTATTCGCCCTGAAAGACGAGAAAATCCGTTCGGCCATCGGCGTTGATATCAACCCGCCGAACCGCAGTTCCGGGCTTGCCGGGCTTATTCGTGACCTCGCGGCACTGCGACGCCATGTCCCGCAGGTCCGCCATCACAGCAGGTGGAAAGACCGGCGCGGCGGCCTGCGCGGAAATGGCAGCGCCCGCAATGGTCGCTAAGATCGAAAGACCAGATACTCTCAAGGTCAAATGTCCCAAGTGCGCCATGGTTCGTCCTTGCTGGATTGCCTCATTCCCCGATGAGCTTGCATGAAATCGAATATGTCTTGCCCGCGGGTCTGGGCCAGGGCTCTTCAACGAGGCCGCAACTAAGCAGGTTGCCAACTTCGGCAAATGGGCGGCCGCTAGGCCGGCTGAATGCGTTGACCAGGACGTCGGCCCCACGCGATAGGCTGCGGACGATAGAGCGCCCGTTCGCTGTATCCCTGCCGTAGAAGTGCGCGAGTCCGCCCGTTGCCGTTAACTGCACCCGCTCCTGCGCGATCGGCTCTTCCGGGCCGTCCCACGACGTTTCTAGCGTGACGGCGTAGTTTTGGGATCCCAGCGCGCTTGCCGCCCTCGGTGTGACGCGCACTGAGACGGAGAACACCGGCGTGGCAGGAGAACCCGCCTGTTTCGCGTCTGCAGGGAGTCCTGCGGCCAAAGCCGCAGCAAAGGTGGCTTTTGCAAGATAGGCCCTGCCCGACCGACGTCGGATTTTGCAAATCGTCATTCGAGCGCCTCCCGGACGTCCGTCAAAAGGGCTTCTCCTGTGTTCCTGGTCAAGCCCTCAACCAGAATTACCGGCGTGCTTATGGACTTGCGGCGCGCTAACAGTGCGAAAGAACGATTGGCCAAGGCCGTGCCAATCACCGCGCCCGCGTTGTATCCGCTTGCTGCTGGACCATCGCGCTCACGCAGCACGCGAGGCGCTCGGTATCCACCTGTGTCGCTGGGATGGCGCACACTTAATTCTGCGATATCGTCGGCAGGCAAGAAGCCGCCGCCAAATGAGATCCCCTCTGAGCTAACTACCAACCGGGCGGGCTTAAAGGCTGGGTTGAGCGCGCGGAATTGGCTCATTGAGCGCTTAACCCGCGACAGCACGACGCCGATGCCAACAATGACGCAGACGAGAAAACCTGGCTTTTCTCCGATGACGGTGGCCGCGATGAGGAAGGTCGCGACGGCTGCTATCCCGCCCATGATCAGGCCGCCCCATAAACCGATGCAACCGCCGCCGACCATCAGGACCGCCCCCGTCCCCTTAGGTGCGTGCGCGGGCATGATGTCAAATCGGACGCCCTCCGCAGTTTCCGTGCGCGCGAACACGGCCTCTTTCATGCCGCTAACTTGACCGGAAGAGCATCACGCAGCCGCTCATCATGAGTAGGAGTGCCGATGGCCATCCATCTAAAGACGAGCCGGGTCCTCGACCGCATCAGCGACTTTTCGCACTCAAAATGCGCGTCGGCATTAAGCCGCGCCTGTTCCTTCATCATTGCCCGATCTTCGTCTCTCATGTTCGCCACCCTGTCGTCGGACGGCAAATAGCAGGAGGTCGGACAGACCTCCTCTCCTAAACGGGAGAGAAATTCACTGTGGTGGCATTGCCGCGACGCTGCCCGCTATCACTGCCACGGCCTCGGCCTGGCGATTGGTTTCCGTTTTGGTGAGAATTTGCTTCAGGTGCGTTCGCACCGTGCCAAGGCCAATGGACAATGAATTGCCTATTTCCTCAAGCGTGCGCCCACGACCCAGCTCGGCCGCGGTAAGGGCTTCCATGCGGGTAAGTCCGAAGATCGCACGGAGATGGTCCATCCGGTAAGGCGGAAAAGCAGGATCGCGCAGGAGCACGAGCGCGGTAGGTTCCACCCAGGCCAAGCCCGGCCATCGCGCCCGTAAAGGCGCGAAAGCCGCTGTGGTGGGTGGCAAGTCAGCTCGCTCGAAGCGCAATGGTGCGGGTGGCGGCGCCAGCCCCCCGCCCCGAGTGCGATAGCGTCGCCGAGGCTAGCGACGAGCCGCGAGTGCATTGCGGATTCTGAGGCACACAGGCGGCCTGCTCGAACAAAAAGGCTGGGGCATCGGGCGATAATGGCTTCAGCAACAGTGCTCATGTGCTGGATGGCCCCGCACCTGTCGGCGATCACGACGCCGGTATCGAGCGCATCAAGGCTATCAAGCGCAACTTCGCGAGCAAACGATGCCTGCGCCATGCGTTGGCCTAGGCGCAGGGCGCGCTCAAGATGTGGTAAAAGGAAAGCCGTAGCGTTCCGGTCGGCTTGGCTAAAGCCGCTGGCGCGCGCAGGACGATGCACGCCGAGCACGCCGATCGCCCCGCCTTCAGCCGCGAATACCGCCCCGATCATGTGGTGGATGTCCAACTGGGGCAGCCATTCCCGATAGAAGTCGCTTTTGCGCTGTTCATCAGCGGTCACCAGCTCGTCGCTCGTGACGATCCGCGACAGGCCATAAGCAACTGATCGTTGCACCCAAAGGTCGCGTCCGTGCCAATAGCGGGCCCAATCCTGACGCTGATCGGGGATGATCAGATTTGCCGTATTCTCGAGCAGATGTACCCGGTCGTCACGGCCATGCAGCTTCATCACCGTACTGGTCGCGCCCAGCGTATCTGCAATCCTGTCGGCCGTGCCCGCCCAAAGGCGCTCGTCGAGCGCAGCGTCGTACATGTGGCCTACCAGCTCAATGAGCTGTCCCGGAGAGGAGCGATGGTCGATCATAACTGCGTCACGTTCTCCCTTCGAACAGTTCTATAGCCCACCGTGATTTTCAAACCAGCGGTGGCGATATTTCCAAACATAGCGCGCGGTCGACGTCTGATAATCGCAGGGTGGCCGCGCCATATCCGGCTATCGGTCTTTCGGGTGCCGAACTTTATGTCAGCCAGGTCGAAATGTCTCGCGGAGCAGGAAGAGTACGGAGCGCGCCAAAGCGCTCTCCGCGATCGAAATGGAAAAGGATGAGAGCGGCGACGCTTAGGTCTCCGCGACCCGCAAAGGTCGAGTTCATAGGCAAATTCGGGGCGAGCCGACGGCCGGCCGTCCCGCGATGCTGCGCCGCTTGCCTCTGTGGAACGATTTTAATGGCAAAGCGTTTTCCACCCTAAGGGGAATTCCATGTCCAGCGAAGTCATCGTCCTCGTTGTCGAGGACGAGTTGATCATACGAATGATGATCCAACAGGCGCTGGAAAGTGGGGGCTACGTTTCGGTAACTGCGGGAGATGGCGAAGAGGCGCTTGCACTTCTCGAACAGCGAAATGTCGAATTTCGAGGGTTCGTCACCGACATCCGCCTTGGCCGAGGACCGAATGGCTGGGAACTCGCCAGGCGCGCCCGCGAGCTCGAGCCCGAAATAGCGGTAGTCTATGTGACCGGCGATAGCGCAGACCGTTGGCCCGCCGAGGGTGTTCCAAAAAGCCTTGTCCTCGAAAAGCCCTTCGCAGAAGCGCAACTCATCACGGCGATCTCGACGATGCTGAACGGCTCGGCTTAAATATCCGTCCCATTCATATTCAGCCTGAACCAGCTAAGATTTGTTCGTCGACGGGTGAAATATGCGTGCACACTGGCATCGACACAGGCTTGCTCAAGCATGGTCTCCGGCTGCGCGTATCGCTCTAGGCCCATTGGCCGAGGCGCTATGGTCGTCACGCAATGAACAACGATGCTGCGGCATTCGGCGGCACTGGGACTCCTATATATTCAAAGACAATCCCCTGACGCTGTTGTAATCGATTGTCGTATAGTGCGGTCCGTTTTCGGCTAGCCGCGGCAGTGCCCCAGAGCGCCGACATGGCGGTTGGCCAGCTAAATAAGAATCACTCCCAAGCGCGAGAGTTCGGTCAGGCCGCCGGGAGCCAAAGCATTTTCCAAATAAGCATTTAAACTAACTACAATACAACCCTTTCGACTTCTAAGCTGTATACACCGCAATATTACATCCGGACCGGACGTTGTCATGATAGACATTCAAAAATCGATGTTTTTTATTATACTTATTCATAATACACTTGTATTTACATAATTTTTTATATTAGAATCGATACTTTCTTCAACACACATTACGCGACCTATATTTTACCGAAACACCAAGATATTCCATGCTAATATCAATGGAAAATATTTAAAATCGCGAATTTTTCCTCCTTATTACTTTTAAAAATCCGCCCATAAGCGTTCAACCTTTGATTACGATATCTACCCCATTCCGGAACTGGGCATTGGCGAAGTCAGATCCTAGGATGAAATTTTTCGAACCTGAAAAGGGTTTGTCGCGTTCCTACAAGGATTTTACCCTTAGCTAACCTAGCTTGGCTTTGCGACCCGACGGTATCACTGCATATAGTGATGCCCCTTCCTTATCGGCCCGCGGCTTTTGCCGTGGGCCGCTTCTTTTAATCCATGTTTTCTGTGGCCGTACCTGGCCCGAAGGTCACCAACTTTTCGCTCTAGCCTTATCTCCTCAAACTTGCACCTGGACCTTGTAGCCCGCTCGGCGCAGTTCATAGGCGGCGGTAAGGCCGGCGACGCCTGCGCCCAAAATCAGCACCGAAGCGCCCTTGGCATCATCGCCCAGGTTGACCGGGCCCTTGAAGGGCGATGTCTGCGCCTGACCCAGACTTGTCATAGCCATGTACATCGCCGAGGCACCGGCCGTCCTGCCGATAAGCGTCTGCAGGTCGCGCGCTTGCTCAGAGGCAGCACACTATCTGTCATCGATTCACCCCCCCGTGCCCGAGCGAACCACTCGCGGGAGAATGGGAGGATTCGCCCTTCCGACCACGCACACCTGATTATGGCATTGGCGGCGTGATCGGCCCGGATCCTCGAAAGGGTTATAGGACGTTTGGCGTATTTTCGGCAGTTCGGGCGCCTGACTGGATAGTAGCTAACGAGGGATCTGGAAACTGCATCGAACGGCGGCAACGTTGGCCAAAGCGATCTGATTTTACCCCATTTGTTTGTTTATCTCACCCCAATCCCAGTGTGAATGAGGGGCGGCTTTTTTGAGATGACCGCCTATTGCCGTAGCCGGCCGCCATGTCGGCGAAAGCGCTAAGCTCGACGCCGCAAGGCTTCGACCAACAGCCGGAAGGCGGGCGAAGGTTGGCGCCGGCTCGCGTAATAGAGATGGTAGCCCCGGAACGGCGCGCACCAGTCCTCAAGCACCCGCACCAACCTGCCAGACTTCAAGGCCTGGGCAACTTGGTCCTCCATGACGAAGCCTAGCCCTAGCCCGGCTTCGGCGGCCGTGATGATCATCTCAATGTCGTTGAATACCAGTTGCCCGTCGACGCGAACCTTTATCTCACGCTCGGACTGCTCGAGCTCCCAGGCATAGAAGCCCCCCGGCGGTATTGAGGCGGAGATTGATGCAGTTATGCACCCCGAGATCCTGTGGGGTTTTTGGCACCGGCATCCCCTCGAAGTAGCCTGGCGAACCGACCACGGCCATGCGCAGTTCCGGGCCGATCCGCACGGCAATCATGTCTTTCGCGAGAGCCTCGCCGAGCCGAATGCCCGCATCGAAGCGTTCGCTGACGATGTCCGTAAAGCCCGAATTGATATCGAGTTCGACGTGGACGTCAGGGTAGTCGCGCACGAAATCCTTCAGCGCCGGCCAGAGCACGGTCATGGCCGCGTGGCGCGAGGTCGTGATCCGGATCGTTCCCGCTGGCTTGTCGCGAAAGTCGCTTAGACCCGCCAACTGGTTATCGATACTGTCGAGTGCGGGACGCAGTGTTTCGAGAAGGCGCTCGCCGGCTTCGGTCGGAGCGACACTTCGGGTCGTGCGCGTAAGCAGGCGGACGCCGAGCCGGCTCTCAAGTCGCCGCATCGTGTGGCTCAGGGTCGACTGCGACGTGCCGAGCTTGGAAGCGGCGCGCGTGAAGCTGCGTTCTTCGGCCACGATCATGAAGGCGGCGAGGTCGGTCAGGTCGTCGCGGTGCATTCATGAATGCTAGACATAGCCCCGTGCGATTTCCATGGCCTTATCGCATCTATGCATTCCGGGTAGGATCGTCTGCGATGGAAGCAAGCCGGTCGCGGCCGTACCGCACCATTCATGAATGAGCGATATAACTGCATGCGAAAGCGAGCATGAGAGCAAGTTCACCCGCCGTGCGTTGTTCCTTAAATGCGTGACGCGTGTTCAGCCGGGCCCGCAGCTTCAGGCTGTGCAGGACCAGATCTCGAGGGATTCTCATGGACGTCTTTGATGGCTTCACAACGTCGCGACGAACGATGCTGGTTGGCGGCGTGACCTCGGCGGCGCTCGTCTCATTGCCTGCAGCAAGCTCGGCACCGACAACCGCTCCGGCCGCGCCGCCTCCGACCGCAAGGGTCAGACTGACGGTAAACGGCACGCCCCAGGACCTCGAAGTCGACACCCGCACGACGCTGCTCGACCTCTTGCGCGAGCACCTGAAACTGACGGGCACGAAGAAGGGGTGCGACCACGGCCAGTGCGGCGCCTGTACGGTCTTGGTGAACGGCACGCGGATCAATTCGTGCCTGACGCTGGCCGTGCAGCATGGCGGCGATTCGGTGACGACGATCGAAGGCCTCGGCACGCCCGGCAAGCTCCATCCGATGCAGGCGGCCTTCATCAAGCACGACGGCTATCAGTGCGGTTATTGCACGCCGGGCCAGATCTGCTCGGCGGTCGCCGTGCTGCGCGAGATAGAGGCCGGCGTGCCGAGCCACGCCCAGTCCGACGTCACTCAACGGCCCGCGGCGACCAACGCCGAAATGCGAGAGCGCATGAGCGGCAATATCTGCCGCTGCGGCGCCTATTCGAACATTCTCGAGGCCATGACCGACGTTGCGGGGAAAAAGGCATGAGAGCGTTCACCTACGAGCGTGCGACGACCCCCACGCAGGCCGCGGCGGCCGTCGCCGGGCATGCCGGCGCGAAGTTCCTTGCCGGCGGCACCAATCTCCTCGACCTTATGAAGCTAGAGATCGAGACCCCGCGGCACCTCGTCGATGTCCAGGATCTGAAGCTCGATCGGATCGAAGCCGCGGCCGATGGTGGCTTGCGCATCGGGGCGTTGGTCACGAATACGGCGCTCGCCTCCGACCCCCACGTGCGGCGCGATTATGGCGTGCTCACCCGCGCGATCGTCGCGGGCGCCAGCGGCCAGCTGCGCAACAAGGCGACGACGGCGGGGAACCTGCTCCAGCGCACGCGCTGCCCCTATTTCTACGACACCAACCAGCCCTGCAACAAACGTAGGCCCGGCTCGGGTTGCGCAGCGATCGGCGGCTATTCGCGGCAGCTTGCGGTGATCGGAACGAGCGATCAATGCATCGCGACCTATCCCGGCGATATGGCGGTCGCGCTGCGCGTACTCGACGCGGAAGTCGAGACCGTATCGCCGGACGGACAGACGCGCAGGATCGCAATCGCCGACTTCCATCGCCTGCCCGGCGACAGCCCCCAGCAGGACACCGCGCTCGCACCTGGCGAGCTCATCACTGCGGTCACGCTGCCCAAACCGCTCGGCGGCACGCATATCTATCGCAAGGTCCGCGACCGCGCGTCCTATGCCTTCGCCCTCGTATCGGTTGCAGCCGTAATCCAGCCTGGCGGGGCCGGACGCGTTGCCTTCGGCGGTGTGGCGCCCCGGCCCTGGCGGGTCGAAGCGGCGGAGGCCGACTTGCCGCAAGGGGCTAGCGCCGTCGCCGCGCGCGTCTTCGCCGGCGCCCGCCCGACCGAAGACAACCGATTCAAACTCCCGCTGGCGACACGAACACTCGCAGCGGTGATCGCGCAAGCAAAGGGCTGACCGCCATGAAATTCGACAAGCCAGCCGGCTCCAATCCGATCGACCAAATGAAGGTCGTCGGGCGTCCGACCGATCGTATCGACGGCCCGCTCAAGACGACAGGGACCGCGCCCTATGCCTACGAGCGCCACGACGTGGCAGCGAACCAGGCCTACGGCTACATCGTCGGCGCCGGGATCGCCAAGGGACGGATCACCAGCATCGACACGCGCGATGCCGAGCGGGCGCCAGGCGTGATCGCCGTCGTGACAACGCTCGACCATGCCCAGCCCTTGCCCTTGGGCAAGATGAACGTCGCCCACTTGTTCGGCGGGGCAGAGGTGGCGCACTATCACCAGGCGATCGCCCTCGTCGTCGCCGAAAGCTTCGAGCAGGCCCGCGCAGCCGCGAACCTCGTCCGCGCCAGTTACGCGCGCTCGGAAGGCCGGTTCGACCTCGCCAAGGTCGCGCCGTCTGCGGCCTATGTCCCGATCGACGACGAAGACCCGGAGAAGAAGACCATCGAGCGGCTGGGCGACTTTGCCGCGGCCTTCGAGAGCGCGCCCGTCAAGATCGACCAGATCTACACGACGCCTGGCGAAAGCCATGCGATGATGGAGCCCTTCGCGACGATCGCTGCCTGGGAGGGCGAAAAGCTGACCCTCTGGACGTCGAACCAGATGATCGCGTGGTCGAAGGCTTCGCTCGCGAAGACGCTATCGATGAAGCCCGACAACATCCGCATCGATTCCCCGTTCATCGGCGGCGGCTTCGGCGGCAAGCTGTTCTTGCGCGCCGATGCGGTCCTGGCGGCGCTGGGAGCCAAGAAAGCCGGCCGTCCGGTCAAGGTCGCGATGCAGCGCCCGCTGATGATGAACAATTCGACGCACCGGCCTGCGACGATCCAGCACGTCAAGCTGGGCGCCACGCGCGACGGCAAGCTCACTGCGATCCATCATTCGAGCACGAGCGGCAACTTGCCCCAGGGCAAGCCCGAGGTCGCAGTCCAGCAGACCAAGCTCGTCTATGCGGCGCCCAACCGCGAATACTGGTTGAAGCTCGCGGTCACCGACCTGCCCGAAGGCAATGCGATGCGCGCGCCAGGCGAGGCGCCAGGGCTCATGGTGCTCGAGATGGCGATGGACGAACTCGCCGATAGGCTCGGCATGGATCCGGTCGAACTCAGGATCGTCAACGATACCATGGTGGACCCAGCCAAGCCCGAGCGGCATTTCTCGCAGCGCCATCTGGTCGAATGCCTGCGGACGGGTGCCGATCGGTTCGGCTGGTCGCACCGGAAGCCCAAGCCTGCGCAGGTGCGCGACGGCCAATGGCTCGTCGGCATGGGCATGGCCGTAGGCTTCCGCAACAATCTCCTGACCAAGTCGGCGGCGCGCATCCGGCTCGACGAAGCGGGCAAGCTGACGATCGAGACCGACATGACCGATATCGGCACCGGCACCTATACGATCCTCGCGCAGACCGCGGCGGAGATGATGGGTGTTCCGCTCGGCAACGTGACGGTCAAGCTGGGCGACAGCGACTTTCCCGCCTCGGCGGGCTCGGGCGGACAATGGGGCGCGAGCAATTCGACCGCGGGGCTCTATGCGGCCTGCGTCAAGCTGCGCGAGGCCGTAACGCAGCGGCTCGGGCTCAATGCGAGCGAGGTCTCGTTCGCCAATAGCGAAGTCCGATCCGGCGACCGCTCGATACCCCTTGCCAAGGCGGGCCCGCTGACGGCGCAAGATCGCATCGAGTATGGGACGCTCGACAAGGAGTATCAGCAGTCGACCTTCGCCGGCCATTTTGTCGAGGTCGGTGTCGACATGTACACGGGCGAGACGCGGGTCCGCCGGATGCTGGCGGTTTGCGATGCGGGCCGCATCATCAACCCGAAGTCTGCCCGCAGCCAGGTGATCGGGGCGATGACCATGGGGGTTGGCGCAGCCCTGATGGAGGAACTGGCCGTCGACACGCGCTTCGGCTTCTTCGTCAACCACGACCTCGCGAGCTACGAAGTGCCGGTCCACGCCGACATCCCGCACCAGGAGGTGATCTTCCTCGACTATCCGGACGACAAGTCATCGCCGATGAAGGCGAAAGGCGTGGGCGAACTCGGCATCTGCGGGGTCGGCGCGGCGATCGCCAACGCGATCTACAATGCGACCGGCGTGCGCGTGCGCGATTATCCGATCACGCTCGACAAGCATCTCGAGAAATTGCCGCCCATCGCCTAATCGCCGTCATCGCGCGGCCGCCGAAGCTAGCGAGCCGGCCCCTTCACATGCTGATTTAGAGATGTGAAGTGAATCTAAACATAGGACTGCCGTCAGGGAGCAGGCCTTTGCCGCTGATCGGCGGCTCTGTTGGCGAGATCGGTTATGATGATGAGCACCGCCGAGCGGAAATCCTAGCGAGAAGGCCTGGGTCGCACTCTTACCAAACAAGTGGCCGCTCGTGGGCGCTGAAGAACTTACCTAGCGCTTACGCGCCCTGCGAGCGGCGTATCGGGCATCGCGCGCAGCCTTCATGTCCTCAGCAGTGGGCAGCTTGGGCCTGGCTGCCTCGGCGGCGGGACGGGCCGCTTCGGCGGCAGCCACAGAAGCCTCAGCGGCTTCGCGCTCGGCCTGCTCCTTCGCGTCCCTCTCTGCTTGGAGAGCAGCTTTGGCGGCCGCGCGCTTCTCAGCTTGAGCGATCTCCTTGGCGCGCTGCCGTCCGGCTCGCTCGGCGAGATCGGCCTCACTGGGCTTGGGCCTATTTTTCAGCATTTCCAAGGCTCTAGCCTTGGCGCTGCTCGCGGCAGCAACCCGGTCGTTGAATCCCGGTTCCTTGAATCCTCGCATCAAGCCTTACTCTTCTCGTTGTTGATTGCTGGGAAAAGGAGCACGTCGTACAGAAAACCGCACGCCCTATTCGACCTGTGGGATGCGCGGGTATGGCGTTCGGCACAGCGGGAATGATTGGATGACAGGTAATATGTAACTCGGCTGGCTGCTCGTACGGCAGGGTTTGCCGGCGGCAGCCACCGTACAAATCTAGATCACAAATCCCCCCCGCCCAATGGAGCCTTTTTCGAGAACAAGTAACGTAAAAGCCTTTGATCCATTACTATTTCTTATTAGGCAATGCATTGCCGCTATAGCCTTTCAATCGCGCGCTCTATGTCAGCCAAGCTGTATGGCTTTACTATTGTGGGAATTGCCTCGAACTCCAGCGGGTGGAGCGCGTCGCCATAACCCGTGGCGAATATGAACGGTACGCCGAGCGCTGACAGCATCGTGGCCACAGGGTAGCTTCGGTGGCCGTGCACATTGATATCAAGGATGGCCAATTCGAAGGGATGTTCGGCGATCATTGCTAACGCGTCGTCAAGCCGCTCCGCGGAAAGGGACCGTCCTCCCGCGTCCTCGATCAGATCTTCCAGACCGAGAGCGACGATCGGTTCGTCCTCGACTATCAGCACCAAGCGTCCCCGCAGTGTCACGTTTGGTCAATCGATATGTGGGCAGTTATCCGGCATTGAAGCCCTTCCTTAGCGAAGTTCATCTCCACGTCGGAATTTAGATCCGAGGAGATGCCGCGTTGGATGAGGCGCGTACCAAAACCTTTGCGCTCGGGCGGTGCGACAAGCGGGCCGCCGCGCTCGATCCAGTTGAGGATAATCTCACAGCGTCCCTCGAATGGCCTTGAGGTCCAATTCACTTCGACCCGCCCGGTTTCAACCGAGAGAGCTCCATATTTGATCGCGTTGGTACTGAGTTCGTGGATAATCATTGCGACAGACATGACCGCCTGTGGTGGCAAGGTCGTATCCGGCCCCTCGACGCGGATACGGTTGACATCCGATCCGACCGTCGCGGCAATCGCCGTGAGGACTGTCTCGGCGAGTCCGGCAGCCTCCCAATTATGAACTGTAAGGAGGGAGTGAGCGCTGGCCAGAGCGGTCATTCGGGCTGTGAAGGTGGTTCGAGCTGCTTCCAAGCTTTTTGCATTGCGGAATGTTTGGGTCGCTAAGCTTTGGACGATCGCAAGCGTGTTCTTCACTCGATGATTGAGCTCATTGATAAGCAATTTCTGATGTTCTTCGGCCAGCACTTGCTCGGTCACATCATGTCCCTGGACAAAGATGCCGGAAACCTGCCCCCCATCAGTGAAGATCGGCTGATAAAGAAAATCGAGAAAGCGTTCACGACCGCGAGTGAGCGAATCGTTCTGAAGCACCAATTTCTCCCGGCGACCCACATAAGCAGCGCCGGAGCTGTGAACCGAGGTCAGCAGCTCGACAAACCCTTGCTCTACAACTTCGGGAAGCGCTTCCGCAACCGACTTCCCCGCTAAGTCTCGCTTGCCCACAAGATTGCGGTACGCTTCGTTGGCGAGCTGAAACACATGATCCGGGCCGCTTAAAATTGCCACGAATCCAGGCGCCTGCTCAAATAGCGCCCGCAGCCGTTCGCTTTCGGCAGCTAAGTCTTGATTCCGCTCCTGCACAGCCTGGGCACGCTGCACAATACCCATCTCGTCGCGCATTGTCCGGAGCGACTGCAGCTCCGTCACGTCAACGGTGTGTTGCAGGATAAATGAAATTTCGCCATCCGCATCGAGAAGCGGCGTGTGCGTTGCGCTCCAATAGCGAACCTCCATCGATCCATTGGGATTCAGGATATCGTATCGGATCAATGCAATCTCATCCGCTTTCTTCGTGAAGCGAACACGATCGAACGAAGCCTTAAGTAGCTGATGGCTTTCGGAAGTTGGATCGCTGGGGAAGGCCTCAAATATCGATCGCCCCAGGATGTCGTTGCGCTGCCGCATGGTCGAACTAAGGTACGCGTCGTTCATCCAGGCGATGATAAGTGACGGATCAAGAACCACATAAGGATTTGGAGACGCCGCAATCAGCGGTTCGAAATCTATGTCCACTGGTTCTGCCCGATCCCTGCCCTGCTCGCATAATGCTCGAGGCCTTTTATCGTTCCCCCCGTTAGGCCAACTCCGATCAATTCCGACCTGGGCCGATGTCCGGTAATTGCAGGGGAGCGATTGAGGGTTAACCTGCTCGAGACCAGTACGTGTCGATGATCTCCGATCCAGGCTCAACAATTTTTGAAATTTTACATATCGTTAGATGATTTTGCCCTAGCGGTGCAGCTTCGGAGCCTAGGGTAGAGAGACATGCAAGGCAGTTGTCAGGGATGTAGATCTGAGGGCGCACTCTTTGACATCGCCATGGCCTTTCAGCCGATCGTCGATGGCGACAGTGGCCTCCCGTTTGCATTCGAGGCCCTCGTACGCGGCGGCCAAGGCGAAGGAGCAGCACAGGTTCTATCGCGTGTCACGGCTGAGAACCGATATGCGTTCGACCAGCAATGCCGCGTTGCCGCCATCGAAGGCGCTGTTGCCGCGGGCATTCTCGATACGGACGCGAAGCTGTCGATCAATTTCCTTCCTAACGCCGTCTACTCTCCTGTTGCTTGCATACAATTGACCCTCAAGACTGCCCGCGCGACGGGTTTCCCCACCGATCGGTTGATCTTTGAATTCACTGAGAATGAGGAAATGGCTGACACCGATCACATCAAGACCATCGTCGATAGTTATCGCAGGATGGGGTTCGCCACCGCTATCGATGATTTCGGAGCGGGTTATGCGGGGCTCGGCCTGCTCGCCAAGTTCCAGCCTGATCTCATCAAACTGGACATGGAGCTAATCCGGGGAATCGATTGCAGTATGCCGCGCCGTCTCATCGTCGAGAGCGTGGTTCGCCTAGCGAAAAAGCTTGGGATCACCCTTATCGCGGAGGGGGTCGAGACCGAAGGGGAATACCATACACTTCGCGGCCTCGGCATCCGGTACATCCAAGGGTATTTCCTGGCTCGCCCCGCTTTTCGAGCTTTACCTGAAATCGCGATAGCCGCCTTTCGAGGCGATGACAGTGCCCGGCACCGACGCCGGGCTTAATCGGTCTGCTGTATCGCTGGTTCCGTGCTGAGGTTCAGTTACGGGGAATGCCAAGGTTCCTCGCATCCACATTGCGATGAACCGGCCAAACCGGGAGTTACGAGCTCTCGCCACCGCTGCGCTGCTGCGTGGCGCGTCGCTGAATGATATAGTCGATCACGCTTTGCGGATCGTAGGGCCGGGCAGTATGGGGCCCGCTATCGCAGAGATTGGCGGCTGCCTTAGCAGCTCCCTCGACACTCGCCGCCAATTTGACCTCGAGGTCAGGCCTGTTCTGGCGCACCCAGGTTGCAAGCTCGAACCCCGATCGCGATCCTGCAACGGCGACATCGCACAGGACGACATCGACTAAGAGGCTGGCTTCCGCAAGGGCGAGCATGGCCTCGTCGCTGCTCGCGGCCTCCACCACGCGGTAACCGCAGTGCCTAAGGTAGTCCGCCAGGGCATGCCGAACGAGGATATCGCTGTCGACGATGAGCACCGAGGCGCCCGTGTCGTTGGGTACCGCGTTCGTCATCGGCGGCCAGCAAGGCTTGCGCCGATCAGTTCTGCAACCTCTTCCACCCTATAAGGCTTCGGGACGAAAGCGGCTGCACCGCCGCTTAGCGCCTCGGTAGGTACCAGATGCCCGGAGGATACGATCACCGGTACGCCCGGTATTGTTTGGCGCGCGAAAGCAAGCAGCGCCAGGCCGTCCACGGTGCCAGGCATGCGAACATCCGTGAAAATCAGATCGATCGCCGCTCCGGATTGAATGAATGCCATTGCCTCATCGCCATTGGCCGCTTCCACGACGAGCCGGCC
Organism: Novosphingobium sp. G106; assembly: GCF_019075875.1. Lineage (NCBI taxonomy): Bacteria > Pseudomonadati > Pseudomonadota > Alphaproteobacteria > Sphingomonadales > Sphingomonadaceae > Novosphingobium > Novosphingobium sp. G106. Next base: position 5,788,454 of record NZ_JAHOOZ010000001.1, on the reverse strand, counting down.
GCTGTCACGCAGGGCATCGACGATGACCATCCGGACCAGCCATTCGTCCTCCACCACGAGGATGACGGCGGGGGCGTCACGTGCGGGAACTGTCGACGTCTCAGCGTTGATCATGGAAATTTGTGGAACCCCTAAGTTCCTCAAACCATGCTGCAGCTTGAAAGTTCCTCAGGCGGGGGGAACTTTCAGGAAAATTATCACCATCAAATAAATATCAAATAATATGAGAATCGCCAGACTCACTATAAATGCGAAGTGTTTTGTTCCCAATTATGTTTCATCACGCGGCCCGACGACATATTTAAAATATTCTTCCGACGATGCCTAAAGAATGCGACAGCCTTTATCATGCGTGCTATGCTAGCTCCTCCCGTGCCCAACCGACACTGCGGCGAGAGTCTGGCATCATTCGGCGATGCCAACCTGAAAGCTCCTTCATGCCCAATCCGCCCCCAACTCCTGCCCATATGGCGCTTGAGCTCGCGCTCGCGGTGGTCTCGTCCTCGGCCGCGCCGCTTTTGCTCGTCGACGGCGACATGCGGCTTTTGGCTGCGAGCGACTCATTCTACGCGAGCTTCCAGCTTCCGCCGGAGGGGACGATCGGGAGTTCCATCTTCGAACTGGATAGCGGGCGCTGGGACCTGAAGCGGCTTCGCTCGGTCCTCGCAGCCAGCCTGACCTCGGACGATGCCATAGAAGCCTACGAGTTCGACCTGCCGACGCAGGAGCGCGGAACCCGGCGGCTTGTCGTCAAGGCCCAGAAGCTCGTTTACGCGAGCGATGCGAATGTCTGCATCCTTGTCTCCATAGCCGACGTCACCGATGCGCGGCTCGCGGAGACGCTGAAGGACGACCTGCTTCGGGAGAAGGCAGTCCTGATGCAGGAACTTCAGCACCGCGTCGCCAACAGCCTGCAGATCATCGCCAGCGTGCTGATGCAGAGCGCACGCAAGGTCCAGTCGGAAGAAGCCAGGCGGCATCTCCAGGATGCGCACAACCGTGTCATGTCGGTGGCATCGATCCAGGATCAGCTTGCCGCCTCAGGTCTGAGCGAAGTGGCCTTGCGACCATATCTGACCCAGCTTTGCCAGAGCATTGCCGCCTCGATGATCCACGACACTGATCAACTCGCCCTCGAAGTCCGCTCGGACGATGTCGCAGTGCCAGCGAATGTGTCGGTCAGCCTCGGGTTGATCGTTACGGAACTCGTCATCAATGCCCTCAAGCATGCATTTCCCGACGGCAGGCGCGGTCAGATTGACGTGGACTATTCTGCACATGCGGCAAACTGGACGCTTGCCGTAGCCGACAACGGGGTCGGCATGCCGGTTGCCCCGGATCTCGCCACCTCCGGCCTGGGTTCCTCCATCGTCCAGGCACTCGCAAACCAGCTGAAGGCCAGGATCAGCGTGCGAGGAAGAGATCCCGGGACCGCGGTATGCGTTAGCCACACGCAACTGAGTTCGGTGGCCTCCGACGCCAATGCCATCCCCGAGACACGCGCGATATAGAAAGTCGGAAGCGCTGATCTGCGCCGACTAGCACCCACCCAAGAGCGAAACGTGAAGCGGGGCATTGGTAGTGGCGCCACGCCCTTCCTCGCTGCGAGTTACCTAGGAATGATGCAGATACCTCCATGGCCGCCGGAGCCCTACATCCTGGCCCTGACGGGCGTGGGATTGCTTATCGCGCTGGTTGCATGGCTACCTCTTGCGCTGAAAAAGTTGCCGCTGTCGCTTCCCATTAAGCGAAAACGTATCCTTCCAGTTGGGCCACACTTCGCCTCTACGAGACCGAGATGTTTGCACCAGTAAGAGTTCAGATCAGCTCTTTGCTCAGGATGATGTGAGCATGGTCTTCAGGCCATCCGCCAAGCTCGGCTACACGAACGAAGCCGGCCCCCTCATAAAACATAGGCGCCTGAAAATCGAAAGTGGCGACCCAGACGCGGCGCACGCTCCTCGTGCGCGCTTCGGCGACGAATGCGCCGAGAAGCGCGCATCCCCAACCTCGGTTGCGATGCTTGCTATCGACCCAAAACTGCTTGATCTCCGCAATCCCGGCCCAGCTATGTCCTGCGATTGCCGCGAGCATTGCGCCGGTTTCATCGCGCATCACGAAACCGATCGAGTGAGCGTCATCGCGCCCAATCACAGCGCTGTTGAATGCGTAGAGCTTGTTTTCGATCTCATCGATCTGGGCCGGTGACAGGCCGTGGCAGGTTATGATGTTCACCCGGCCTCCCCCTTGCAAAGGGGCAGACGCATGGCGCAGCGTGTTTCCGGAGCGAACCCCCCGTTGGGCTTCCTGTCGAAGCACGTCCGCTAGACGGGGAGCAAGCCGGTGTCGGTCAAGCATCTCGAAGCCTAGCCGACTGTAGTAAGGCGCGTTCCAGGGTACGTCGATGAACGTGGTCAGCGTGATCGAAGCCAGGTTTTTCGCTTTCGCGTCTTTGACAGCGCAGGCGATCAAATGCCGCCCAACGCCCCCGCGCTGCCAGTCCAGGTGCACCGAAAGCTCCCAGATGTGGAGATCGTCGCAAAACATTTCGGCGCTGAGAAAACCGATCGGCAGGTCCAGGTCGTCCACCGCCGTCCAGCTCATGCCTTCGAGGATAAGGCGTCGATGAAACGAGTTCGGCAGGTCGTCGCCGTCCGCGACCCAAGCCAGCGCCGGAATTTCGCGAAATGCGAGCCCAGCAGAATGCTCGATGCCGGGGAACAATTCGGCGTCGCTGACGCGAGACCTGCGGATATGATGCGGGAGCACTGGCGGACGCTTTTCAGCCGGCTGGATCGGCGGCCGAGCCGGCCAGGCGGCGAGCTGCGAGAAGGCCATCGATCGACCAGGGGCCCGGCGTTCCCGTGACCAGAGCGAACAGCCCCGCCAGATAGAGCAGGTCTGTCTCGTAGCCGGGCGGTCCGAACTTCGGCCCAGCCGGCGTCACTTCCAACAGCTTTATCGAGGAGAAGCCGTAGGGCAGATGTACCGTAACCATCGCGACGATGAGAATGACCGCCATAGGCAGGCTGGCGATCCGCACGAAGGCACCGAGCAGGACTGCTATCCCGCCCAGCACCTCCACCAGAATGGTGAGCCACGCGAACAGATGAGGTTCGGCAACCCCAAGCACTTGGAGGATATGGGCAAAATTGTCCGGGCCCCGCTCCAATTTGGCAATGCCGTGAGCGATGAAGCCATATCCGACTATGAGGCGTAGCGGGAACTGCGCCCACGCATATCCGCGCTCGCCCAGACCCAAGAACGCGTCCGCGCGTATATTTCGAACCTGCCGGATATGTTTGACCATCATATCCGCTCATTCGCGTGGCAAAGTGAATTGGTTACAGGCCAATCGCGCAGATAAATCCATTCGGCGATGTAACCGGCGGCCCCGCCCGCGCGTATTACGAGCAAGAGCATAGCCGAGGAGCTTCTCATGTTTCGTACCGCACCTGTCGTGCTCGCCCTGCTGGCGAGCGTAGCCACGTTTTCTTTCATGGGCGCTGGCAACGCTGCGGAAAGCGCGGTCAAGGCGCCCGCCTCCGCAATGACCGAGCCGGTGACCGGCCACCGCGAAACCGCCGTTTTTGCCGGGGGCTGCTTCTGGGGCGTGCAAGGCGTGTTCTCGCACGTAAAGGGCGTGATCAGCGCGACGTCTGGCTATGCAGGCGGCGCTGCGTCGACCGCAAGCTACGAGACGGTCTCCAGCGGTACGACCGGCCACGCGGAATCGGTTCGCGTCGTATTCGACCCGGCGCAGGTCAACTATGCTGATTTGCTGCGCATCTACTTTTCGGTGGTGGCGGATCCGACGCAAGTGAACCGCCAGGGCCCCGATACAGGCACTCAATACCGCACGGCGCTGTTTCCCACCTCACCTGCGCAGGAGCGCGTAGCCCGGGCCTATATCGGCCAGCTCAGTGCGGCGCATACCTTCTCTCGGCCGATCGCGACGCGGATCGAGATGAACCGGGCATTCTATCCCGCCGAGTCTTATCATCAGGATTTCATGGCCCGCAATCCGAACTACCCTTATATCGTGTTCAATGATCGGCCGAAGGTGGAAGCGCTGCACAAGCTATTCCCGGCCAGCTGGAAATCCTGATCACGCCTGTCCTGGGAAAAAACGATGGTCTTCACGCTCTATGCCGCGACGATACCCTCCTACCTCCAGATCCTGGGCTCGGTCTCACGGCTCATCGACAAGGCCGAGAGCTTCTGCAACGAAAAGGGTCTGGAACCCGAGACGTTGATCCAGGCGAAACTCGCGGAGGACATGCTCCCTTTCGCCTATCAGGTGAAGTCGACGGCGGTTCATTCGCTCGGCGCGATCGAAGGCTTGCGCAAGGGGACGTTTTCTCCCGACGCGACGACGCCGCCAGATACTTTCGCAGGACTGCGCGAGCGCGTTGCCCAGACTGTCGCCGCACTCGAAGCGCTCGATCGCGACGAGATGGAGAGCTTCATCGGCCGGCCCATGCGCTTCCAGTTCGGCGAGAACCACATGGATTTCCTGGCAGAGGAATTCCTGCTCTCGTTCTCACAGCCCAATTTCTATTTCCATGCGGCGACCGCCTACGACATCCTGCGGATGAAGGGCGTTGCGATCGGCAAGCGCGACTTCAACGGCCGCGTTCGCAAGCTGGCCTAGATTCCGGCGTACCACTGGTACCCGGCCGAATCCTCCCAGTAGCCACCCTTGCCCGCACCGATCTCGGCCATCGAGGCGACGAGGCTGACGCGCATCACATATTTGGCCTGCTTGTAACCCAGCTGGCGCTCGACGCGCAGCCGTAGCGGCGCGCCGTGGCCAACGCTCAGGAGTTCGTCGTTCATGCCCCAGGCGAGGATCGTCTGGGGATGATAGGCGTCGATCAGGTCGACGCTCTCGTAGTAAGGATCGCCATCGAAATCGTCGGCGCAGTGGAACACGACGTAGCGTGCCGAGGGCAGCACGCCGGCGGCGTTGAGGACCAATTTCAATGGCAGTCCGGTCCACTTGCCGATCGCGCTCCACCCTTCGACGCAGTCGTGACGGGTGATCTGCGTGCGCGCGGGCATTGTCCGGATCTGCGCCATGGAGAGCGACTGGGGCCGGCGCACCAGCCCGTCCACGACAAGCCGCCAGTTTGCGAATTTCTCCGCGGCATGGCGCTCGTATCCGTTGGCGGTCGGGGCAGTGTTGCCGTTGGTACGGAACACCGGCGACATGTCGAGCGCCGAGAACTCGCGGGCCAGCGCGGTGCGGTCGGACAGCAGGCGCTGTGCACGAAATGTCAGTCCTTCGCCTGCTCCCAGGACGTTTTGCACCGTGGGCGAAGCGGCTATCCTGTCGCAACCTGAAAGCAGCAAGCTGCCCGCACCGGCGCCGATCGAACCGATCAGGCGCCGACGTGTCAGAACGGGGCGCGTTACGATCGTCATCGAGCCTTCTCCTTGGGTAGGCGGTACCAACCGGTGATGATCGATCGCAGCTCATTGAGAGGGCCGGCAAGCACGACCATCAGCAGGTGGACGACAATGAAGAGCACCAACAGCGCGGCGCAGATGAAATGGATCGAGCGTGCGGACTGACGGCCGCCGAAAAGGTCGAGCAGCCAGGGCCAGGCGGCATCCATGCCGGGCGACATGGTGAGGCCGGTCAGCACCATTGCAGGCAGCAGGCCGAAAAGCACTCCGATGTAGCTGAGCTTCTGGAGCACGTTGTAGCGTCGTGCCGCCTCGCCGGTATGGAAGCGTAGCCGAGCATGATCCTTGATATCCTGCCACAGATGGCGCGGATGGAGTTCGGCCGGTGTCGGCGCGAGGTCGCGCTGCACATGCTTCGTGATAAGGCCCCAAAGCCAGAACAGCAGGCCAGGGACCACGAGCAGCCAGGCGAAGGCGAAATGCCATTGCCGGGCGCCTGCCAGGTCGTAGCTCGAGGGGATGGTGACGAGCGGCGGAAACGCCCGCTCGACCCCGCCCGACAAGCCGAGCACTCCGGTCGTGGGAATGGTCACCGGCCCCAGTTTCAAGAAGCCCGCATCGTCCTTGGCACCGATCGCCAGCCAGGGCGTCTCGGCGTTAGCCCCGTACTGGCCCCAATAGAGCTGCGGATGCGCGTTAAAGATCATCAGGCCGCTCATCAGCATGACGAAGACTGACAGGGCATTGATCCAGTGCCAGAGGCGCACCGGGCGCCGCTGCCGATAGATCAGGTCGCCGCCTCCGAAGCTGCGCTGTTGAGGATCGTGCATGGCTCACCTTCCCGATTGAAAGATGGCCGGGAGGACCCATTCGAGCGCCCTCCCGGTCAGGGCTCAGTGACCCGACTTCATCATGTTGTCGTGGGCCATGGTGCCGTCGTGCTTCATCATGCTGTCGTGATGCATCATCTCGGGATGCATCTGCGCCATGCGGCGGCACGAGGCGCTGCGCATCATGGCGTCGTGCGACATCGCCTTGCAGCTGTTCATCCGGCGGGTATCGGCAGCCGACATGTGCGCCATCGCGCCCGAGTGCATACTGTCCTTCATCATCGCATCCTGGGCGAAGGCAGGCGCTGCAGCCGTAAGCGGCATCGCCGAAAGGGCGAGTACAGTCAAAATACGCATGGGATTAACTCCTTGAATGGGCGTCATTGATTGAGGGAAGCCGCGACGCCTGCGGCTGAAGAACTGTCAGACTTTGCGGGCAGCGACGATCGGGCCGCCATTGCCGCGCTGAATGAGTACGGCGGTAACCAGTCCTGTCTCGCGGGCCGGAACGAGGGGGTACGTGACCGCCGAGCCCTTCCATTCGCCCAGGCGCACAAGCTCGCGGACGATGTTGCGGTGGGGCAGCGTGCGGCCACTGTTCTCGCCTGCCCGGATAGGCACTTGCCGCGTTCGCGGATCGTAGCGAACAAGCCAGACCGTCGCCGGCATTCCGCCTGCAGCCGCTTCGACACGGACGCTGGCCGCAGCGGCCGAAATTTCGGGACCCGGGGCTGCGGTGGCGGACCGTGCAATCGCGGCATCGAGCGCCGGGCGATTGCTGCCGAGGACGGCCGACACGCCATTGACGATGAATTCCGGCGTCGCGACCTCGCCTCGACCCGCGCGGGCATAGTCCTGCTGACGGACCGTGAAGAGCGGCGAAGCGAAAGTGTCCTTCCAGCCGAGACGGTCCCAGTAGGTTACGGCGAAGGACAGCGCGAGCACGTCGCGGCGATCGGCGATGGCATTGAGATCGGCATTGGCGGGAGGGCAGGACGAACAGCCCTGGCTCTGGAATAGCTCGACGACGACGGGACTGCGCGCCGAACCACCGGCAGCGCTCTGGGGCACCGGCGAAGCTTCGGACTTGCCGCAGCCGCTCAATGCCGCAAGCATCGAGCCGGCCAGCATGGCGATGACTAGAGGTCTGCGCGGCCACACGAGCTGCTTCCCTTCGAACGACCGGCCGGATTGGCCAGTGCTACAAAGGGTTCGTGCGAAACCGGCGACCGGTTACAGGTCCGCGAAAATTTTCAGTGTGGCCGCCATCGCCCTGAAGGATGCATTGAACAAACCGGCGCGCAAAAATTCGCAGTGCGTTGTAACCATACGCCGGTTCCCTGCGAATAGACTCCAGGAGCGCGAATGCAGCCGGGCGAAGATCAGCTCAAGACCTGGATGACCGAGGGCCTCGACGGTAATGCTGCTTCGCATGCGGCATTGCTGCGGGCGCTGGTTTCCTTGCTGCGCGCCTTTTACCGGCGGCGCGTCGCCGACAGTGACGTCATAGAGGATCTCGTGCAGGAAACGCTGATCGCCGTTCATACCCGCCGCATGAGCTTCGACCGGGATCGGCCTTTCCTGGCATGGCTGTTTTCGATCGCACGCTACAGGATGATCGATCACTTTCGCCGGACAAAGCAGACCTGCCCCATCGAAGTGGTAGAGGACCTCTTATTTTTCGAAGGGTTCGAGGACGAGGTGAGCGCGTCGATCGACGTCGATCGCCTGCTCGCGACGCTCCCGGAAAAGCAGGCCGATGCGATCCACCGGACGCGGATAATGGGGCAGAGCACTTCCGAGGCCGCAAGCCGCGCTGGGATCGGCGAATCCGACGTCAAAGTCTCGGTTCACCGAGGTCTCAAATCTCTGGCAGCGCGCATTCGAGGGGAGCGTCCATGAATACCGACTCCCTGATCGAACAACTGTCGAAGGATCTGAAACCGGTGCCGCGGCGCGCCGTGGGGCGCCGGCTGTTGCTCGGCCTGCTGATCGGCGGCGGCGTTGCCGCCCTGCTGGTTGCTGCAGTGCTGGGTTTCCGTAGCGATCTTGGCCTGGCGATGCGCGGCATCAACTTCTGGATGAAGTGGGCCTACACGATCTCCCTGGGAGCGAGCGCGATCGCGGCGGTGGCGCGTCTCGCCCGGCCCGAACCCGTCGCCCTTCGCGCCTTCTGGCCGGTCGCCGTTCCCTTCATTTTGCTCGCGGGCATAGCTATGGCCGAAATGGCGCATGTCCCGCGGGCCGATTGGCTCGCCATGTGGCTCGGCCACTCCTGGACCAAGTGCCCCTGGCTCGTCCTCATGCTTGCCGTGCCGATATTCGTGGGTCTCTTGTGGTCGTTCCGACGCTTCGCGCCGACCCGCTTGCGCGCCACCGGCGCCGCGGCCGGGCTCGCCGCAGGAGCCTGGGCCGCAACGCTCTACTGCCTCCATTGCCCTGAGGTATCGGCCCTGTTCGTGCTCACCTGGTATTCGCTGGGGATCCTGCTTGCAGCTGCAATTGGCGCTATCGTCGGCCCTCGCTTCCTACGCTGGTGAGATCCAGTATTACGGGACGGGCTTGCGATCACGGGGCAAAATGCGATCGCAAGCCCGCCGGCGCTCAACCGATTACGGCATCATCACGGTATCGATGACGAGTATTACGCCGTTCGATTGCATGACGTTGGCAATCGTGATCATGCCGTGATGGCCCTTGCCGTCCATGATCATCCAGCCGGTGCCGGAGCGCGAGAAGGTCAGGTTCTCACCTTGAACAGTAGCGTAGGTCGCCGTCCCGTGATGAGCACGCGCGTTCGCGGCGATCATTTGCGCGGTGATCCGGCCGGGAACCACGTGATACGTCAGAATGCCGGTCAGCATCGCCTTGTTCTCGGGCTTGACCAAAGTATCCACCGTGCCAGCCGGGAGCTTGGCGAAGGCTGCATTGGTCGGAGCGAAGACGGTGAAGGGTCCCGGCCCTGACAGCGTACCGACGAGGTCCGCGGCTTTGACTGCGGCGACGAGGGTCGTGTGATCCTTGGAGTTGACCGCATTGTCGACGATCGTCTTCGTCGGGTACATGGCGGCGCCCCCGACCATCGGATTGGCGGCAATGGCCGCGCCGCTGACCGTTGCAATGGCAATGGCGCCGGCGAGAAGGGTAAGACGGATTGAAGGCATCTTCGTTCTCCTGCTTGCTGCTCCCGATCGAAGCTGCAGCGAAGGCACGGAGCGCGTGGCCCCGCGGACGCATCAGAGGGAAATAAGCGAGCCGATCGCCAGGATCGGACCCGTCGGCTGTCCGCTTGGCAAACCGCCCGCCGGCTCGCTCGAAATGGCCAGTTTGGCACCAGCGACCACCGCGCCGCGGTTCGCTTCGCTGACAGCGACGATCGAACCGGCATTCGTCTTCAGCAATCCATGCGCCGCTTCCTGATCGCGAACGAGATACGCCCTCCCGTTGGGTTGGCGAATGGCTTTGACCCGCACATGTCCCAAGGCAAGTTGTTTAGAAGTAATCTTCGATCATCACTGAGTGACCGGGTGCCTTCAAGGCTCGGTTGCATTGTATTGTAAAATGCATTACAATCCACTATGTCGTTCGCCAGAGGTGATCCATGCCGCAACCAGTGCAACGCAAAGAGCATCCGCTGTCGATCAGACTGCCGGACGCTGACATAGCTATCATCGATCGCGCGGCCAGGCTGCGCGGGCGTTCGCGCACCGACTTCATGCGCGATGCCGCCGTGCGGGCGGCCGAGGATGTGCTGATGGAAACGACGCCGATCCGAATGAGCCCAGAAGGGTTCGATGCATTCATGGCGGCCGTGTCCGGCCCTGCAGTCCCCGTTCCCGAAATTGTGGAACTGTTCCGCCGTGCCGCGCCCTGGGAGGCCGACAGCCCTACGACCGGGGAGTAATCCTTGGCGATCTCAAGTCCAGAGCCGTTGACGGCTAGTCATGACACATCCGGTTTCTCCTGCGGCAAAGTCTCCCTGGACCGGTGGCTTCAGACACGTGCCCTCTCGAACCAGCAGAAAGGTTTTACCGCAGTCATGGTCGTGCACGATGGCGGCCGTGTCATCGGGTACTATGGGCTTGCGCCAACCTCGATCTTACCGCTCCGACTACCCCGGTCGATCCGCACCGGCCAGCCGCCCGATCCGGTTCCGTGCCTGTTGCTCGGGCAACTCGCCACGGATCAACGATGGACCCGCAAGGGCATCGGCAGCGGCTTACTCAAGCATGCCCTTGAGCGCTGCGTCACTGCCTCTGGGCTCATTGGCGGACCGGCGCTGGTAGTCAACGCAGTGGACGACGGCGCAGCGGCATTCTGGCGGGGATGGGGTTTCCTGCCGTCCAAGGATGATCCGCTCACTCTGTTCCGGTCGATTTCGAACATCGCCGCTTCGCTTGGCGTGTCGCAGCAGTGAGAGCGGGCGCTGGCTTTGCAGTCGTTGAAGCGCCGACCTCGCCGCTCCCAAGAGGCCAGTGATTCAGCCACCTCGGCGTAGCCGCGCTGTGACGGTTTCCTGCGTTGCCGGATTTCGGGCAAAACGCATCCCACGAAGTCAGGCCATATCCTTCAAGCTGACCGAATCAATCGACTACAGTACGGAACCTGCAGACATCGCTCTGCTAGACGCGGCGAAGCCATAATCGCCGGCAAAGGCGCCATAGCGTAACTGCGATCCTTGATGCGGACTACCTCAGCTACCAGGGCAATTTCGGCCTATTGGACATAAGGCCCTTCTTCCCTGCGATCGAAGCCCTAGGAGCATGAGCGAATAGAACGCCGTCTTCGTTTCCCAACGAGCCGGGCAAATGCCCCCCGCAGTGCCGGTAGTAGGTACATGCAGCTCGGCCGGGGCGAGAACTCGCGCATGGACGCGCTGCGCATAATAGAGGGGGGCAGGCGCGTTCGTGGGAATGATTGCCGCCGGGCTCACGTCACGAGCGGACTGAAGGTGCACAACCTCACGACAGCGGTCCACATGTGGCTGGCCGCGATGATCGGTATCGCCTGCGGCGCCGCACAGTGGCCGCTTGTAGCGGTTGCCGTCCTTGTCGCCGTGGTGATGCTGACGCTGCATCGCGTTGCCGAGAAACGGTGGCTCGAGCCCGATGCTCGCGACCGGTCAGACAAGGATAATTGATGAGCCGGCAAGCCTAGGGATGATCGAGCCTAGTCTCCACGCGGATGTGGGATACGGCGCAGCGCCGCGGCTGAAGAGTGTTGTGAGAATTTCCGCCAACGGCTCTCTCCGGAGGTTATCGCTTCCGCTCCATCATGCGAGGTCGGGTTGACCTCCGGTGCCAAGCGGACGGCAGAGGCAGGCCCGCCAAGAATGCATGGCGAACAGCTACTGAACGGCAGGCGACTCATTGGCGACGATGGCGTCCTTTTGGGCGCTGGACATCGCCTTCGCGTTCAGGTCCGCAGCATCAATCGCGTCAGCACGGCTCTCGCCTGTTTCCCGCATTTTGTCCGCTCTCGCATTGAGCGCGGCGGCATCGCTCTCGAGAGCGGCGGCGCTGCTTTCGAGTACTTCTGCCCGCTTATCAGCTGCGTTCTCGACCCGCTCTGCTAAGCGATCGTCGCTCTTTTTCTCGCAGCTTGAAAGAGCTCCGACCGACACAACGGCCGCAATGAAGACGGCAGATTTACGCATTGCCACTCCTAAATCCGTTAAGCCTAGATTGGCGTGTTCTGATCTGCACCGGGGAGCTTACCGGCACTTCACGCCGTCACGCTCGATTGCCCGACCGGCCAGAGCTCCGCCGGCAGCGCCTAGGACGGTGCCAAGCACTTCAGACCCACCGGGCGCGATGATGTTGCCGAGGACACCTCCGGCGACCCCGCCAACGATGAGTCCGGTCGTTCCGTCATTCCGTCGGCAATAGTAGCGACCATCCTGCCCGCGGTAGACCCGATCGTTGCGGGACAGGCGGCGCTCGCGATAGCGGCGATCGTCGCGGTAATACCGGCCAGCATCGTAACCGCCATAGGCGGGATCGGGCCTGTTATAGTCATAACCGCTGTAGCTTGAATTGACGCCATAACGAGAACCGCCATCGCCGACACAGCCTGCAAGTGAAATGGCGGCAGCAATCGGCACCATCATTATAGTTCGCATCGTCAATCTCTTTTGCAGCGATTTTATCGGGGATATAATGCTAACGGACCCCGCCCGGATCAGTTCCAGGATCTGAAAATTTAAAGATCATTTTCGCTTCTGTATCAGTCACAGTCGATGAACTTCGTTGTTGCAATGCGATTTATTCAAATCGCTCGGACTAATCGCCGAGTTTGTGAAGCTGAGGGAACGATGCGAGGCCCGGCTACCGTTCCTTCTCCTGCGCGGCAAATCGCAAAGACAGCGATGGAAGAGACGCTAGCGATTGACGAACTGCGCTGAGAGATCCGCAATAAGGGCTGCGCCGAAAAGTTGCAGCATGAGGCCGCGACTTGCCGTGGTTCGGAAATGATGATGACCGCGGTCAGTGGCGCGCGCACGACCCCCGTGAAGTAGGCGACCATCCCCAGAAGCACGATCGCGCCGGGAGGATAGTCAGGAAAGACGCTACGCCGCATGTCGCCAAGACCCGCGCCGACCGAGAGCGAAGGGGCGAATATGCCGCCCGGCACACCCGATATGGCGGTGGCAAGAGTCGAGAGGAACTTGGCAGCGCCAAACCACGCCGGTACGCCCATTCCCGCGATGACGGCGTTGCCGGTCTGATATCCGGTACCCCAGGCGAGTCCGGTCGTCATGCCCAGCCCTGCGACGATGCAGCCGCACAGCCCTGCGCGAAGAAGCGGGTGCGCGCGCAGCCACGTTAACGGACGCCAGGTCGATGTCCCGGCGACAAGCATGGTTTTGGCAAAAAGCGCTCGAATCACGCCTCCGAACATGCCCGCAACCGGACCGAGCGGTCTTTCATATCGATGACGGCGCGCGAAGTGGCGGCAGCTGCCACCCCGTAGATGCGCGCATGCCCGGCCCTGCCCGTAGTCAGCGCAGCGGAGCTCCGAAGTCCTACTATTGCGCGGGCGCGCTTTTCAGGAGGCCGGTGGAGCCTCTCGCCCTCGCAGGCGTTTAAACATCGTTATGCGGCGATTATTAGCCCCACTGCCGAACTTCGATGCCGGCGGTCGGATGCCGCTTATCAGGAGGACCGTGCAGCATGCTTTTTTTCGCAATTAAAGATGGTGAACGCGTCTACTCGCTGGAAATGCCGATCGATGACGGTCCTGTCCAACATGCCTGACCTGGCAAAGCTCGGCGTGGCTGACTTTCAGGCCAATCATCCCGAACTATCCTTGCGGGAACATGCCATTTTATTCGGTTTCGAGCATACCGAAACCTGATAAGACCTGACTGACAGGTCAAGAGGGAGATCGTTTTGACGGCGGCGTCAGCTTCGCCCAGCGGGCATCAAGAAGTTTCTGTGCGTCATCATTTTTGACCCGTGAGACGAGCGAGAGTCCGCGAAGTGTGACGGTGTGACCGCTCAGTAGCCGGCCGGCAACCGAATAGCCGACATCGTAGATCGTGACATCTTCGTGAGGTTCGCCTTCGACCAGATACCGGGTCGTGATCGCCACAGGCATCCGTTCGTCCCCGTGACTGTCGTCAGGCAGTCCCGCCTCACTGCGAAACTTTTTCAACGCATTTGCAAACCAAGCTGCCTCAAGCCGCGGCTCACCAGTCGTCTGCGTAGGCGTCACCCCTAAAGAGGACGGAAACGCCACCGATTGACTTTGGATGGACTGATCGGGGGAGGACGGCCTAAGGATGAGCTTGCGATCATTGGTTGCCGTAGCTGTCAGGACCAGCCTTGTGGCTCGCAGCGAACTGCGAGACGCTTCGGCGTTCTTTGCGGCTTCGTTATCCGCTCGTTCGCTCCAGCTGTTCCACAGCGTCAGGCCCGATATCACAGCGGCGACGACTGCCAGCACCTCACCCAGGGTGATCCATCTGCGTCGAATCGCCGCGGCCTCCAAGGCTCTGGCTTCCGATTTCGCGCTGGGTCCTTGTTCTTCGAGTGCATCGCTTCGAGACGTTTCGTCGGTCACATCAGTGTCCCCTCATCGCGCATCGATCATCCCGCAGGCTTGCTGTCCGGATGATCATCATCCCCTCGATCATCGTCCCGCTTGGACTTTGCGGCATATTCCTCGGTGAAAGGGCGGCTCAGAGCAAGGATCGCTGTGACGCTGATCGCCAGCAGTAGGCCGAGCCAGATAAGACCAAGTCCGCAGACGATGCCGATGACGCCTGCACCCCAAATCGCCGATGCGGAGCCTGTGCCTTGAACGTTTTTCTTCTCGTGAAAGAGCGCACCGGCCCCGAGGAAGCCTATCCCGGTCATGATGCCGCTCACCACTTTGGCTGGATCGATCGAGATCTGCTCGTCGTCGACACGAAACGGAAGCTCCATGATACCGATCATCAGTGCGCAAGAGGCAAGTGCTATGATTATGAATGGCCTGAAATCGATCGGTCGCTTGTGAATGAAGCGCTCCATACCGAGGGCAAACGACAGCAGGAATGCCGCTGTAAATCTCGTCGCGACATCGCTCCACGCCAGGTGAATAGGGACAAAGGTGCCGGCTTCCATTCCAGAGTAACGTCGCGTTCCGCGCTAAGTGCCCGTTCGGTCGCTGACGCAAGGATGGGCCATCCCGAAGAGTCCGGCCTAGCGGGGGGCGCATCCGTGATCACAAGAGGTAAGACGATGTTCGGCCAGCGGATCTCATCTCATTGGTCGGATGGCGAAACGGATTTGTCGCAGATTGTAAACCGTCCTTGCAGCGGAAAGCTTTGCCCTTAGATATGAGAGCGCTCATTAAGGATTTGGATTGCAACGTAATTTTTTAATGCGTCATGCCCGGGAAGTCATTGGCATTGTTGCACTTGTGGCTTTAGCAGGAGTGCTGGCGATTTCGACTTGGGTACAGTTCGGTCCCAGGCTGTCCTTGGAAGAACAACCTGACATCCGGCCTTCACTGATCCTTCTGGATGCACAGGGAGAGCCATTCGCTCGAAGAGGTGCCTACCGCGAGGCCCCCGTCGACGCGGCGCAACTGCCGCCGCTCGTGGTGGCCGCCTTTTTAGCGATCGAGGACCGGCGGTTCAATGAACATGGCGGCCTGGACCTTCGCGGCATCGTGCGTGCGGCTGCGGCGAACTTCCTGACCGGCGAGGCGGCCCAGGGCGGGAGCACGATCACACAGCAATTGGCCAAGATCGCATTCGTGGGCAACGATCGCAGCTTTGGCCGCAAGCTGCGCGAGGCCATCGTCGCGTTGCGACTAGAGCATCAATACACAAAGACGCAAATTCTCTCGGCCTATCTCAATCGCGCCTATTTCGGCGATGGGACCTATGGCCTCGGCGCTGCCGCGATGCATTACTTCGGCAGAGCGCCGCAGGACCTTGACCTTGCTCAAGCGGCGATGCTGGCCGGGGTCGTCAACGCGCCTTCTCGACTTGCCCCGTCGCGTCATCTCGCAGATGCGCAGGCGCGCGCGGAGTTAGTTCTGGCAGCGATGGCCGAAACCGGTCAGTTGACCAGGCAGGAAGCGGACCGGGTCGTAGCGGCCAAGCCGCGACCGACGCTGCCGTTTCTGTCGGGCGGCTATTTTGCTGATTGGGTGGCTCCCCAAGCGCTCGCTGGCGCGACGACGGGCTACGGCCACATGGTCGTCAAGACCACGCTGGATAGCAGCCTCCAGAGATCCGCGGAGGCCGTGGTTTCAAAAGCGATCGGACAGGCCCGCAACCTTGGGAAGGATGGGCAGGTCGCCCTCGTCGCCATGCGCACCGATGGCTCTGTGGTGGCCATGGTCGGGGGCAGAGACTATCGCACCTCGCAGTTTAACCGGGCGGTCCAGGCAGAGCGTCAGCCGGGCTCTGCCTTCAAACTGTTCGTATATCTCGCTGCGCTTCGAAACGGTGCCGACAGCGAAACGCTCGTCAACGACCGGCCGCTGACAGTCGCAGGCTGGACGCCCAAAAACTATTCCAACCGGTACGCGGGTCCAATCCCCCTCACCCGCGCTTTTGCTCAATCGAGCAACGTCGCCGCGGTGCGCTTGGCGGAACAGGTAGGCCGTGAAGAGGTCATCCAGGCAGCGCATGATCTTGGCCTGCGCGCCAACATCAAGCCTTTGCCGAGCATTGCCTTGGGGACCTCACCAACCACGCTGCTCGAACTTACTGGAGCCTACGCCAGCGTTGCCGCGGGGTCCTACCCGGTAAGGCCCATTGGGATGCCGGCTGACGATGCTTTCCAGGCACGGACGGCAATGGGTTACGAAGAGCGCGCGGCGCTGCTCGGCATGTTAAATGCCGTCGTAGAGGGCGGCACCGGAACCGCGGCAAGGTTGCCGCTTCCGGCTTTCGGCAAAACGGGGACCACCCAGGATCACCGAGACGCATGGTTCGTCGGCTTTTCTGAAGATCTGGTCGTGGGCGTCTGGGTCGGAAACGACAATGAAGCCCCGATGAAGACCGTGACGGGCGGGGGCATACCGGCCAAAATCTGGCATGACTTTATGGAGGTTGCCCTGAGCGATCAGATCGCCGCGGCCGAGGCTCGCAAGGCCCAAGCGGAACTGCGGGACACCTGGCCAGAGGAAGCCGCTCCGTGGCAAGATACGGAGCCGGAATGGTGGGACCTTCGCCGAGTGCTACCGCCGTGGGGAAGTTGGTCGTTGTAGCTACGAAGGAGCGGTAGTCCCGGCGGCTACCTTGAACGCCAGTTTGGCACGACGCTTAGGTAGCGCCCGTGCGAGCAGCAGCGCTCGTGCGCAAGTGAAGCCAAATCGACGCGTGGGCTCTTAAAGGAGCCGGCATATAAGTTACAGTCGCCTCGGGGCCATGATCGCGACGTCCACCGTCGTCATGTTCGGTCTCATGTACCTCAATACCCATGCATCGGGGCACGTGTCGTTTAGCCAGACCCGAATGTGGATGGCGCTCCTGGTGGGAGCAGTCGTGGCGCTGATCATGATCGCCTTCAAGTGGCGCATGTACAAAAATCGCCGGGCGAATATCGCCATCAGCCTGGGCGCTGCGGTAGCCTTCGCCATGTCGCTGTGGCTAATTCGCAGCCAGCCCACGGTCGACGACCTCAGCTATATGCGGGCGATGATCCCCCATCATTCAATCGCCATCATGACCAGCGAACGGGCAAAGATCCGGGACCCCCACGTTCGATTGCTGGCCGATCGGATCATTGATGCGCAGGTGCGGGAAATTGCCGAGATGAAGCGGGAAATCGCGAGGCTCGAGGCTGCTCCCACAGAACGCGATGCTCCCGTCCTGCCTTCATATCGCGACCGCCGAAGCGCCCCGCCGTCTCCTGAAACCGACGAGAGGGCCGGCGTCGATACCCTGCGACCTATCCACTAGTGCCCGCGCGGTTGCAGGCGCGAGCGAGTGCCGATCTGCGATTGCTGAGCCGTGCGGTTTCGTCGGAAATGTCATGATGAAATCACAATGATCTAACGCCGGATTGATCCCCAGTGGACATCATTAGCACCCGTCGCTTTCTTCTGGGACTTTCCTGTCATTGGGACGTTACGTCCTGAGAAGTGTTCGTGCCGCAGCGACACGACCCGCTCATTATTGACCGTTGTGCTCGCCCCGCCTCGCCGGACAACGGACTCGTCTTCGGTGGCAAGGTCGCTTTTTGGTTATGGCCGCACCTCATGGCGCAGCGTCGGCTTAGTGCCGCAGCAACTGCGCAGATGGGCACAGAGGAAAGATGCCAATGCTCTTCGATACGTGGCAGGGCCTTTTGCGGATCGTCGTAATGTCGGCGATGTCGTATCCTGCGCTGATCTTAATTTTGCGCCTGACCGGCAAGCGCACCCTCGCCAAAATGAACGCCTTTGACCTCGTGGTGACGGTAGGCTTGGGGTCCACTTTGGCGACGGTCATATTGAGCAAGGACGTCGCGTTGGTGGAAGGCGTGCTAACCTTTGCACTGCTGACACTGTTGCAGCTTGCCGTGGCTTTGAGTGCCCGACGCTACGTGCTCATTTCGCGTCTGGTAAAATCAAACCCCCGCATTCTTTTTTGCGATGGCCAATTCATCGAGCACGCACTGCGCGACGAGCGCGTCGTGCGAGGGGAAATTGAGGCGGCCGTTCGCGGCGCGGGAATAGGCGATCTGGCAGCTGTCGCCGCTGTCGTGCTTGAGACCGACGGAAGTTTCAGTGTCATCTCGAGGCGAAGCGCCGGCGCAAGGACCGCTCTGCCGCAGGGTGCTTCGGCATGAGGGCGCGCATTCTGCGTGTCAGGGACATGCTTCAGCAAAGCTACTGGTTCCTGCCTTCGATCATGGCCTGTGCTGCCGTACTGCTCGCGGGGTGCATGATCTGGCTCGACAGCCATGAAGGTTCGGCATGGATGGACCGCTTCGCCTGGTTCTACGCTTCCCGCCCAAGCGGAGCGCGCCAGGTCCTTGCGGCCATCGGCGGTTCGATGATCACCGTGGCCGGCACCGTGTTCTCGGTGACCATAGCCGCCGTGGTCTACGCCTCGGGCCAATACGGCCCTCGCCTCCTCAGCAATTTCATGCGCGATCGCGGCAATCAGGTGACCTTGGGCACCTTCATCGCGACTTTCCTCTATTGCCTTATCGTCCTGCGCACGATCCGCTCCCCGGAAGAAGCCGGCGGCGTCGGTTTCGTCCCCAACGTTGCGCTGCTCGTCGCGGTGCTCCTGGCGATCTGCTCGATCGCAGTGCTCATTTTCTTTATCCATCACGTTCCAAGTAAGCTTCACATCAACAGCGTGATCGAAGACGTCGGGCAACTCTTGATTCACGAGGTCGAACATCGCTTTCCCCGCTTTATCGGCAAGCCGAAAACTGCCGACTCCGGAGATGGCGTTCCAACGTCGCCGGCTCTCTGCCACGGCACCAGCGATGGGGATGCCCCGAACGGTAAATTGGTAGCGGCGCGGAGCACGGGTTATATCCAGGTCATGCGTGACGAGGATCTGCTCGCGCTCGCGGCGGAACATGACCTCGTTTTGCGTCTGCGCTACCAGCCAGGCGACTTTGTGCATCGGGGGCGTGCGCTGCTGGAAGTATGGCCGCCCGAAGGCTGCGACAAGGATATTTGCCGGAAGCTGTCGGACGCCTTCGCCATCGGTTCGCAGCGCACGGCGCTGCAGGATCTGCGCTTCCTCATCGATGAGTTGGTCGAGATCGCCGCGCGCGCGCTGTCTCCGGGCGTGAACGATCCTTTTACTGCTGTGACCTGCCTTGACTGGCTCGGCGCTGCCATGACGGAATTGTCAGGCCGAGACGTGCCCTCGCATTTGCGCGAGGACGAAAGCGGAGCGCTGCGGGTCGTGGCGCGGCCTCAGACATTCAGCCATTTCATGGACCGAGGTTTCGGTGCGCTCGCGCAATACTGTGCCGGCGACATGGTCGCTGCGCTCAATTTCCTGAATGCTCTGGGCGAAATCGCGATCGCCTGCGAGGACTCCAAACGTCTTGCTACCGTCGGAACCTACATCGAGCGATTGGAGCTGCTGGCCCAGCGCCAGCTGCATGGCTTCAATCAAGAGGCCGTGGCGAACCGGGCACAGTCCTTGCTGCGGGCTTTGGCGGAGCCGGACTATCAGCGGCGCCTGCAACACGAGGCGGTATGGTTGGGTGGCTCCGCCTGAGGCCCGATCACCAACTGGCCAGTCATAGAGGCTCTGGATGAGGAACGCGTTTTTGCTAGCTCGCACCGATACCTATAGGACCCGATTGCTGACGATCGCGACCTTGATCCTCGTCGTCGCGGCATTGCGCGCCAGTTACTCGGTATCGATGCCGCTCCTGTTCGCGGCCGTCATCGTGGCGGCCCTGTGGCCGCTCAAATTGTGGTTGGATCGGCGACTGCCGAGCTGGCTCAGCTACGTGCTGACCATCGCAGCGCTCGTTATCATTCTGACCATTTTCGCCGCGGCCGTGTACCTTTCGGTCGGGCAGCTTCTCGGCGTTCTGAGTGCGCAGTGGCCCAAAATTGCTGAACTTTACGATCTGGCCATCGATCGAGCGCGCGAATGGGGGATCAAGACGGGTGCGGGCTTCCTCGATCAGCGCCGCGTATTCGGTTTCGCCCAAGCGCTGGCTTCAAGCGTCTACAGCTTCGTCACCTACGCCGGCTTCATCGGCCTGTTGGTCATCCTGGGAATGCCCGAAGTAGCAAGGCTGAACGCGAAGATCGAAGTCGAACTTGAGCCGCATGTCGGCACTGCCGTACGCGGCGCGATGGTATCGATTTCCGAGCAAGTTCGGCGCTATTTCGGCACGACGCTTGCCACGAGCCTGATGACCGGCATCGCATCGACGCTATGGGCGCTGGCGACTGGTCTGGAGATGCCGATCGTTTGGGGATTGCTCAATTTCCTGCTCAACTTTATCCCGGTCATCGGCAACATCATCGGTATAGTCCCCCCCGGCCCTATACGCTGCCTTACAGTTTGATGGGCTTGGCATGCCCATCGTTATTTTTTGCGGTTTCGCCGTGTTGCAGATAGCCATAAGCAACTTCGTCTATCCGATCCTGCAAGGCAAAAGGCTGTCGCTTTCCCCGCTAGCGATCATTGTGGCGATGACCTTCTGGGGTTGGGCCTGGGGCCTTGCTGGCGCTCTGATAGCGGTACCACTCACTGCAGCTACGGTCCTTATCTGTGATCAGTTTGAGCGCAGCCGATGGATCGCCAAACTGCTGTCCGACTAGTTCCAACTGGATGCAGAGAAGCGCCCACGCCGAGCAGTATGCGCGTCTAGGCCCGGTGCTGTTGCTTTGTGTTTCGCCCGATCGCTCAGCGGCGGTCAATTCGCTCGAGGCTGCGCCATAGGTTTCCAACGGCTCAAGCACATGCCAGCGACACGAAAACGCCTTATATCGCCCTGCGACGTCATTATCCCAGCGGGTCATTCGAGGCCGAAAATTACTCTAGCACTACTTTAGCAGAAATGTGATCTTTGTGATTCCCAAGAAGAGATTCCCTGATTCATCGGGAGCCAGCTTTATGGACGCTGGCGATGGCAGAGGAGCAGAGGATTTTCGCAGCGATCTTGAATTTTGGCTGACGCCATCTTTGGCGGCGCTGCGGCACGAGACGCGCAAGCGGGTGTGCCCGGCCCTTATCGCGGGATTGATCGACCGCGGTTAACCAGGCATCGATCCGCGCCTCAACCCAGACGGCACACTTCGGCAAGGTTTGGGTGTCGCCTCGGAAACCGAGCCCCCTGTAACGACCCGTCCGATCACGCAGGCTGAGCGGGCCAGCGTCACGAGTTGATTTTCCCGAGGCTAAGCGGAAGGCCACGGTCGTTCGGACGGGCTCACCATGCCCGGCCGGTCGCCCCGCACCGAAGTCAGAACTTCCGGCGCCTCCCCCCGAAACCGTCCTTAACGTCGGCGATCCATGCTACGACCTCCTGCTCGCTCCACACGGACACGAAAGGGGACGGTTTATAAGGTTCGGGAAAGCGGCCCTACCGGATCATCTCATAGATCATAGACTTGCCCAGCCCGACACGCCGGCACACTTCGGGAATCTTGATAAACCGGTCCGCAGGATCAATTGGGTCATCTATGGCCGGTCGCCAGACGGTCTCGCGCCTGAACGGCAAGAGCCGCCAAGATTGCCGTCGGTCGAGCTCGCGGACAGTTGGCCTGAAAGCCCCCGGCTGTTCAGCCACCAACACTTGGCGTGCCGACGTAGGCCCTAGCCAAAAAAATGGCTCGGCCAGTTCGGCCGAGCCTAGAATGTTATGGGAGAGGATGCCTGAAAGGCCGTTTCTTTTCTCACCTAGGTTAGCATTGTGCAAGTGCGAAATGCGGGATGCGGCTTGCGATTTCTGCAAGTACGTCTTATAATCGGGTTCCACTGGCGCCGATAAAAGAGACAATCCAAGGCTTGATGGCAGACCTGCAAAGATGGTGTATCGCGGCGGCCGCGATTTTTGCGCAGACAAGGTAGCAGCCCTTCACGGAAGATGCCCCGGTCGGGGTCGAGCCTGACCTCGTGCATCGAGGGAAGGAGTGATGGCGATGGCTCAGTTTGCAGGTCTGGACGTCTCGGCGAAGGAGACGTCGGTGTGCGTGGTGGACGATGCCGGCGCGGTTCTATGCGAGCGTATGCGTTGACCCAGACTGATCAGATCACTCGAAAATCCAACCTTGCAAACGGGGCGGGCCATACGTTCGTTCAGCAAACGCAGCATGGCAGTTTGCGCCAGATCCGGTAAGCAGGCTCTCTGCCTCCATTGAGGCGTCAGCGCGTTCGAACTTCGGAGATCATTGCGTTCCGGCAAGAATTACCGCGACGGTCTCGTTCGGCTTGTCCCATGCGGGGAAGTGGCCGCTGGACTCGAACCAGTGCAGATCGGCCGATGGGAATGCCGCTTTGGCACGCATCGCCTGGCGGGGCAGGCAAAGCCGATCCTGGCTGCCCCATCCGATCACGACGCGACCGGTGGATTGTGCGGCCGGGCCGACCTGCTCGGGGCCTCCGGCAAGATCATCGACCAAAGCGCCGAATGTCGGCGTGGTGCTAAGTCCCGTCAGTTCAGTCGCTACGATATGCGGGTCGAGCGCCCATGGCGCCACCGACAGTTGTGCCAGCAACGCCGTGCGCGTCGCTGCATATTGGCTGAGGGTCGGCAGCAGTGGTCGGATCGCGCGCAGCAATCGGCCCGACAGCCCAATGGTCACTTTGAAGAAGGTTCGCTCCCAGCCACGCCAAAAACCGCCCGGATCGAGCGCCACGACATTGCCGACGTTGCCGCGCCGTGCCAGTTCAAGCACGATCCGCGCACCCATCGAGCTACCGACGACATCGATCCCCGTCAGCCCATTGGCGGCGATATAGCGTTCGACGCTCCGGACGAGACCGATGAAGGTTCCGCTATCGGCTTCAGCAGGTGTGGCGCCGTGTCCGGGTAGGTCGATCGCAATCACAGTGCGATGAGCGCTTAGCTTATCAAGTATCGTAGTCCACGATTGCCAACTTCCGCCAAGGCCGTGAACGAGTAGTAACTTCCGGCCTGCGCCGCGCTGAACATGATGCATCTTGCGCTTTCTGGTTGTCGTAACGCTAACGCACAGGATCGGCTGATGGGGTCCCTGACGAATTCGGCGCCAAACATTCTTACGCGGATGGCCGCTTTGCCGTCGCCTGGTGTTGCGCTCGACCGTCGCTAATGGTGTTTACCGCCGTCGCGCAACTCTCGGCCACCTTCTCGGCATCCGCCGACATTGCCGCCGTCCGAGGTTGATTTTCAGATCCATGACACCGGACGTGGTCTAATAGCGGAACTTGCAAGCGCTTTTGTCGAGCGGACTGAGCGGGCGCGCAATTGTGCGCCAGTAGCTAGAAGGCGTCGGCTTGAGGATCCAATCGACAACGACATCGGTGAACTCGTTGCTTCTAATGTTGGTCAGTCGGCTGACCGTTCGGCCGCATCCGAGCGCTCGGCGTCAGTTCCTTGGTCGAAGCTATCTCCTTCTAGCTTCTGAAGCTGCCGCATGTTGAGTTCCTTCGTTGCAAGCCGGTCCGCGGCAAGCGCCGACTGCAGGCTGCGCCCCGTTAGGGGTCTGGCGACGCGGCCCGCGTAGGGATCGAAGTCTTTCGTATCCCGCTCAGCGGCCAGCTCGGAACGAGCAGGACCCATCGGTTGCCGCTCCGGCATCGTCGCCGGGCCGAGCGGCGTTGGCCGAGCGGGAGAGCGCGAAGCAGGATCGACAGTCGCTTCTCGCTGCGATCGCACGGCGATCCGAGGTCTGGCGCCCTCGCGTTGGGCATGCTCGGCGGAAGGCCCCGCCGTGCCTTGCATTTCCGATTGCGCCGCGGATGTTCGAACGGCTTGCTCTCTGAACGGCGCGGCAGACGAGCGACGATCGGGCGACCACACGAAAAATGCGGTCGCCAGGCCAGCAAGGGTGAGAACGCCGATGCCGGCTACCAAGCCGCGCTGCGGCTCCCGTTTCGTCGCGACCGGGGCAAGCCGCGAACGGCTCTCTTCGAGCTCGAACACATAGCGGTCGAGATCGTCGCCATCGGCCATGACGAAGATGGATTCTTCATTCAGCGGGTTTGGCATCTCGGCGAAGACCGGGTTCATCCGCGGAGCGGATGTGGGATCGCTGCGGACTTGGTGCGCAACTGGCGGCGTGAGGTCGATGGGATCGGCAAATAGAAATCCGCAGCGGTCCCCGGCATGCCAGGTGATCAGCCCATCAATCGACCCGATTGGGTCAACGGTGAGGGTCGCGAGCGCGCCAGGTTCGGCTTCTATCGCACCTTCGATGACGGCGCCGCTTGACGAAATATGCTGGATATCGACTGGTATGCGGGCACCCAGGATGTCGAGATGTGCCGGCAGTTCGAGATCGTCGCCGGGTTCGCGCTGCCTCGCTTTATAGCCGATAGGAAGATCGGTCAGGTGCGGGGGCTTGGATACGCAGTCCGAAATCGGAGCGAGCACGGGCCTGCGATAAGAAGCCGAACACTTCGTGGCGCCTGCGCCGGCTGGAGGTGTAGAGGCCGACGCGGCAGCCCTGAACTGGAAGTTGGCGGAGAGCTCGATTCGGTTGTTGTCCGCGGGCCCTTTCTTGTCTTCAGGCGTCTTCTTGTCCTCGGGCATGGCCGGCCCCTCATTCTGTCATGAGCAACCCGATTCAACGCGGTGCCGGTAGGAAGTTTCCCGGTCTTTTTCAGAACGATGATGCCGTGACGGGCGCGACTGTTGCGTCAGGGTGTCATCGACTAATGCGTCTTCGACCTCGCGATCGAAGTGCCGAAGACAGCGACCACCGCTGAAATGCGGCAAGGCGCGGAACTAACTAATTATCAGGAAGTTAGGACTTCAAGTCTTCGCACAGCGCCAAGGCGATTGGGAACTCCACGATGTCTCGAACCGCCTTGTACGTCGCCGCGCTTGCGGCGAGCGCTTTCGCTTTGCCTGCCTCGGCTGCAGTGGTCGTAGTCGCCTCGAATGTCGACTTCTCGGGCAGCCCGTTCACTTTCGGCGTCACGCCGGGCGACACCTTCACCTTGTCCTATGATTCGCGAGAACAGTTCGATCCCAGCCCGGTGCTGGTTCAGACTTCGGGCACGGCGCAGGTGACCACGGTCTTCGGCGCCCCGTCGGTGGCGTTCACAGATCCGCCCACGACCTTCGGGCCAGCCTCCTTTCCGGGGTTCGGCTCTGTTCCCGTCGCAGGCCGCGCGAGCTTCACCCTGACGGACAGCGACCTTGGCCTGCGTTATCTGGTCGGATCTGACTACTTCTACGGTTATGCAAGGTTCGCTGGCTCGATGCTCGAAAGCGCAGCTTTCGAGAGCACGCCGAACACGCCCATCCTGGCAGGCGCGACCGCCGCTGTGCCCGAAATATCGACCTGGGCCATGATGATCCTTGGCTTCGGCTTCGTCGGCGCCGGGTTGCGGACGCGCAAGGCTCGGATGATCCCCGACCTGACCCCGGATCCTGTGATGAGGATTTAGGGCAAGACTATCTCGAACGAGGGGACGGACGGATTTGGACGAGATACTGCCGGCGTTGACGAAGCGCGAATTCGAAATTCTGGGCCTTTTGGCTGAAGGCTTTTCGGCAAAGGAAATAGCGCTGAAGGTCGCGATCGGGCACCGTACGGTCGAGACCCACATTGATGCGATGCGGCTGAAGCTGCGCGCCCGCAACCGGACACATATGGTCGCCATGGCGATAGCCTCGAGGCTGCTGGTGTTTCCCGTGTTTAGTCTCGATGATTTTCCGGCTCTATATTCCCAGGGTCTGCAAGGCCTGGAGAGTGAATTCGCAGCGCTTGATTGCGCTTAGCTGCGCTGAACTGGCGGAAAGGAAAGAGGGGCGAGAATGGCGCTCGATACCCGAACCGGACCGCTCATGGACTGAAACGCACGCCCAGGTTCGCATCCGTTGAGACGTGGCCCTCATTTGGGAGCTCATACAAGCTCACGCCGACATCGAGATTGCGCCAGCCCTCCGCAGTGCGTTGTGGCGGCGGTCATTGTTGCGTACCTAAATCCTCATCCTGCCAAGGCATAACGGCGAGGGCAGTTCAGAAGGCGCATCTGATGCCTGAGCCCGCCGAAATTGCTGCCGGCAACCTGTTCAAACGCCTTACCTCAAAGCGGCCGGCCGTTCGCAGCCTTGCTTTCCCATACTCGTCATTTGCCGTTGCCAGGTGCTTATGCGGGATCAATGATGCGGCATGGACTTCATGAAATGGATCAGCTCGCTCGACGAGCTACTTTACGAAGTGATCAGTTGGCTGGTTTTCTTGCCGCTGACGCTTTGGCGTACCTTTATCCATCCGCTGGAAATGATGGACTATGCCGACCGGCAATTGGGCCTGCCCGAAGCCGAGCAGTATACAGATGCTCTCAGTCCTCCGCTCTTCCTCGCCCTATCCCTCGCGCTTGCGCACGGAGTTGCGACTGCCGCAGGAGACGTTGACCGGTTGATCGCGAACCAGCATGGGCTTGCGAAGATGATCACGGACGACGCCAGCGCTCTCGTATTCCGGCTTCTCGTCTTTGCGATGTTCCCGCTGATGATGTCGGTCCAATTTGTGCGCATCCGCGGGTTAGCGCTGGATCGTTGCACGCTGCGCCTGCCATTCTACGCTCAGTGTTATCCAGCGAGCCTTTTCGCGCTCGGCTTGGGCTTCGGCACCATTCTGGTGGGTCTGCCTGAGGATCGCGCTCACATCGCTGGCCTCCTGCTGATCTTAATTGCGGTCGTATATTACCTTGCAGTCGAAACACGATGGTTTGCGGCGCAGATGGGGCGCGGCAAGGTGCGCGCGTTTGGTTCTGCCATCAGGGGCTTCGTCGATGCCTTTGGGCTCTTGCTTGTGATCGGATTCTTGTTCACTCGCTGAAGACGGCTTCTGGGCATGAAGGGATCGTAAGCCGTTGATTGTCCGACCGATGAAAGTAGGATGCTCGCTCCTCGAGAGGAGCCCTGCCATGACCCGTTCGATCTTCGCCGCCGGCATCGCGCTTGCGGTGTCGAGCACCGCCGGGGCACAAACACCGCCAGAACTGAGCGATCTCGTCGGCGCTCGCGCCGCCGGCGCGGAAAACGCGCTGCGCTCGCGCGGCTATGACTACATCCGCGGGCAAAGCGGTGACGACCGGGTGTGGACCTACTGGTGGAACGTTCGCACGCGAACCTGCGTGACGGTCGTCACGATGAACGGACGCTACGACGCAATTACTTTGTCGCCGGTGCCCGATTGCGGCCAGTCGGCGGCAAGACCAACAACCCTTGCCCAACCGGCCCCCGACGGTCCAAGATCAATGCCCGGTTCGTCCCAGCATCCCGGCGGACAGTGGTTCGACCTAGGCCTCGTTTGCTATGGCGAAGGGCAAAGGCCCACCCTAGCGACCCGCTATGGTTATTCCTGGGACTACGATCGGGGGGCGCTATACCTATGGGAATAGGACTGATCTGACTACTCAGGACTTCGACGCCTCGGTCATGGTCCAGCTCTGGGATGGCGGTGGGCGCATCCGCCTGCCGACAAAGTTGATCCCGCCCATTCATTCGCGGGGCGACCACGGCTGGTGGGAACTCGGCAGTGTCTCTCGCGGACGCGATCGCATCACGGCCCAATATCGCCTCAATGGCCTGAATAAGCCTCAGGTATCGATCGACCGCAGAAGCGGACGCATCTCCATCCGCGGAACTGCCGACTATGCGTTTTCCGGGACCTGCGACACCGCCGATAGTACGGAGCGACGCTTCTAGAAGAGCCCGCTCTCGCCGACTTTGCTGCCGTTCCCAGGTCCCCATCGAGGCGTTGTTAGCTGCCACCCGTTCATCCGGCGCGCGGCCTCGCGCTTGAGAACGCTCGCAGCCCCTGACAAGATCCTCGATGAACACCGGTGCCGACCATTAGACGGACCTACATTCACTGTGCGCCGCTGCTCACCAAATATTGAAGAGCCTTATCCGGCGAAAGATGGGTGCTATAAAGTGGCCCACACGGCGTTTCTGCGAGCTTTGCGGAAATGGCTAGCAAGTCGTCGTCATCACCCTTCTCGTAGGCATAGGCGGCCAGCCAAAATTCGGCTTGGCGGGAAAATTCGTTGAGAATGCCGACCACGCTCCGGTTTGCGGTCTTGGCGTAACGAACCTCATTCATACGCCACAGTTCCTGCGCGATGAAATCGGCCGGGATGCCATGCTCCTTGAGAACGGCGCCGAGCTGGCCAGGAAGGCGACGTCCCAAGGTGGCGGCCGGTGCCAGCGGCATCAACACCGGCAGCAAGGTCTTCTCCGATACCAGCAATGCTACTTGGGGTTTCCAAAACAGAGCGGTCGCATACCAATTGCCCAGCGCGGTATCGCTCTCACCCGCTATGCAAATCTCTGGCTTGATGCGATCAAGGAGCTTCTTGGTGGAATGCAGGTGAAACATCGCGCCAAACGGTAAGTTGGCCTCCCGCTCGAGTCCAGCGGTGGGAATTGGCTACCTGCTTACGTTCGACAAGCGCCAACTGATCTGACGTTCCTGGCTCGCTGAGCAATTGCCAATAGTTACCTTCCGTTGATGGGTACTCAGCCGCGGCCTGCTACGCTCCTTTCGTTCGAAATTATCCTGGAATGCCAAAACCGCGACGTAAAGCGTCAAGCTTTGCCGAGTTGAACCATCGCGAAATCTTCGCGGGGAAGAACGGGCTGTCGAAGCCATGGAATGCACCTGGAACTACAATGAGTTCGGTCGGCACACCGGCGTTGTTGAGACGTTGCGCGTAATCGACATCCTCATCCACGAACAGGTCGATCGAGCCGACTCCAATCCATGCAGGCGGTAGCCCCGCCAGATTCGAAACGCGTGCAGGCACGCCGCCGGGAACAGAGCGACCTCCTGGCTTGACCCCGAGGAAGCTCTCCCAGCCAAAGCGGTTCTTCTCGGCGGTCCAGACGATGTTGCCGACATGACTCGGCATCTGCCGGCTCACGCCGGTACGGTCGTCCAACATCGGATAGATCAGGCACTGGAAGCAGAGTGGAACCTCACCGCGGTCCCGCGCGGTGATCGCGAGAAGCGCAGCGTGACCGCCTCCAGCACTCTCGCCCATGACTGCAATGCGGCGGTTATCGACGCCGAGCTGCGCCGCGTTGGTGTGTAGCCACTTCAGGCCGGCATAGTTGTCCTCGATCGAACCGGCAAAGGTAGTTTCCGGAGCCAGTCGGTAGTCGACCGATACCGCCACGCACTCGAGTTCCTTGCACAGCGTCTGCAGGCTGGCGACGCTGCTTAGCGCGGTCCCCGTGACAAAGCCGCCGCCATGGGTAAACAGGATCGCCGGCCGGGCGGCACCAGCCGCCGCGTTGATGAGATAGATCGCGACGTCAGGCTGACCCTTGCTACCGGGAATTACTCGCCGTTCGTAGGGCACGTCCGCCGATGGCTTGGGACCATAAGCTTCCGCACCCTTACGCTGCTGGGCGAGCGTCGTAATGTTCAGCGGCGCCCTGCCGAAAGGTAAAATGCGTCTGGCAATTTCGCGCAGGTCCGGATGAACGGAGGCGAGGATCATCGCGTCATCGGTATCAGCAAGTGCCCGTCCGGGCATGATGAACGGCGCCGCCACCCCCAGCGCGCAGGCCTGTTTCAGAAGCTCTCGCCGATCCATCAAATCTCCCCCATTCTTCAATGTCCCAGCATGCCCGAGAGTCGCTGCAATCCTTAAAGAACTGAGAATGATAGCGCTACCGCTAAGCTTCGTACCTCTTGGGAGATCATTTCATTAGGAGGATGTGCCATTCCCGCCAACATCCCTGCCGTTCGCGGGCACTTTCCAACCCCCTGAAAGCGACCGCTCGTTCAGCTCCTCGTGACCGATCTCACTTTCGTTTCGATTTCGTCGGGAACACAAACGAAGAAAGAGACGTTGGCGGAGTGTTCGCCGATGACGGGGACGCTCGCATGGATGAACACAGGAGCCCCGAGCCAGCCGCCGGGGCTCCTTTCATGACAACTCGAATGAACGTTCGTCTTGGCGGAGTGGGAAATGAGAAGGTGGCGGATAACAGACAGGCTCGAAGCTCGCGGTGAGGAAGGTCGGCTTCACACTGTCGTCGTGATGCAGAACGGTGATGAGCTAGATTACGTGATGGCCGACGGTAGAGCCGTCGCTCGACGCCCGGATGGGACATTTCGCATAGAGGAAACCGGCGAGACGCTTCGCTTAGAACCATGACAACCGCCGCCGACATAGTCGTCATTCGGATCTTCGATTTCACGTCCTGATACCTGCCCTACGTTCATCATGGATTGTCGAGGACTGCTCGTGACGCCCGTCAGCTAAGATGCGCTGGGGCGGACTTATCGTGGCTGAAACTGAGTCCAGTTCCGGAACGACCCTGCTCACCTAGCCAACGGAGCCCAATCGTGCGCCACGCATTCTCCAATTCCGGGCTGATATCCGGATGAATGGTATAGCGAATGCTAGTAGTTCTTT
The DNA here is from genome assembly GCF_019075875.1 of Novosphingobium sp. G106. Taxonomy (NCBI): domain Bacteria; kingdom Pseudomonadati; phylum Pseudomonadota; class Alphaproteobacteria; order Sphingomonadales; family Sphingomonadaceae; genus Novosphingobium; species Novosphingobium sp. G106. The sequence continues at coordinate 5,757,692 of NZ_JAHOOZ010000001.1, read as the reverse complement.
CCCGGGTTCCGATTTCATCAAAAACCGTTCGGTAATAGGCTATAAGATCAATCACGACCATGACTGCACATCGCTCTTTCGCAGCTATCTCGATTGCATCCTCGATCTGCTCATTTGTTATCCGAAGGCCAAATCTCTGTTTCGTCGTGCCATTCGGCATGAGCGGAGCCATCGGGTAATCTGGGAATTTGGCCAATTGAGGCGTGTCACCGTGATTGTTTACAATGCTGATCTGAGGGTATATTTTGTGACTGATCGCCACATCGAGTGCCGGGGTTTTTCCTAAATTACTTAAGTTGATATCGATTGAGAAATGAGCGCCGTCCTTGGTCCGCTTATACTCCAGAAAATGGGCTTCCACGCTGACCCATGCTCGCAGATCGGTCCGAGAAGCTAACCTGGCTTGTTCCAGGGCCTCCTCCGCGGCCTGCGCAGACCGCTCTGAATGGTTTGCTCCAGCTTCAGTATGCACAGCAGCAGCTTTCGCCCAACGGGATGCACGAAGAGCGGCGAAGAGAGTGCCGCTTGCGACAGCCAGCCCCGCCAATCCTGCAAGCCAAGTCAAGTAGGCCCAGCGAGAGGACTCTTCAGCCGCATCGGCGGCCTTCCATTGAGCGCAGAGTTCTGAGCTACGCCGGTCCTCTCCATTTTTGCAGGGGGCATTGAGTTCGGAGGTACGCGTTGCGCTTGCGCTAAGGTTTGCAGATTTGGGCGAGGATATCGCAACCGTAGTCTGTGAAATGTGTCCCTGCTGAGGGTGGGCGCCTGTCAGAGACAGGCCAAGCAAAGTGATCGCTACCCTACGTCCTCTCTTCGCATGGTCACGCCACATATCGAATATGATCTTCATTGAACGAAACCGTCGGCAGCGTCGTCAGCAGCTGAGGCGGCCGCTCCTGCGGTATTCGCAGCTTCGTCGACAGCACTCTTTGCGTCGCCCACCACATTATGCCAATCCTCGCTATCGAACCGGGCCGTTTCAGCCTGAGCATTCTCGGCAGAATCTTTGGCTGTCTGAGCTGCACTTTGCGCCTCGCGAGCGTTCGACTCGGCATCGGAAAGTTGAGAGCGGAGAGATTCGTTCTCCGTTTCAAGGTCGTCGATACGAGCCCGTAAATCCTCTTTGCTCTCCGTCTCGCTGCAAGCGGTGAGTAACAGAAATGCTAGCAGTAGTTTCCTATTGGTCATTGCCGAACCCACTTTCTACGTCGCCTACTTTGCAAATGGGTCGAAGTCTTCGGAAATTTGTAGCCGAGTACGGCACTGCTTCAGCGTATCGATCGCTGCGCTTGACTGTGGGAGGTCAAACCGCGCGACGATGACTGATGTGCCCTCCTTGAAGAAAGCAATGCTGCTTGCTGCCTGGAAACCCCGCACGAAATCAGCGCGGTCGTTCTTCGCGCGAAGGATCGAGAACATGATGCTTGGTCCATTGCTCGCTTCGGAATGGCTCACGGAATCAAGGTTCCACAGGTCTGTCACCTTGTTGACACTGTCCAGGAAGAGCGCCTCAAGCCTGATATTCGCGTTGTCGATTAACGACTTCCAGGCCTCGTTCTTGAGGATGAAATCGAACTCGTCCTTCGTCGGGGGGGGCATTGATTGCAAGGCTTGTCCCCCCCAGCGCTTGCAAGGTGGCAAAACACGTGCCGAGCTCGTGATCGCCCAAGATCAGCCAAGGCCCTATTCGCCGCTGAAAATCGATCGTGCGGCTTGGATCGGACTGGGCGCTGGCCGTTGAAGACCCTGCCGCCACAAGCAATAATATCGCCCCAATATTGCCTGCCCATTGTATCCATCCGGCGTGGGCCGCGGCGATGTCAGGCGTCTTTCATGAACTCTGAGCGGCGATCATCAAGTAGCTCTTCGAGGTAGTCGAGCCCTCGGCGCGTGAAGGCGGTGACGGACTCCGCGTTCTCGTCGAGGCTATCAACGACGCTGACGCATCCGTCTTCTGGGGACATTTGCTCAGCCAGTTCCTCGATTACATCGATATCGACGCCAAGGCGTCGTGCGGCATAGCGGGCTGTGAAGACCATGGAAGGGGCTGCCATCAGGCCACTTTTGAGGCTGGGCTCGATGACTTCCAGTTCCACGGCAGCAGCTGATCGAGCTGGAGGGCCGGATGCTCAGCAATGCGAGCGAGCACATCGGCGAGCCAGGCCTGCGGATCGACGTCGTTGAGGCGAGCGGTCTGGATCAGTGTGTAGAGGATGGCCGCGCGCTGGCCGCCGCGATCGGAGCCGCAGAACAGCCAAGCCTTCCGACCAAGGGGCACGCAGCGCAGAGCGCGTTCTGCCGCGTTGTTCGTGAGGCAGACCCGGCCGTCGTCGAGGAGGCGGGTGAAGGCCTCCCAACGCCGCAGCATGTAGTTGATAGCCTTGGCGAGGTCGTGGTTGCGCGAGAGCCTGGCGAGCTGGGTGGTGAGCCAAGCATGGAGCTCGGCCATGAGAGGTGCGCTCAGTTCGCGGCGCACCGCGAGCCGGTCGGTAGCGTCTTTGCCGTTGATTGCACGCTCGACGTCGAACAGGGCATCGATCCGCTGCACGGCTTCGAGCGCGATCGGGTAGATCATGCCGGCATGCTCGCCGCGGCTCTTCTTGCGGGCTACGCTGGCGACGTCGGCCAGCTCGAAGAACTTACGCCGGGCGTGGGCAAAGCAGCCGGCCTCGAGCACGGGCGCAGGCACGCGACCGGGAGCATAGAGCTCGCCGTAGCCGCCATAGGCATCGGCCTGCAGGATCCCTGACCACGACACGAGATGCGCCCTTGGATGCTCGCCGCGCCGATCGCGCGAGTAGTGGAACAGCGCTGCGGGCGGGCCGGCGCCGGCGAACGGCCGATCATCGCGCACGTAGACCCACAATCGAGCCGTATCGGTCTTCACCTTGGCCATGACGGGCACGGTAGTATCGTCGCCATGTAATCGCTCGGCGGCGAGGACGTGCGCCTCGATGAGCCGATAGAGCGGCATCAGCGCAAAGGCGGCGGCACCGACCTGGTCGGCAAGCGTCGAGGTGCTCAGTGGCACGCCCTCGCGAGCGAAGCGCTCGGCCTGGCGGTTGAGCGGCTGGTGCTGGCCGTACTTCTCGAACAGCAGCATGGCGAGGAAGCTGGGGCCAGCCCAGCCACGTGGCACGACGTGGAAGGGCGCCGGCGGCTGTGTGATCGTCTCGCAGTCCCGGCAGGAGAACTTCTCGCGCACGGTCTGGATGACCTTCCAGGCGCGCGGGATCACCTCGAGCGTCTCGGTCACGTCTTCGCCCAGCTTCGACAGCCGGCTGCCCCCGCAAGCCGGGCAAGAGCATGGCGCTGGCATGACGACCCGCTCGCGCGGAAGGTGTTCGGGAAACGGCTTCCTGGCCGGCCGCTTGCGTTCGAAGGCGGTGACGGTCGCGGTCTTCTCGGTCGCGAACTCGGCAGCCAGATCGTCCTCGGCGGCGTCGGCCTCGAGATCTTCGAGCTGCAGTTCCATCTGGTCGAGCAGGCGGCGGGTGCGCTCCGCGCTGGCGCCATACTGCTCGCGCCTGAGCTTGGCGATCTGCAGCTTGAGGTGCGCGATCACCGCCTCGGTGGCGCTCTCCCGGGCATGGGCATTGGCGAGCTTGGCCTCGGCCTCATCGGCTCGCTGGGTCGCACTCGCAAGCAGCGCCTTGAGCGCTTCGATATCGTCAGGAAGGGGCGAAACGACAGCTTCCACGACCGCGATGGAATCACAGATTGGGGTCCGAATGAAGCCCAAAATGGGCGTGCGACGAAGAAAACGGACGCGTTATCCGGCGCTCTGCGGACGCCAGGAATACTGCGGGTTCCGCCAGTCGATCCCGTCGAGCAGGCAGGCCAGTTGCGAGGCTGTAAGCGACACCACCCCATCCTTCGCCGATGGCCAGACAAAGCGTCCCTTCTCAAGCCGCTTGGCGTAAAGCGACATGCCGATCCCATCGTGCCAGATCAGCTTCACCAGCGATCCGGCGCGCCCGCGGAACACGAACAGATCGCCGCCATGGGGATCGCGCTTGAGGCCCTGGACCAGCAAGGCCAGTCCCTGCATCCCCTTCCTCATATCCGTGTGGCCCATCGCGATCCACACGCGGGCGCCGGCAGGGATCATCGAAGCGCCTTCATCGCCGAGGCCACCAGCGCTGGTGATGCGGAGGCAAAGATGCTGATCCGCTTGCCGCGCGCCAGATCGATGACGATCGCAGGCTGCAGATCAGGGCGAGCTACTTCCACGTCATCGATCATCACCGCCGCGGCGAAACCGGGAGCCGCCAAATCGTCCGGTTCAGGCTTGGCATGAGCATCGCGCAGCTTCCGTCGCCAAGTGTAGATCAGCGCCGACGAGATATCGTACCGCCGGCAGACCTCAGCGACGCAGGCACCCGGCGCAAACGCCTGGTTGAGGATCTCCAGCCGTTCCTGGTCGCTCCAACGGCGGCGGCGCTCCGGCCCGGAAAACACTGTGATCTGACCCATCGACCGCTCCAAAGCGCACTCCTACGAGCACACTTAAGACCGGTCCCTCAGCTCATCGACAAGGCGGGCCCCACCGGATGGGTACTGCCCATTTAACTCGCGCCATTGTTTTCCTCTTAATCGCTTGGCCATTCCTCATGCTGCTTAGGGTAAGCCGCTGCCCTACCGATTGCTGGGAGTGCTAGATCGGAACTGTTCTGCCAATCGGCAGGCGCCTGAAACGCTAAAATCTTATATTTAGCGCCTTCAATACGTCCGGTGTGATCGTACCAGTTACACGCAAACCATAGTCGCCCTGAAAGCGCGTCAATGCGTACTGCATGTCGGCATCGATCACTCCGTTTATTGGTCCGCGGTAATAGCCAAATGCGGCGAGCCCCCTTTGGACGGCCCGAACGGTATCCAGAAATGGGTCTGAAGCGACGGGTGCGCTCGGCTCGGGAAATTCTGCATCGGGCGTACGATAGAAGCGGCCCGTAGTGCTCACATGCGGCGTGATTTGGTCAGATCGCAGCCGTGGCGCCTTAGCTCTGGAAGAGGTCCTGGCCTTGCGCAGTGATGATGAGGTCGCACTGCGTGTCGGGCTTGAAAGTCGTGTTGGGGAAGATGTGTGAGGGCGCGGAGGCGGGGGCGGCGTCGGTGAAATCGTCGGCAAGCTATATAGTGGCTGAGGCGAATAATAGCCGCCACCGGAACTCGACCGGTGGCTGCTGTGACTACTGTGGCTGCTATGACTACTGTGGCTACTATGCGATCTGTGGCCCGCAAGCTGGAACATATCATTTTGGCGGAACAATGCCGCACCCTCAAAGGGTGGTTCAACGTTGCCAGCATTGAAGACTGCAGGATCGGCGGGCGGGTCAGCACTAACCGTCGCCCCAAAGCCCGCAAGCAGCAGCGATGGAATGATGAATTGCTTATTGCTCACAACGGATTCACCCCCATTGCGCTGTTAGGATGCCATTCGAAGAAACCGCCGCAAAGGTCTTTTTGCGAGCACATGTCACAGGCTGGGGCGAACTTGCGTTTCCAATCCGAAATGGATGACACCGCGTGGCGCCGATATGCCGATGGAACTTGGCAAAGCGGAAAGTTGAAGAGACGTACCGACAGCCCGTAGAGTTGTGCTTCATCGATGGCTTCGCCCACAACTTCAAAAGTGTGCTGCGGCGGGGCATAGAGTTCGGCGAAGCGATTTTTTGCAAAACCCGTAGCTTCGAGCTGCATGATAGACCACTGATCGCAAAAAGTCAGATGAAGCGCGGCATAGCGGCCGAGATCGGGCAGGTGCTCCAGGTTGCTGGTCAGGACTACTGTGCGAAGTTCGACATGGGCTCCGGCTGTCAACATGATCGAAAGACCATCCCGCAACGCTTCGAATGCGCCAGCCTTTTGGACGATTTCGTCATGTCGCTTGGCGTCGGCAGCATAGATCGGCACGCCCCAGGTCACGCCTTTCATTGCGCGGGTCGCGAGCGCGGTCACGTCGGCTTCACCAAAATGCTGTGCGTTGGAAAGCACGTGCCAGTGGATGTCCGGGCGTGCAGCAGCTACGTTTTCGATGAGAGCGAACAGGTCGTTCTTGAACAGCGTGGGTTCGCCGCCTGAGATGCCAAGCAGGCTTTCTGGAGGCGCGAGTAGCGCCGCGGCCTCGAATTCATGCCACCGGTCCACGTGCTTTTTTTTGGGCGGCTGGCTGCACATGACGCAAAGCTGATCGCAGCGCTCGGTGACGAGGAAGGTGTTGTGCGCAGAGCTCGCACGAACAAGGCGCTCTGCGGATCCTCTATTGCCGTCGACACACACGACGTCACCATCCCAGTTCGCGTCATCGACTGCCGTCAGCTCGAACAAGCCGTATTGGCTCGAATAGATCTTGAGGTTGCCTGCGGCGGTGACGAGCAGAGCGTCATTTGGCTCCAAAGAACCAGAAGGTGTGTCAAGCAACCTGACAACAAAGCGCTCGCGAGCCTCAGCGCGTGCGGGAATGACAAGGTTGATCATGCGAGCTGAGGCTGTGCTGGCAGATACTCGCCAGAGAGATCGAGCCATCTGGCAAGCGAATAGCGGATGGCAGGATCCTCGGAGTAGATCAGCCGCACGCAAAGGTCGAACAGGCGCATTTGTTTCTGGCAGAAGAACGTTTGGTGCCGCGGCAAGTCGATACGGCCGTAGCGTGACAGGTCGTCGACGATGTCTCGCCCGCAAAAGGGTTGGTACGGACAGGCGTCGCATGCCGGATCGCCAATTGACGTTGAATGACCATTGAGCAGCGCGCGACGCTCAGCATCGATGCCCTGGCGAACATCGCCGAGCGAGAGATCGATCACACCCGACCTCGCGAGCATGCGGGCTTCATCGGTCGGGTAAAGCTGACCGTCGTAATCTACGACTAGGTAGTCGAAGCCCAGCGGGCTGGGGTTCCGCAGGTCCACGTGGCGGTCGAGACCAATGCGGAACATACGGCGCAGGCAAAGGGACAGATAGGATTCCTCGAGCACTCGGGATCGGTCCGAGAAATTGCGTTCGATGAGCTTTCGCACGAAGGCTTCGTGGTAGTCCCACCAGCCCGTGTGATCGTCGGCGGAGTCCGGATGCTGCTTTCGTGCAAACCCTTGAAAGTTGATCGGGCGCAGGTGGATGCTCGAAATGTCATACCTGACATAAGCATCAATGAGTTCGTCTGCGGCGGGAGGGTTGGTTTGGTTTACCGTGGGAAGCGCCGACACTCTTGACGGGCCAAACCGTGCCAAGATCATTTCCAAGTTGTTGAAAAAGCGATCGGTGACTTCGTCCGTCTGGGTGCGCTGGTGAGAGTGGATAAGCCTGTCACCGTCGAGCGAAGTCGAAATGGAGACATCGGGACGCTCGAGCAGTCGCATCAGATCCGGCGAAATTTCCAAAAGATTAGTGCAGATTACGATGCTGCGGCTGGCAAACCGCTCGCATCTCGCGACGATGCGTTCGATGAGATCCAGTCTGAGTGTGGGTTCGCCGCCCTGAAATTCGACCTTCACACTGTCGGTTTCGAGTCCGTCAAACATGCGCTCGGTCGCCGTGGCGGTGCTTTCGGTCCAATCAAACCCTGCCGCACCAAGTGCGGCGCGCGAAACCTGGCAATAGCTGCAAGCCAGATTGCACCGCAGTGTTGGCACAAGAATGAGATAATCGAGCGGGCCGGCTTCAGCACGACGCGCGAACGTTCGGCCGCGATGGCTTTGGAGGGCCAAACGATCGCTGGCGCTCGCCGCAAAGCCATGAGCAATTTCAAACTCGATTAGAGGTGAAGGTTCATTGGCCGGGGGGCGGTGCCGTGTCGGTCGGGCATCCAGGAAGAATCGACCAGCCTCGTTGGCGACAAAGTCACCTAAGCCCGGTACCGAGCGCAAGCGTCGCTTAAATCGAAGGGTGCTCGGATCGCGCCCCTCGCTGTCAGCGGCCAGTTCATTTGGATTTCCCATCTCATACCCCGTCGCCCCTACCAAAGTTACGGGCGCGCCAGTATGATGTCGAGCGCTACTAAGGCGATTGAACCGCTATGGAACAGGTTTCTCCACGCAGGCAGCGTCGTCGATCAGAGCACGACAACAGGCTTTATAGGGCGCGCGGTTGCGGTTTGCGCCCTCGCGCCGCGGCACTCCCAACTAAGCCGACGTTCAGCGGTTCGAATTCGCTCCCTAATATCCGTCATCTGTTGATCTGAGCGTAGAGTATTTGAACGACTAGATTGGAACTTTGCCGTTCCCAGGCCACGTCTCCGCCGGCACGTTGGTCAGGAGTGGACACACGATCCTAGCGGCGCCTCGTTATGACGGCCCTCGAAATAAATCTGCTTCCGCGCGCATGCCGATCCGAGATTCGGCTTTTTCGCGACGGGCACAATATCGAATTTAGGCGACCTTACCGTTTGCTCGCTGAGACTTGGCGACGTCCATCGATGACAATGATCTCCGACGTCTTCTCGCCTCGCGCCTCGGCATCGGCCTTCAGTTTCTCGATCGTCCGTAGCTTCCGCCCCATCTTCCCGAGGTCCATGACAACGAAGACCGCGGCGCTGGTCGCAGCTGCCTTTTTATAGATCTCGAGCTGCGTCTTGTAGCCGTGCACGACGTTGCCGGTGGACAGCTTCAGCTCGACCAGCACCCGGCCCCGATAGCCGCTCGAGAATTTGAAATCGACCGGGCCGCCTCCTGAGTTGGTCTCGGGGGAGATATCGACATTGTTGACCGCACACATGACGTTGGCGACCGCGAAAAACAGCAGCTGGCTGGCGCGCTCGTGGCGCGGCACGGCGCCATGCCACAACAGCTCCCACATGTTGTTGTCCTCGACCATCGCTGTGTACTGGGCGATGATGTCGGTGACGGTCTTAAGCAAGGTTGTGCCGTCGCGGGTGGAAGGCGCGGTCAGGCGTCCCTGGAACGGGCTCGGGTCCTCGGTGAGTATCGTCCTAAACTGATAGTAGCCGTCCAAATCGGCTTTCTCATCATAGCTTTCGGACGCCACGGCGACTGCGTTGATTAGTTTGCGGAGAAGCGTCGGGGATGACAGTGCAACCCGACGAACCGCAGCCTTCTTCTGGCTGATTGTCGCCTTAGCGAAGTTACCGAACATCGCGTTGACCGCGTCCCGGATTTCGCGAACCTCAAGAATCACGCGGCTGACGTCGGCCCAGTCTGCCGCCAGCGGCAGATCGCGCAGTAGATCGCGCGGAACCAGCAGCACCGGCAGGCTCGCGTGATAGGGGTTTGCCGGCAGCTTCCGCCCGTTATATTGCGGGGCAAATTCCCGCACCGGAAGGGAATTGGCGACGCAGAACTCTTCCGTGATTCGTGCGAGCGTGGGTAGCAAGAAGTTGGTGGTCATGTCGCTGAGCGTGTCTGGCCCAACGCCGGCCTCGAACAAACCCATCAGCGGGATCATCGTTGGGTTCTTTTCCCCCAGCGTGATGATCTGTTTGGCGGTCCGCAAAATACCGTTGCGAAGCTCAGGCGGGCGGGAGCTTCCGCTGGTGCCGGCGGCGCCATAGCCAAGGCTGGTCTCGGCGCGCTCATCGAGGTTGAGTGCTTTGTAGGCGCCCCTCCAGGCGACGTCGCCTTCCGCCTCGGAGATGTCGAGCAAGCCGATGACGTTCTGGAAGTTCGTTTCCACCGCGGTTCGCCCCTCGCTAATGATCAGCGGGTTCTGGCTCTTCCACAGCAGTAACGGATCGATGAAGAGCTTCGTGTCACTGTTCAAGATCGGGTCGAGTAGCCCGGCGGCATTGAGTGCCGCGGCCGGAATGCCATAATGGTTCGAGAAGAGGACCGGATGAACTAGGCTCTTGCGCGCTGCCATGTGTTACTTTCCCAGTGGTCTGTTCAGGGGCGATTAGTGCCCAAATTATATCAGAAAAAACGGAATTTAATGGCAAGCCGGTTTGTGGATGACCGTTTCGTACCTGGGCACGAGCTGCACCTCAGACCCTAGACATCGCGGAGTTGGCTTAGGATAAAGCCCTAACTGGGGGCAAAATGGCGAAGCTACATCTATCGGATCGAGAAATCAGCCTGATCAAGGGTCTGCTCACCCATAAAGGGATGAATGATCAGCAGGTTCTGGCAGTGTTCAGCTACCTTGACCGGAACATAAATCATCGGGAGATCGCCCAAATCCGGCGCGGTGATAAGCCCCGGTACGTCGCTATCGCGGCAGCGTCGTTGGCTGAGGTCGACGAGCTTCTGTACCACTACGCCAAAATCGGTTCGTTGGCTGACCGACTCGGTTTTTGCGAAATGGACCCAATCACCGCTAAGGTCCACAAGGCAGTCGAGATCATGAAAACTGCAATCATGGTCTATAACAATAACATGATCGTTACTCGGTCTGAGACGTTCATCGTCCTCGGCGTGATCGCGTGGACCTACCTTGTTCATGCCCATCTTGAGGCGCAGAGTGTCGCTCCGATTTATCGAAACCCCGACGGTACTGATGTGCTGATCGACGGTAAGGCCAAATACTGGGAACTGACCTACTGCCTTGGTCGGCCTGAGACAGCTCTGACCAAGGGGATGGTCAACAACCTGCGCTACATCATTGCGATCAGGAATGAGGTCGAACACCGGTCCTACGAGGACATCAACGTCGAGGTTCAGTCCAAGATACAGGCCGCAGCGCTTAACTTCCTGCGGTACGTCAAGGAGAAGTTCGGACCCAAGTTCGACTTCTCGCACGATCTCGCCTTCACGATCCAATTGCAGGCGCTGACCCTTGGATCGCCGAACATGATAAAGGGCGTTGGCTTGGTGTCAAAGTCGGTGGCGGCTGTGAATGCATTGATTGAAGAGCCCATGTCGTTCGGAGATTTCAACGATCCGGATTATGCCTTCCGGGTTCACGTGACGCCGAAGGTGACCAACAATGCCAAAAACGCGGACCAGGCGGTCACCTACAATCCGGTCGGATCCAACATCGAGATTGCGATCAAACAGGTTGAGCGCCCTAAGTTCCGGCAAAAGGAAGCGATGGAACGGCTACAGGCCGAGGGCGTGCCGAACGTCACGTCACACACTTTTCAGAAGGCTTGGAAATCAAAGAACCTCAAGAACCCGGGGAAGGGGATGGCTATACTGCTTGGCGGAGTCTGGTTTTGGTATCAGGAGGGGATCGACGCGATCAAAGAGATAATGCTGGCTGGGCAAGGCTGACGCTCCAACTCTGGTAAGTAAGCGGCCCCAGGCTTGGTGTGCGTGGGATTACCGGCTGAACGAATGGCCGATTACTGCGATTCCTCTGCAGATTCCGGTCAGTCCCCAACGTCGAACTTAGACGGCATTGCACTTGGCGCACTAGCGCCGTGACAGCTCAGCAATCCTTGCCTCACAAAGCCTCGCGACGATGTCTCGAAGCCGCTTTGCCGAGGTGAAGATAGCGTCAAGATCCTCGATCGAAATGCTGTAATTCGCCGAATAGCGCGCCTCCACATAAGCGCGCTTCAAAAGTTCGAACCGTCGCCGATCCAGCTTGGTCGCTCGCGGCCAAGCCTCGATCAACTTTTGCTCCTTGTTCTCGGAGATGGATCGCAAAAATTTGATGTTGTGCGACTTCGGAAAATAGCACGTTTTCGTCAGCAGAAAGCAGGCATAGGCAGTCTCGGTTGCCTGATGAAGGTTGAATGCCGCCTTGTTGGCCCACGTTTGATCAGAGGGGATTTGGTCGATGGCGACCTTGCTCAGAAAGAGCCATTGATCCAATGAACGCAGGTACTGGTCGAAGTACCGTTCTGCCATCCTGACTGCGTCGAACTTGGAAAGCGGCATAGGCGCCGCCAACGGGTGTCCTGGCAGCTCGTAAAGCACGATACCGTCTCGCACGATATCGGCCCAGAAATACTCGCCGCGCTTGAGCGACTTGTTCACATCGTCGAGATCGTGGACGATGATGTTCACTTGGCGCTCGATCGTCTCGTCGCGCAGGATTCGATCTTCGGCGACGTGCCAGTATTCCGCGACGTCGGTCAGCTTTGGATTGCTCACAACAACGAGCAGATCAAAGTCCGACTGATAGCCGCTCTTAGGATCGTCCACCCAATCGCTACGGGCGTAGGACCCGAACAGGATGATCTTGTAGATCTTGCCGCCGCGCTTCCAGGTATGATTGCCGAGCGCGATCGCCTTCTCGAATTCCTCCAGGAGAATGCGCGTCGCGCGCTCGAGTTCGCCCTGCTGCTTAGCGGGCAAATGGGAGAGGTCATCACGCATGCGAACCGCCCCGGCTTTCAGCGAAGTATCCCACATCCGGTTGGCGCGCAGCGAAGTTCATGCGAGATTCTCGCCGCTGGCCATCCAAAAATCAATGGGAATGGACCATTTACGACCTGTTTGTGCGACACCTCCGCAGCCCGGCTGCCCGCCAAACAAATCGGCCCCGAGGAGTTCGACGTAATCAGCTTCGAATGCCCTCGCCCTCAAGAAATCTCCGGCCCCTGGCGCCCCCGCCCGAAACGCCAGCTGATACCGTCATCGCGCATGATACCGGAACCGACCTTCCCGAGCTGATTTTCTAGCACCGGTCGCCACGGCACCAGGGTAAATTCCCGGGCCTTCTCGACGAGGGCGAAGCGCCCGCTCGCAAGCTCGAGCTTGCGCGAAATCGTGCCTTCGATGGTGCTCCCGGTTCTGGCTTCCACGAAGGCCTTGCCCATCTCCCCCGCGAGCGCCTCGCCGGTGCGCAGCAGTTCTCTTCGCTGCAACATCGCGATCGCGCCGGCGCGAAGACGCACGCGTGTACCCTCCGCCTCGGCGAGCTCTTGCTCGACCAGCCACTGCCGGCGCGCCGCCATGGCACCGCGCAGTTCGCGACCAAATCCGGCGTCGCGTACTGGTAGCGGAGACCCGGCGGCCAGTTCGCGGTCGATCCATGTGGCCGCCTCGGCGCCCGCCAGCTGCTCGAGCGGAGCCGCGGACAGGACTTCGACGGCAACCGGCCGATCACGCTGACGCCGCGCCTCATAGGCGGCCGCACGCTCGATATGGTCGGGCGCGATGATCCACTTGCCGTCGACCTCGCGCTCGACGCCGGCGCCCGCCCGGCGCATCGCTTCCAGCCGCCGGACATGCGCCTCCGCGAATGCCAGGGTGGCCGAGCGGTCATGGCGCAAATGCAGGTCCGCCGAATAACGCCCACCATTGGCGGCGGCGACTTCGACGATCACGCGATCGGCATCGCGAACCTGAAAGCTCTGAGCGGACACGCGGACCACCGCGCCTTCGGCGATCGGCGCCACGGCATCGCCGCGCCCGATATCGACGTAATGGGCCTGGCCGTCGATACCATCGACGAGCAGATAATGACGATCGCGATGCTCATCGGAAAGTCCGCGTGCGATCAGCTTCCCGACAAGCGGCGCAGGCTGGGCCTCGCCGGCGCCGAAAATGCTGCGCCCCACCCCAGCCCGCTCGAGCTTTCTGGCACTCAGTTCGCGCTGCATGGTCCGGATGATATCGCCCCGTTCGCCCAGTGCGCGCAGAGTGCCTTCGAGGTCGTCCGCAAGTTGCAAGCGGCCACCGCCGACAGGCTCAGCGAGGCCCATGGCCGAAAGCTTCTGCAACCGACCGGCGCGAAGCGACTGCTGGAAGGGATCGCGATCGGCCAGGGAGACGATGCGATCCGCATCCATCGACCGGATCAGACGCCGGTCGATCGCGGTCATTCGCTCCTCGCCGATATCATGGCGCAATCGCGCCTCGATTTCCTGATCAGTCCGGGGCCCGAGATCGAGCGTCACCAGCTCGGCCGCGCGCTCGCGGATGCCGTGCGAAATATACTCGCGGGCGATGATCAGATTCTGACCGGTGTCGTCGACGCCGCGCAGCATGACGTGGCTGTGCGGATGGCCGGTGTTGAAATGGTCGACCGCGACCCAGTCGAGCCGGGTGCCGAGGTCCGCTTCCATCTGAGTCATCAGCCGGCGGATATAGGGCTTGAGATCGGGATATTCCGAGCCATCCTCGGGTGAGACGATGAAGCGGAACTGATGGCGATCGCCATCGCAGCGCCCGAGGAACGCCTTGCCGTCGGCGGTGTCGTGCTCAGCCGAATAAAGCTCGCCCGGCGAGCCCTCACGCGTGACGCCGTCGCGCTGGATATAACGCAGGTGGGCACGCGCGGCCGGCAAGCCCTTGGTCCCGATGCGCACCAGCCGGGTTTTGACCACCGCGCGGCGCGCGCGAAGACCGCCATACCGATCGCGGCTGGAAAGCAGTCTGCCCATCGAGGCCCCGCGACCGATGCGGCTCCCATCGAAGCGGCGGTTCTTGACCGGCCCTTTTTCCGCAGACCGGATCGCGGCGCTGACGACGCGGCCAAGATAGCGGCGCGCGCGCTTTGCCCCTTGCTGGCGCTGCCTTCCAAGGCGCGGGGTGAACTCGTCCTCGCCGGTCATCGCAGGCCGCCGCCAGGAGTGCGAGTCTCGTGATTATGGGCACAAACCGGCGCATCGCCGCTAGTCCCGGCAATCCCGTCTCGCGCGCTCCGGCCCATGTCTCGTGAAAAAACGATGTGCAGACAACCACATGGCGATGCCCACAAGGCATTGTCTTTCTCTTGCTTTCGCTTTTCCCCTTCTGCCCCCTCCCCGCCTCCCATTATCGGGCTCAAAAAGAAAGCCGGAGCGCGACGCCCATTCGGCACCGCGCCCCGGCCTGCGATGACGCGCCTTTCAGCCATCCAGGAACTCCGCCTCCGCCCCGCGGCGCTGCTTGAACCTCCGCTTGGCGATCATGCCATGCGCGCGGCCTTCGCCATCGACGATCATCAGCGCGACGAACCAATCGCCATCGAGCCGCCCGAGGATCTTCACCCGGTCGAGATCGATTTCGTCGTCGTCGCTGCTGTCGTAGGCACCGATCCAGCGCTCTTCGACCCGTGCATCCCAGAGAAAATCGCACTCTTCCGCCGCGAGAAACCGTTGCGCCAAGGCCTGGCTGACCCCGCGGCCAAATTCGATCTCCAGGCCAGCCACCAGCGCCGCCATCACGCGATCCGTCGCTTGGGCTATCGGTTGAAACACGGTCATGATCGTCTCCTTCGCTTGCGTTCTCATCACCGAGAACAGAAGCTCGAAGACGGGCGGCGCAGCCCCTGTCAGGGCCGCCGGAGCGATAGCGAAGGCGCCGCGAAGCGGACGTGGGGGGGAACCGATTTGCGAAGCAAATTGGGGGGCACCCGCGGGCCTTGAGAGGGGCTGCGCCGCCCGTCATGCTGGGCATTCCGAGACGAGCCCCTTCCCTGCTCTCCGCCTTCCCCCAAGACGGTACCGCCGCCGCGATGATGGCCCGGCTCGCGTTCACGGTGCTGCCTTGAGGATCGCGAAGAGCCCGGTTGCCGGCGCCGGCTCGGCCAGACTTGCTGCCTCGGAGGGGCCATCGCGGCGGACAACGAACAAGAGCGGCCGGGGGACAGCTGCGGGCCTGGCTGACGCATCGGCCAAGTCACCATTGGGGCCACCAATGAGGCCAGGGGTCGTCCTGCCATCGCCATGTTGATCACGGCCAGCCACTTGCGCCAGATAGGCCCTGGTCTCGCCCGGAAGGTGCTGGCGGCCGCCAAGATAGGCGGCATATCGCGCGGGCCCCGCATTGTAGGCGCCGAACAGTCCGGGATAACCGAACCGGTCGTGCATCAGGCGCAGGTAGAGCGTGCCGGCCAGGATGTTGGCGCGCGGTTCGTCGGGATCGCTGCCAAGGCCAAGCCGCGCGCGCATCTCCGCCCAGGTCGCGGGCATCAGCTGCATCAGCCCCATTGCCCCAGCGGGCGAGCGGATCGCGCGGCCATCGCGCGTGGTCCGGCCTGCGCTTTCCGCCCGCATCACCCGCGCTATCCAGCCTGCCGGAATGCCGAAGCGCCGCGACGCTTCCTCGATCAGGGGCTGCCAGTGCGTGACCGCATCGACGTTGTCTTCGGCCCCATAGGCGCCGCTGTAGTCAGCCCTTCCCGGACCGTAATTAGTGCGGTCGCCCGCCACCTGCCGGGCCTTGCCATCGCCCCTGCCAGCGGTATTCGCAGGCGCCGCCCTGACCGGCCCGATCACCACCGTCATGGCGAGCACGACGGCCATAGCCTGACACCTCACCGCGCCCACAGCAGTCGCGCCTTTCCGATCACATCGGACCCTTGGGTGACCCCAAAATAGCGACCGTCGAACGAGGCGGGATTGTCGGCGATCAGCAGGAAAAGCTGGCGGCCACTCAGGCGCACGCACCCCTGCCATGACGGCATCGCGCGGCCCTCGGCATCAACGATCCGCCGCATCGCGACGCGAATGCCGTTGACGAAAATGTTCGAACGAAGAGCGCAAACCTCATCGCCCGCGGCAGCCGCGACATGCTTCACCAGGGGAACGTGGACCGGCAGGTAGCGTCGGGTGGCGGCGAGCATCCGATAGGGCTCGGGCAAGCGCGCTACCACCATGTCGCCGGGCGCGATCTCAGCGCCCGGCGCGACTGAATAGAGCCCCAGCGGCACGCTTGCCGAGACGTTCCAGACGAGGCGCGGGGCTGGCGGAAACGCCGCCGAAAGCCCCATGACCACGGCGCCCACGGCAAAGGCCGCGCCCCATCGGCGAAGGTTGCGACGACGATTTCTGGCGGCACGCAAGGCATCGCCCCATTCGAAAAGCGGCGCATCGGCCGGGCGCGATCGGCGCCCGCTCACGGCGCGATCTTTCGGGCGCTGTTCGCGATGCTCCAGGCGTCGAGATCGGCGATATGGTACCAGACATATCGGCAGTGACGACGGAATCGCGGCCCCTCGCCGCTCGCGCGAAGCTTCTTCAACAGCTCGCTGGAGATCTTTAGATAGGCGGCGGCCTGGGCGGTGTTGAGAAAGGGGGAGCCCCGTTTTGCCTGCAATGCCCGCGCAACCATATCGTCGTTGTCCATGACGTGGCCTCTTGGTCCGAACCAGCGGCACCATGCCGCCTGGGACACCCCGGATGCCCGCGCGGCCACCGGGCGCAGAGGTACGAAATCGCGACCTGCCAAAATCGTACCTGTCGGTTGGCGACCCCCGCGCCGCTGGGCGCGAGGGTCGTCCGAGGCCAGGCGCAGGTCAGTCGCCGGGGTTCCAGATCAGGGCGAAGGCATCCTCGTCGTCCTGCCCGGCCGCACGGCCAAGATTGGCGTAGAGGGTGCGGGGTCCGAGCTCGGGCGCGGACATCGCGATGCGGACATATTCGCGCTGCGAGACCTCGCCGGTGCGGACCCAGCCGCCACCGAGTTCGGTCGATCCCGACAGCACCCGGTAGTCGGGCTGCTCGCCCATCTTGCCGCGATTGGGTACGATCTGGATGTCGGCATTGACGGAAAGCGTCTTGAGCGAACCCTTGAAGCTGCCGTCGCTCTGGCGCTGCACGTAACCGATTGCGGGCATTTTTCGTCTCCTTTTGCTGTCACCCGAACCACTTCCGGGCGACAGGCGGACCGCAGGGATGGCTTCAGGGGACACCCGGACCGGCAGGCCGCAGCGTCAGCGCAGGACCGGAGCGGCGGGCTGATTTGAGAGCGCAGCGGCCGCGAGGAGGACGGCGAAGCCGGCCGGGGAAATCAGTTCGTTGCGATGGTTTCGGGGGGCGCCGGCCATCCCAGGTCTCACGCCAGGCAAGCCGGCAAGTGGTGGGACAGCCAACGGAAGATGAACGCTCGTTTCGGGCGAATGCGGCGCAAGAGACGGCGCGATCTGCAAGTGTTCGTGGCGATATTCCGAGCCCGATTCAGTCGCCAATGCGCAAGATGGCAAGCGGAGACGAGCGAGCGAAGGTGTCGAGGCGATAGCCGCAGATGGGCCGGCCGAGGACGACCAGCGAAGACATTTTAGACGCGGAATCGAGACTGCCCGGTTCGTCATGCTCGAACTTGCGCGATTCTCAATTGTACGTGCAGACGGTTAGTCTGCCGGGCGACAACGAGGATCGATGCTGGTGGCAACAATACTGTCTGTCGAAGGCGCTGGGCGATATACTCGTACCAGCAATGCATTGACGTTAATACATTCGCCAGTAATGGCGGTGCTCCAACATCAAGGATTCCCGAAAATGGCCGACGACACCGCAGATACAAGCTTGCTGGAACTGGCAACCGAACTGACGATGGCATGGCTGTCCAATCCCAATACCAGAGCGTCGGCTGAAGAAGTTCCCGCGTTCCTGCAATCGATGCACGGCGCCGTGACCGGCCTGGCCAGTGGACCCGCATCGGCCGAAGAAGTAGCGCCAGCGGCTGAATATATCCCCGCGGTTTCGCCCCGCCGTTCGCTGGCGTCCAAGGATCACATCATCTCGCTGATCGATGGTAAGCCCTACAAGACTTTGAAGCGTCACCTTTCTGGCCATGGTCTTACGCCGGCTGAATATCGCGAGCGCTATGGTCTGAAAGCCGACTATCCGATGGTCGCCGAAACCTATACCGAGATGCGGCGGGGCCTGGCCAAGAAGATCGGCCTCGGCCGCAAGGCAGGTACCAAGGTTGTGGCCAAAGCCACGACCCCGACAAAGCCAGCCGCAACGAAGCCGGCCGCAGCGAAACCGACTGCAACAGCGCCGGCAGCAGAGAAGCCCGAAGCGAAGCCGGCCGCAGCCAAGGCAGCCTCGAGTCCGGCAGTCGTGAAGTCAGCGAAGCCGGCCAAGGCCAACAAGCCTAAGACGCAGCGCCGTGCACGGACTCCCTCGACAGAAGCCGCGCCCCAGTCCTGATCGTTTGACTCGAGCGGCGCCGGTGCTGTTGTGCAGCACCGGCGCCGCCGCGGGTCGGCCCAACGATTTGGCCCGGTTCGGCCCAATCCCTTTTGCGATTGAGCAGCGCGGCGCTCGGAGCGGCGTGCGTCGGTCTACTTTCGAGCCATTCCGCTCGGCGTTTCTGCTGGGCGGGGAGCCGCGGTCGAGCTTACGTTTTCGGGTTTAGATGGTAGGGCACGTTCGCCGGAATTTCTGGCCTACAGCCTTTCCGCCCAACAAGCATTCGGGAGCGCGCTACATGGACCACACCACCCTTATCGAGCTGACGGCAGACATCGTCTCGGCCCACCTCGGTCACAACCGTGTCGATCTCGCCGATGTGCCGCGGGTCATCGATGCGGTCTACGTCGCGCTGGCAGATGCCGCGCAGTCCGCGACCACCCCTATTGAAGCAAGGCCCGAGCCCGCCGTCCCGATCCGTTCCTCGCTGAAGGCCGACGCGATTGTCTGTCTGGCATGCGGCGCCCGGATGAAAATGCTCAAGCGCCACTTGCGGGTCGACCATGACCAGTCGCCAGCCGACTACCGGACCCGGTGGGACCTGCCGCACGACTATCCTATGGTCGCTCTCGCCTATTCCGAAACGCGCCGTGCCATCGCCCGGGAAACCGGCCTAGGGCGCAAGGCGGTCGTCAGGCAATTCGAAGGGAACCAGACCGCCGCTCCGACGGGGCCGGCGGAACTGGAACCGGAAGCCGCCATTGCCCATGCCGAATAGCGAGGTTTCCCGACGCGCAGTAGCCGACGAGACCGGCATCGCATTGACGGCTTGTCCGTTCTGCGCCTCTTCGAATGTCGGGTTCTACGAGCATGTCTATGCCAAGCACTTCGCGGTGAAGTGCAATCT
Organism: Novosphingobium sp. G106; assembly: GCF_019075875.1. NCBI lineage: Bacteria > Pseudomonadati > Pseudomonadota > Alphaproteobacteria > Sphingomonadales > Sphingomonadaceae > Novosphingobium > Novosphingobium sp. G106. The sequence continues at coordinate 5,738,100 of NZ_JAHOOZ010000001.1, read as the reverse complement.
GTGCGGCGCCGAAGGGCCGCAGCGTTCGTCGCCGGAGGAAGCCGGGCGGCTGTGGAACCGACGCGTGCAGGCGTGAATCTCCGCGCGCCGCCGCCATTTCGGCGGCGCGCGGCCGAAATTCGGCACCACTCGATTAAGGTGGTCTCGCTTTAGGTTGTCAAGGATCCGGAGCCAGATGCGGATCTCGGGGGTGCGGATCCCCAGACGCGACACCTCAACCCCGACCAGCAAGGTTGCGCGCACAGACCAGGGATCGAAGAAAGGGTCCCGATGATATGATCTCGAAGAGATGACCAAAACATGGACGGAGCACAGCCCCGTCCATGTCGGCGTCACGCTGCGAAGCGCTCGTCTACTTCGGCGATCGATGGATCGCCCACCGCCTCGTTTTCCGATGCGGCGCTTGCCTGCCGCGCCGCTTCAAGCACGCCATGGGCACTGACGGTGCCGACGCCGCCGCGCGCGGTATAGGCGCTGGGGGGAAAGGCCATCCATCTGGGCACCCAGCCCTCGACCTTGGCGCGTCCGCCCTCGCCAGCCAGATGTTCGGCGGCGATCCGTTTCAGGGTCTTGGTCTTCTCGCCGGCATTGGCGGCGGCGACGGTTTCGCCGGCCAGATCGGCAACGATCCGGCCCAGTACTTCCCGGTCGCGGATCAGCTCGAAAAAGGCCGGGTCCGCCTGCCAGTAGCCGGCCATGTCGACGCCGAGTTCGATCCCCACGGCTTCGATGGCGGGGCTGCCGCTCGCCAGCGCCTCGCCCATGACCACGGCGACGAGGTCCATGACCGCCATATCGGGAAGTTCGAGCAGCCGCAGGAACAGACCTACCAGGTCGCCGCCATATCCGGCGCCGCTTGCGAAGGTGCCGCCATTACCGCCGCAGAGGGTCGGCGTGTCGGGATCGAAGGCGAGTAAGTCGAGCATCGCGCGCCGCTTCTCGTCGAACCGGGCTTCCGCCGGGGCGGTTTCGACCGACTCGCGCACCGCCTCGTTCCGGGTGGTCTGCGGTTCGGGCGTCACGCGAAACAGGTGCGTACCGCAGATCGCATGGGCGACCAGAAGGCGCAGCGCGAGGCCGGGATGCCCGGTCATCGCGGCTCTCACAGCAGCATGCCGATGCAGATCAAGATATATCTGCATTGCCTGCGTGATCTCGCCGCGCGGCGCCTTGAAGGCGCTTTCGCTCTCGCCGCCAGTCTCGCCTGCCCCCTTGCCGCCGCCCTGCTGCGCGCGGCGAGCCTCCTTGCGACTGAGATAGCCTTCATGGAAGGTGACTTCGCCGCTGGGCCGGACCTCTATATAGATGCGTCCGCCCTTGCGCTTGGCGACTTTCTCGTATTCCCAAGCATGGAAGCGCTCGGACCCGCTGGCGCTTGACCCGACGATGACGACATCGCTCCACCCGGCCTCGAGGTAGAGGCCGCGCCTTGCCTCGACGGCAGCGTTCTGAGCCGTCCAGAAGGCATCGGGATCGGCGAAATAGCTATCCTCGCCGAACAGGTCCGACACGACGACGCAGCCCGCCGCGGCGATGTCGAACAGGGCATGGCTCGCCTTGATCGACTGCCCGCCGAACAGCCATGCCTTGAGCTGATGCCCGGTCGGGACATAGGCATCTGCGTCGTCGTGGAGTGCCAGCCATGCCTTCTGCTGGCTCTTGCTCGCCATGGTCAGATGGCGGACGGTGTTCCGGTCGATCTGCTCGGCGCGGTAAAGATCGCGGATGCGCGGCAGCAGATTGCCGAGCGCGAGAATCCGCCGGATCATCGGATCGGGCAAACCGAAGGTCTCGGCGATGTCCTCGGGCTTGCGGCCTTCGCGAACCAGCCGGGTGAAGGTCTCCCACTGGGTCACCTCGTCGGGATCGAGCCGCGCGAGGTTCTCGATCAGCGAGGCTTCGATGGCGGCGGCATCGTCGCCTTCGTCGAGAATGGCGCAAGGCAGCGCCTCGGCCAGACCGGTCTTCTCCTCGGCGACGATCCGCGCCGCGTGGAAGCGCCGGGCACCGGCAAGTATTTCGAAAAGGCCAGAATCGCTCGCCGAACCTTGGCCATCCTGCGACTGGACAAATTCGACAGGCCCGGCACGCCCGGCGTTGGGGACCGGACGCACGATCAGCGGCTGGATGATGCCGCGCCGGCGCACGGTCGGCAGGATGTCCGATACGTCCGGGGCCTTTTTGGCGTAGCGCATATTGGCCTTGCTCACGCTGAGCTTGCTTATGTCGATGAAGTCGAGTTTCATAACACGTACCTCTCAAGGGTACCGGTCCGCCCTTTGTTTGATCCCTTTCGGCGGACCGGCTTTTGATGGACGGCGAACGGCCGCCCGCGTCATCCGCCCAATATTACTTGCCTGGGCGAAGCTTGATGACCGCCGCGCGGCGGAATTCGAATTCGGCCTGGAGCAGCGAGCCCATGCGGCGGGCCATGGCGGCCCATGCGCTGAGCGGCCGGTCGGTGCAGAACAGCAGGTCGCGCTCGATCCGCAGCCCGAACGGCAAGCGGACATCGGCGATTTCGGAAAGGCTGAACGAGCCCAGCTCGGGACAGCCGAAACCCAGATCGGCAAGACCGAACAGCGTATCGCCGTCCTCGGCCAGTTCGGTCGCCAGCCATGTCGCCGCGCCCAGCGGATTGAACAGCTTTACCACGGGCAGCGGGTCGGGCGCGGATTTGTCGTCGCGCATGGCAGCGCGGCGTTCGATGTCGTTCGCGCGCAAGGCGAAGCGAAGATGGGGGGGCAAGGTCGATCATGCGGCCAGCTCCCGGTCTTCGCCAACTGGCCTGCCAAGCAATCCGCCACCCGGCGCGCCATCGTCGTGGCCGTCGCCGGCTTGCCCGTCGCCGGCTCGCCCATAACCGCCTTGCGCGCCGCCTCCGTGCCTCTCGCCGGCTGTGTCATCACCGTCGGGGCGGCCTCGGCGCGCATCGCGGTCTGGGCGGTCTGGGCCGTCTGGGCCGTCTGGGCCTTCCTCGCCAGCGGCCCCGGCCGCAACGCCACCCCGCTCGAACTCGGCATGGCGGGCCAGCAACCAGTCGGCGGCCTTGCTCGCCGCGCTCGCCGCGCGGAAGATCGCGCGGTTGTCTTCGCGCAGGACTTCGAGCCATGCGCCGAGGTAGTCGGCATGGCGCACGGTCGGCACGATGCCGAGCGCGGCGCAGAGGAAGGCCGAACCCATCTCGGCAATCAATTCCTCGCGCGCGTAGTCCTTGGAACCGAACGGATTGGTCAGGTTGCGCGCGAGCCGCGAAGCATGGCCCGTGGCGTGGGTCAGTTCGTGCAGGCAGGTGCGATAATAGTTGATTTGCGCGAAAAAGGCCGGTTGCGGCGGGACCTGCACATAGTCGGCGGAAGGGACATAGAAGGCCTTGGCGCCGCCGACGCGGAAATCGACGCCCGAGGCGGCAATGACCTGCTCGGCGACGGGCACGATCTCACATTCGGGCAGCGGCACAGTATCGGCGGCCAGCGCGTTCAGGAAATCGGCGCGCAGCCCCTCGCACTGGGCGACGTTGAACACGGTGAACCGCTTGAGGAAAGGAATGGCCTTGGCCTCGCCGCCGTCCGCCCGCGCCCGCTCTTTCTCCGCTTCGGGCGTGAAGCGGTCGGCATAGACCACGCTCGTGCCATGCTCGCCCTTGCGGACGCAGCCGCCGGCATCGCGTGCCTGCTTGAAGGTCAGCCACGCTTGCGACGGCCAGCCCTGTTCGATGACCGCGCCCCACAGGATCAACACGTTGATGCCCGAATAAGGCCGCCCCGTCAGCGCATTGCGCGGCAGGCCGGGTCCGGCTGGGGCCCCGATACGGCCCCCGCCTCCGCTGCCACCCCCGCCTCCACCGCCATCGCCGTAGCCGCTACCTGCTTTGCCGCTGCCCCATGGCTGGACCCAGGGCACCCGGCCCTGCTCCATCTCAGCGATGATCCGGCGCGTCACTTCGTCGTAGAGATTGACCCGATCGATGCCGCCGGCGGCGGCAGGAGCGCTGGCAGGCGCTCCCCTCGAACCCGTCTGCCGGGCGCTACCCTGAGAATACTGGCGCATAGCTGTCCTCCAAACCCGCCCCAAAACCAGCCCTTCTAAAAACCATGGGCCTCCCCCGGACGTGGGGGTGGGCGGCACCGAGCGACCAGAGAGGCCCGAAGGAGCGGAGCGCCGCACCGCTCAGGGTCCCGTCGCGCGGGACGCGCGATGGGTGGCGGGCGAAACGCAGTGGAGCACCCGGAGCGTCAGCGCAGGGTTGCGGCGGTCCGCGGCGGGCCTAGCCGGGAGCGCCGCCCAGACCCGCGTCCGAGGGAGAGGCCGACAACAACGCCGCCGCGCCGCTCGGCGCGGCGTCCTTTTCCCGGAGCCGTCAGGGTCCGGCCTGCGCCACAGGACCGTTACCGACAGGCCGAGACCCGCGAGGGGCTCGGTAGAGCCGGACGCATGAGCGTCCGGCGGCGTAGGGCGTGGTCGCTTGGGTGCCGAGCAGGATGCACCGCCGCAGGCGCAACGAAAACGCACCCTTGGATGCGTGCCGAAGCACGGCGGCGTGCGCGCGGGCCTGTGGGCCAGCCGCCGCCGTGCATGGGCGCGCCCAAGAGTGCCGCGCGGGCAAAACAACGGCTTGCGCCCCCTGGAGGCCTGGCAAAGCAGGCCGCCGGAGTGCGCACTGCATATTCCGCGCTCCGCCTGCATCCAGGCACCCACGCGAGGCGCCGGACTCCATCCAGGTGCCTCTGCCAGAAGTGTCGAAAGTACGACCAAAGGACACCAGGATCGGACCCGTTCGAGACGCCCGCCTTCGCTTCCGGCGCCAGTACCCTGCCAGCTTCGCCGGCACCGGGCGAAGATCATTTCCCGCATGCTGGCCGCATCGGCCCATCACGGCCATGTGCCATCGAGCCACCGGTACGGCTCGATCCCGGCGGCTTGCCGGGCAGCGACGACCAGGCGCTGAGCACGCTGCCGCCAGGACGGCGCCTCGATGCGCCAGCGCGGGAGTTTTCCGAGCCCGAAAAGATGCTCGGCGATTTCGCGCTGCGAGGCGCCGGCCACCAGGGCGTCATGGGTTCGCAGGACCAGTGCCCAGCGATGCGCGCGGCGCTCCGTTGGAAACAGTCCCGCGGCAAAGGAGCCGGTGCGCGCGAGCGCGATGAGCCGCGCGATCGCGGCCATGGCCGGCAGGGCCGACCCGAACCCGCTCAGGCGGTAGTCGAGCCGGACAGGTCCAGCGTGCAAGGTTCCGGCGACGACATCGAGGCGGATCTGCCGCGCGCCGCTCGACCACAGCCAATGCTCGGCTCCGCCCGGTCCGCCCACACATTTGGCGAAAGCCGCGAGACGCGCAAAATCGAAAGTGTCGTTATCGTCTGTGCCCGGAATCGCCGCGGCAACCGCGACATGGGGGTCGACCTGCGCGCGCCAGACCGGCCGCGCAGCCGAAATATCACCAGTGGCTGGCTCCAACCGATGGAGCCCGAATCCGGCGGCGGCGCTCCCCGACTGACATGCTTCCTGGCAAGCCTGGCAATAGGCGGCCGAGCGGCGCAGCCACTCCCAGGCAAAAGTGCGCCGATCGCCCTGGGCGAGCGCCGCATAGTCTTGACCGGATCGCCAGTCGGCCAGCGGTGCCCCTGCATCCACGGCTTTGGGCCGGCAACAGAGACCAGGTGACCGCTAGATCCCGGTTCCGTTTGCCACCGCGGCTCGGCCAAGTCCGGCGATACTTGCAGCCGAACCCCGACGGTCCCGACAGGAATGGGGTGCAGCGAAACCTTGGATGCCCTGCGTCATGTCGCGCCCCATTCTGTGGTCGCGCGAGATGAGCAGCTGCCGTTCTGCGCCGGCATCCTCAACCTTGAGGAATTGCGTCACCGTAGTCGATCAGACCGAAGCGCAGGGCTTCGACCGCTAGCTGGGTCCGGCTCACGACGCCGAAGTCCTGGCGCAGCTGGGCCATGTAGGTCCGAACGGTCGTCTCCTTTATCCCGAGGATGATGGCGATTTCGACATCGGTCTTGCCGATCGCCAGGAGTTCGAGGCATTGGAGCTTTCTGTCGCTGAGCCGGGGCAGCTGTTTGGCGCGTCCGGGAAGGCCATGCAGCCGCCGGGCCTCCCCGAAGGCATCGGCGCCGATCAACGCGGCGGCGCGGCAATGCCACTTCGACGGCAGGTCGGGACCGGCGGCGACGAACGAGCAGGAACCATGCGGCTCCCCGATCACGCCGATCGGGATCGTGTAACCGGAATGCAGACCGAACCGCTGGGCTTCCTCAAGAATTCTGCGTTGCTGCCGCGTCAGCGTCAGCAATTGCGGAATTTGCCCCCAAGCAAAGGCTGAACTGGTCTGCAGCCCGGCGAGCGTGGCCGGATCGGCAAGATAGTATTGGCGCTCGACGAAAAGATCGGCCCAATCTCCGTAGTTATCCATGCGGATGAGGTGCCGGCCTGGTCGGCGAAATGCCATTCCATGAGCCAGGGCGACTCGCGGGAAACGTATTTCCCGGGCTGCGGCTTCGATCAGGGCAAACAGATCGATGGTATTCGAACAACGGCGCGATCGGTTCGCGAATTGCTCAATCACACGGTGGAGGCTCATATTCGAGCAGCCAGGTGGTGACCGCCGACAATGCGCCCCGCTTCGTGAAACAAAGCCCTCGCGGCGCCGAGGCATAGGGACAAGCGGTAAGCGGCGGGCGCAGCAAGTCGAATGCGTGCCCGCGAAGGTAGTCTCGAACTCCCGTCCAGGGCCATCCGATATCCTCCAGATATTTTCCAAATATAGTTGCGCGACAGACTTTGCGAGCCTTATTCTTGGGGCTTCCTGGTTCTTCGCGCGGAGGTCTATAACTCTCAAAGCAAAACAGGGTCGCACCACCAACCTTCCTAGTCCGCGGCGCTGGACCGCCCGGTGGGACCTGACGTGAAAGGAGGCCGGTCACATGCTCGGCTCGAGAGCGGGCGCGGATCGGCCGAATGTACTGTCATGGAAAAGTTGTCTGCCGCCATGGACTTGGCGAGCCGAATATCCAGCGTCATGTCGACGGACGCTCTGTACGATGCCTTGGCCGAAGCCAGCGAATGGCTGGGTGCACGTTACTTTGCCTTGTCTCACCACGTCGACTTCGTAGCCGCACCGAGAGCCCTGCGAATCCACAACTATCCGGACGGCTGGGAGGCGTGGTACGATCAGCGCAGTCTCGGGCTCAGCGATCCGATCCACCGCGCCAGCCACCGCATGGCCAGCGGGTTTTTCTGGAACGATGTACCCGATATCATCCAGATCAATGGTGCCGATCGCCACGTGCTGGGGCTTGGCAAGCAGATCGGACTTGGCGACGGCGTCACAGTCCCGGTGCATGTCCCGGGCGAGGCGCGCGGATCCTGCAGCTTCGTCGCGGAATCCGGCGCCAAGCTGCCGCGCGGTACGCTGCTCCTGGCGCAGTCGATCGGGGCTTTCGCTTTCGATCGCATGCGCTGGCTCCAGCGGCGGGCTGCGGGAGACCCGCTGCCGCGGCTCAGCAAGCGTCAGAGGCAGTGCATTGCCCTGGCAGGACAGGGCCTCAGCAATCCGGAAATCGCGCTGCGCCTCGGCATCGGAGTGCAAAGCGTCATGGAGCATCTGCGCGAGGCGCGCGCGAAACTGGGGGTCGGTTCGCGCTGCGAACTGGTCGTCGGCTCGCTCAAAATGGGCGATCTGTGCTTCGATGACATGCCGCCACGCGCGGCCTACGGATAGACTGTTCGGCCACCAGGCGTCCTTCGGCCGCAAAATTCCGCATTTTCTCCCTAGGCCGAGGGATACCGCAGGCGCTCCCATTCTGTTCAATTTTCCCGGTCCAACCAGACCGGGAGCGCGCACTATGATTCATACCCTCGATCACATGAGCGAAGCGGAGGGCGCGGTGCTTCGCGCCATGTTCGAAGCTCGCAAACATGTTTTTGTCGACCTGCTGAAATGGGACATACCGGTTCTGGCAGGTACCTGGGAACTCGATCAATTCGACGACCGCGAAGCGACCTATCTCATTATTTCCGATGGCAATGGCGGCCATTTCGCCTCTTCAAGGCTGCTCAAGACGGTCGGTCCGCACATTCTCGGCGAGCTCTATCCCGACCTCGTCGACGGCGAGGTGCCGAGCGGAGCTAACATTCTCGAGATCACGCGCTTTTGCCTCGATCGCTCGCTGCGCGCGGCCGAGCGCCGGCATGCGCGCGACCGCTTGGTGACAGCTCTGACCGCCTACGCGATCGAGCACGGCATTACAGCCTACACCGGCGTGGCCGAGATCGGCTGGTTCCGGCAGATCGCCAACTTCGGCTGGCGCTGCGCGCTGCTCGGTCTGCCGCGGATCGTCGAAGGCCGGACGCTGGTGGCCATGCGGATCGAGATCGACCACGAGACGCCCGAGCTGCTCGCCGCCGGCGGCATCTGGACGGTACCGGCCTGGCAGCCCTCGGGCATGGCGCCGGAGCTGCGGGCATGAGCGCGGCCCTCGGCACGGCGGGCAAGGCGGCCGTCAACGCAGCCGTCAACGCGGGCGACAGCGCCGACTTCGCCGCAGGGCCGGAAGCGGCCAGCTGGCTCGAGCAACTGAACCGAAACGGATACTGCATCGTCCCGGGTCTTCTCCCGCGCGAAACCATGTTGGATCTCGATCGCGAGGTCGCCGAGCGTTTCCTCGACACGCCGTTCAGCCGGGGCGATTTCTACGGGGAGCGCACCAAGCGGTTCGGCCGGCTGCTGATGCGCGCCGCGGTGGCGCCGCTGCTCGCCGAACACCCGGCGATCCTCGCGATCGCCCGCGCGCTGCTGGGGCCCTATTGCGACACGATCCAGCTGAACGTCATGCAGGCCATCGAGATCCACCCCGGCGAGATCGCCCAGGTTCCGCACCGCGATCAGGACATGTGGCACGGCCCCAAGGGGGAAATCGAATACCTGCTCAACGTCATGTGGCCGCTGACGCCGTTTCGCGAAGAGAACGGCGCGACCGTCATCTGGCCGCAGTCGCATGGCGCTGCCGCTCTGGCCGAGCCCTACGACAGGGCAGGCCATGTTGCGCAATGCGATCCGGGCGACGCGATCCTGTTTCTCGGTTCCTCGCTTCATGCCGCGGGCGCGAACCGCAGTACCGCTCCGCGAAGGGGCATCGTCGCCGGCTATTCACTGGGGTGGCTCAAGCCCTACGAGAACCTCTGGCTCGCCTATCCGCCCGAGGCGGCGCGCCATTTTTCGCCGAACCTCGCCGCATTGGCCGGCTATCGGCAGCACCGTCCGAACCTCGGCAACGTCGACGGCCAATGCCCCTCGCGGCTGCTCGGCGGGGACCCGGGCACACCCGTCGCGGCAACCGACGCGCTGATGCCCGAGCAGCAAGCCATGGTGGCACAGCACGCCGCGCGCGAGCGGGCGCGGCAAGGTCCGCCGTTACCATGAGCCCCGGTCAGACAACCGACCGGATCTACGATCTCGTCAAGAGGCAGGTCATGACCGGCGAGCGGCGGCCGGGGGAACATCTCGATCCGGCGCGACTGGCCGCCGATCTCCATGCGAGCACAACGCCGGTTCGCGACGCACTGCACCAGCTCTACGCCCAGCGCCTGATAGAGGCCTGGCCGCGCGAGGGCTTCAAGGTGCCGACACCGACCGAAAGCGGCCTGCGCGATCTCTATGCGTGGAACGGCGACCTGCTGGTCATTGTCCTTCGCGGCAAGAGCCTCGATCGGAAGAGCGGCGCGCTTCCGTCCCCGGTGACCGCCCCGGAAGACGGCGCAAGATCGATCTTCGCGGCGATGGCCGCCGCTTTCGGCAACGGCGAGCATCGCCATGCGATCGGTGAGGCCAGCGACCGCCTGCATCTGGCACGCCTGGCGGAAGTCCAGGTCTTGTCCGGGATGGTCGAGGAGTTGACCACGATCACGACGGCCTGGTCGCTTGGCTGCCTGTCAGATCTGCGCGCGGCGATCGCACGCTACCACCGCCGACGGCAACGTAGCGTATCCGCGATAGTCGCGCGGATGATCGCTCCGGCGCCGGACGCAAAGCAGTAGCGGAGTATATTATCTATATTTTTCAACTATTAAATTTCTATAGTCCGGACAAGGGTCCAGTCTTTCCATGCCGCATCTCGCGGCATGCGAAAGGAAGTCGACATGGAACGTGAACATGACACCGCCGAAGTGATCGAACTCGGCACGGCCAGCGCCGAAACCAAGGGGGTCCTCGGCCAGAAGACCGACCAGGGCTTCAATCTCATCCCGCAGGGCATGACCGACGACTGATCGGTGTCGGGGCGCGCGGCCGGTCGGCCGCGCGCCTTCCGCCGCCGTCGATCGGACCTCGTGTCGCCAGTTGCGACCAAACGAATAGCCGGCCGCAAAGGCAGCGACGACGTCCGGGCAAGCTCGCAAGGGTTCAGCTTCGATGCCACTTCACCCCGACATTTCATTTTGCCGTATCCAAGGCGAGTTCGTCTTCCTCGACCTGGCGCAAGATCGCTATTTCAGCCTTGGCCATGAGCTCGCCGGCGATTTCGCGGCTGTTATCTCTGGCGCTGCCGACCCGCAAACATGCGCGGTGTTCGAGAAGCTCGGCATAGTCGTACCCGGACACGGCCATTCCGGCGGCCAGCCCCTTCTCGCCTGCGCGTCCGACACGCCCAGGGCGAGCCTGCTCGATCTTTCCAGGGGATCGACATCGGCCGGCCGACTGCTGCGACTGACCTTGGCCTTTGCGGTCATGCGCGCCAAGCTCAGCCGCCACGGTATAGCGGGACCAGCAGGCGAACTGGCCGCGGCGCGCGGCAGCGCAGCCCCGCCCCGGGACAATGCAGAACTGGGCGCAACTGCGACGGCCTATGACTGGTTCAGCCTGCTGCGAGGAGCGCACAATCTGTGCCTGCCCCACTCCCTCGTTCTGGCGACCGACCTCGCTCGCAAAGGTTTCGCGGCCCATGTCGTTCTCGGCGTGCAGCTGCGTCCGTTCGCGGCGCATTGCTGGGTCGAATGCCAGGGACACCTGGTCAACGACCGGTTCGATCGCGTGCGCTCCTATACCCCGATCCGGCGGCTGTGAGGCTTCCGCGTTATCTTGCCGTCGCGGCATTCCGCGATCCTTTCGGCTTCAAGCGCTCGGTCGCGCCGATCATGGCGGAGGCGGGCCTTGGGCTGGTCTTTTGCGCCGCTGGCCTCCAGGTCTACGCCCAAGGGCCGGCGCCGATCGTGCTGCCGGGCGACAGGGGGACGATCCTTGGTCCCATCTTTCGCCAGGGCGGAGCGATGGACCGCATTGTCGAGCTCGATGAGATCGAAAGCGGCCGCGTGACCGCGGCGCGCGGTCAGGCGCTGATCACCGAATTCTGGGGCGACTACATCGCCTTCGCCGCGAACGACCATGAAGTCATCGTTCTAAGAGCGCCGCTATCGGACCTGGCCTGTTGCCACACGCGGCACCGCGGTCTCCTCTTGCTTTCATCCGACATCGACCTGCTTGCACGCTGCGGCGTGGCCGTCGACCAGCCCGACTGGCACGAAGTAGCCTGCCACCTGCGCACGACCGGACTTCGCGCGCCCACAACCTGCATCAGCGGAATCGACGAGCTCCTGTGGGGCAACCGCATGGTCGTCACCATGGAGGAAGTCCGGACCGAACCAGCATGGAGCCCTTGGTCCTTTGCCCGCGCACCCCGCGACGAGCCGGCGGCTACCCTCGCCGCGCGGCTTCGCGAACTCACCTTGTCCTGTGTCGCGGCGCAGGTCCGCGATCGCGACACCATAGGTGCGATGCTGTCGGGCGGCCTCGATTCCTCGATTCTCGCGGCTTGCCTGACACGCGCCGGCCCTCGCCTTACCTGCCTGAACCTGCCCTACGGGGACGCCAATGGCGACGAGCGCAGCTACGCACGAAGGGTAGCGGCCCATCTCGGCGTTCCGCTGTTCGAGATCGAGCCCGAGGTCGACCAAGTCGATATAGGACGCTGCGACGCCATTGGCCTTGCTCGGCCCCTGGCCCGCGCCTTCGTCCAACCGGCACGCACCGCTAAGCACCGACTGGCCGCTTCGACGGGTGCCGGCGACGTAGTGGACGGAAGCGGCGGCGACAGTCTGTTCTGCTCGATGCAGTCGGCGGCACCCGTGGCCGACCGGCTGCTCCGGCAGGGACCAGGGAAAGGCATGGTCAAGACCGCGATCGACATGGCCCGGCTCACCGGGGCTAGCCTGCCGCAGGTTCTCGGCCTTGCCTGGCGCCGCGCTTTCCTTCGGCGCCGCGCCTACCGCTGGCCCATTGACGACCGGTTGCTCAGCCGCGATGCGCTCGCCCGCGCGGCCAAGCCGACGCATCCCTGGCTCAAGACGCCGCGCGGCGCACTGCCAGGCGCGGCGACGCACATTGCCAACATGATCGTCGTCGAAAACCTGATCGAGATCGCCGACGGCCCTGTCGCCGAATGGTCGCCGCTGATGGCACAGCCCCTCGTCGAATTCTGCCTGTCGGTGCCGAGCTGGCATTGGTTCGACGGCGGCCACAACCGTGCTCTTGCGCGACAAGCCTTCGCGGAGCTGCTGCCGCCAGAAATAGTCTGGCGCCGCGACAAAGGATCACCCGACGGATTCCTCGGCGAAGTCTTCGAAGCCAATCGCAAGCGGCTTGCCGACCTTCTCATCGGGGGCGAGCTCGACCGAGCGGGATTGCTCGACGGCGAGGCGATCCTGGCCGCCCTGGCTCCCGGCCTTGCCTTGCGTGACTACGACTACAGCCGCGTGCTGCGGATCGCCGACGTCGAGGCCTGGGCCCGGGCCTGCCGGAGCACCTCCGCCGCAGCTTCGCTCTAGGCTTCGGCCGCCACCGGCGATCCTTCCGCTCCGTTGCCGCCGGCATGGTCGCCAATCTTGCGGGACGTTACGATCCCCTCCCCCTCGCCCGATCGCGGAGGCGCCTGAGCTCGTCCCAACGCGCATACTGAGCGGCCTTTGCCGGTTCGGGATCCTTCCTGCCGAAGAACCAGAAGTCGAACCAGTCGAGGCTGCGGACGTAGTTCGCGTAAAGATGCGCCGGTTGCCACTTGTTATGGTACTCGTCGGGATAGACGATCATCTCGACGGGCTTGCCGGCCTGAACGAGAGCGGTCCAGGTCTCGAGACCATTGGTATATTCGCGATCCGCCAGTTGCATGAGGATCGGCGTATCGATCCGCTCTGCGTTCTGCGCTAGCGACATCGGCGCCCAGAAGGCTGGGTCGTCGTGACCGATCGGCGGGTAGCCTTCCGCTTTCATGGCCTCGGCGAACCGCGGACCGCCGGTGATCGACACGAATTCGCGCTCCATGCAGCACGAGCTCATGGCCACTGCCGCAAGCTTGATCCGCGAGTTGATCAACGCGAAAGCCGCGGTCGTCGCACCGTCGCTGAGCCCGGTCATGCCGATGCGCTCGGGGTCTGCGATTCCCAGCCGCACGGCCTCGTCGATGGCCCGTTCGAGCGCGTCGAGAACCGAGCGGCGGTCGGCCCAGCCCCGCGTGTTGGCAGCGAGCATTTCGGCCTCGTTGGCCTTTGTGTCGCCGGGCCCTTCGGGGCGCTCGAAGCTGAGCACGGCCATTCCGCGCGCCGCAATGGCCTGGATGGGATAGTCGGCCCCGACCCCGCCGCGCAGGAAGCCGCGGCTCCGGTATTGAACGACGACAAGCGGTATTCGGCCGCCGCGATATCCGGGCGGCAGGACGAGATCGGCCCAGGCCTCGAAGCCGAGACTGCTTCGTAGCTTGATCCGGCGCACCGCGCCAAGCCGCAAGGCACGAAACTCCGGGTTCGGGTTGAACAGGACCTGCCGGCGACCGCTCGATGGATCGATGGCCTCGATCCGCCGCGGACTGGTCGCGTTCTCGATTCCGCAAATCACGGCTCGCGCGCCCGGCACGCATCCGTAGAGCAGGTCCTCGCCCGCGAGAATCCGCCGCGGCGCCGAGCTTCCCGGCTTCCAGCGATAGAGAGCATAGGTGCCCAGCGCCCAGCCCTCGAGCCGGACAAAGACAACCGCCTGCCCTTGCCAGAACAGGGTAGTGATCCGTCCCGTGCAGCTTGCGGCCATGCACAAGGTCATGCGGCCATCGGATCCTTCGGCGGAAACACGCATCGCTCCGGGTCTGCCGCCCGCGGCGGGCGCCAGTTGCGCGCGCCGTCCGCTCGGTGAGAGAGCCTGGCGCGGGGCGGGAACGCCGGGCCTGTAGTCCGGAAAGATCCGCGCGGCCTCGGTGTCATCAAGCTTGCGGGTCAGGCCAGAGGCGAGGTCGACGGACACCGCCGCGAGAGGGGCCGCGGTCGGCAGCGGCTCCATTTGGTAGGCCGGCTGAAATCGGTCATCGTAAAGATAGCCCGACAAGGCCTCCCGCGCGCGAGCAGCGCGCTGTGCGGCAAGACCTGGGCGCCAGGCCAGCACAAGCCGAGTTCCGTCCTCGCTCCAGGCCAGGTCCTCGACGTCGGTTTCGAGCCGCGCGACCTTGCGGGCCCCCGCCCCGTCGGCACGGGCCACCCAGGCCTCCGTCCGATCGTCGATCCGCTTGCGATAGGCAACCTCCCGCCCATCGGGCGACCAGACAGGCGTCACGGCTTCGGGCGGCCCAGGACTGACGACGAGGCCGCGCACCGGTGCGCTGATCTTCATATATTCACCGCCGCGATCGATGACCTGCGGCCGGGCGCCCGGTGCAAGATCGAGCACGACGAGCGCGCGGCAGTAGTCGTTGGTCGCAATCGCGGCGCGGGCGATAGTGAAGGCGAGCCGCCGGCCGTCGGGGGACGTGGCGAGCGGCCCCTTGCCCAGCCCCACGGCATCGCGCTCGCCGATATCGCGCAGCCGTACGATATCTTCCGGTGCTACGCGGCGCGCGGGGTCGGCGGAGGCCAACGCCGGGGATTGAGCCGCGAGGGACGGGATCAGATCCTCGCATCGAGCCCAGGCCGGTGAAGGCGGAAATGCGCCCAGGACGAGGGTGAGCCGCGCGGTCCAGCGCGGCAGCAGCCTTGCCATGCTGCCGCTCACTGTGCTTTCGCCTCTCACCATGTTTGGGGCCCTCACCATTTCTTGGCCCGTCACCCTGTCTTGGCCCGTCACCATGTCTTTGCCAGGGTCAGGCTGACGACGCGGCCGAACGGCGAATAGTTCGTCGAATCGTAGGGCGTTTCGGTAAAACCGATCGTGCGGACCGCCGCCGGCTTGGCGTTGAACATGTTCTCGAGCGACAGCAGCAGGTCGAAACCCTTGGCGATGCCCTTCGATGGCTGCAGGCGAAGCGCGAGATCGAAAGTCGTCATTCCGGGTATGGCCGTCACTGTCGCAAAGCGGGCGTCGTCGACGCCGCCGATGCGGTTGACGGTCGCTGCGAGATTGAGCGGGCCTTTGGCCCAGGTTGCGCTCGCGCGCGCCCGGAAATGCGGCGGATTGAAAATGGTCCCGGCCAGCACGGAAACCGGCTGCCCTGCCCCTCTAAGCTGCTCGCTGTCGAGCAGGCTGGCATTCGCGGTCAGGGCCAGAGTCCCGCCGCCAAGGCCGGTGCGGTAGTCGACGAGGAAATCGACGCCCTTGATCGTCTGGCGCGCGGCATTGACGTAGGTGTCGTCGATAAGCGCGACGACCCTCGCAGGATCGAAGGGCTGCTCGGTATAGTTGGTCAGATCATCGGTTTGCGCAAGAACGGCATTGATCTGGGGCAAGGTCGGCGACCGCGTCACCCGGTCGGCGACAGCCGGATCGACCAGCGCCGTGTTAAACAGGATAATCGGCGCGACGATGCGATCCTGGTAACGGGTATGGAATAGGCCCACTTCGAGACGCAGGCCGGGGATCGGCGGCGGCTCGAGCACGGCGGTGGCGGACCAGCTGGTCGCGCGTTCCGGCTTCAGCGCGGCATTGCCGCCGTTGAAGAAGAGCACCTGCGATCCTGCGGGAAAGCCGGTGCCGCCATAATCGCTCGGCGGGTCGATCGAGGTCGAGACGTTCTGATAAAGCTGGACCAGGGTCGGCGCGCGGAACGACTTGCCCCAGGATGCCTTAAGTGTGAAACCGGAGACGGGCGAATAGATCAGCCCGACCTTGGGCGTCGCGACGTCGCCGAGACCGGGATAGTTTTCGTAACGCAGCGCCGCGCTCAGGTTCAGCCGATCGATACCGGCGAGAGCCATGCTCGGCGAAACGATAGGCAGGTTCACCTCGCCATAGGCGAATTTGCTGTCCTGCGATCCGATGAAGGCGCGGACCGGATTGAGCGGGCTCGTGCGGTTGATGCGATTGTCGCGCCAGCCCAGCCCCAGCGCCAGCCGGGCATCCCCGCCCGGCAGTGCGAAGACCGGACCGTCGCCGGAAAACTCGACCGACCGGCCGGTGTTGCAAAGGCAGGCTTCGCCGCCGTCGATGAAGCGGGTGCCAATGAACTGGTCGGGACCGATGATGACACGGTCCTTGCCATAGGCGCCACCGAGCTCGAGCCGCCAGGATCCCAGGCGGGCCTGGAGCGAAGGGGCAATCACCCACGAGCGCGACTGCGCATTGTTCTCGACCCTGCTGACCGCCAGGTTGCCGGCGGCATTGAGCGGATAGGTCGCCTCCTTCCAGCGGCGACCATAAACGCCGTCGATCGAGAAAGTGATGTCGGGCGTGATCTCCTGATGCGCCGCGACGACCACGCTGTGGCGCTTGAGCGCGGGATAGAGGGTGACCCCGGGCACCTTGGTCGCCGCGTAGTCGCGATCGGCAGCCGTGATCTGGGTCGAGCGCGCGAATTCGTAGGCGATCAGGACACCGCCCGAGTCCCAGGCCTTGCCGCCAACAACGGAATACTGCTGTTGGAAGTTGCCTCCGTCGGTCGAGGCGCCCATCCGCGCGCGCGTCCGCAGACCATCGAAGTCGCGCTTCAGGACGATGTTGACGACGCCCGCCACGGCATCCGAACCATAGATCGCCGATGCCCCGTCCGCGACGACCTCGATGCGATCGACGGTGTCGAGCGGGATCGCCGAGATGTCGATCGACTGCGACAGGGCCGAATAGGGCAGCCGGTGGCCATTGAGCAAGGTCAGGGTCGCGTCGGCGCCGAGGCCCCTGAGATTGATCGCCGAGCCGCCGCTGATGTCACTACCGCTCGACTCCGGTACGTTGAAGCCCATGCCCGGATTCTGGCCACCGCCGAAATTCTGCGGCAGCGAACGCATCGCATCGGCTACCGTTGCCTGCCCGGTATTGCGGATGGACTCCGCGCTGAGGCGCACGAGCGTCGAGGCCACCGGCGCGCCGCGGATGCGCGAGCCCGTGACGACGATGTCGGTGTCGGTATCGGCGGGATCGATCTCGCTGCGACCGGACCGCTTCACGACATAGCTGTCGCCGACCCGCTCGAGAACCAGACCGCTGCCGGAGAGGAGTTGCCTTATCGCCTCCTCGGGCGAGAACTGACCCTTGAGCGCCGGCGCCCGCCGGCCCGCCACCAGCGGCGTCGGGGCCAGGATCGCCACTCCCGCGCGCTGGGCCGCTGCCGCGAGCGCATCGCCCAGCGGCTGTGCCGGTATATCGTAGATCTGCATCGCCGGCTGGGCACGAGCCGGCGATATGGTCGCCAGCGCCGCGGCTGCGATAAGGCCTGCCGCTGTCCTGAGCCGGCAGCGCGAAGTACGGTTCATCATGTCGTTCTCCCTGTTCTGCGCCTGGCGACGAGGCGGCAGTCTGCGGGTGACGACGGAGGGAACCGTCCCCCCACAAACTTTTTTCAGACAGGGCTGGATGGGAATGGCGGGCGCCGTCGCGACCACCGTCGCCCCGCGCGGCACTGGACGCGCGACCGCGCTCGGAGCGTCGGTCACAGACCTGGCGGCAACTGTTGAAGCGCCACCCGAGCGAACTGGAAAAATCGCATTCGTGACGCCATGAAGCTGGCATGGTCGCATACAGGATCTTCATCACGGGCCAGGTTCAAGGCGTCTTCTTTCGCGAGTGGACCGTCAGCCGCGCGCGCGAGATCGGTGTCGCCGGCTGGGTCCGCAACCGCTCCGATGGCAGGGTGGAGGTCTACGCGGCGGGCGTGCCGGACCAGCTCGACAGGCTCGTCGAAAAGCTGCGCGAGGGCTCGCCCGCCTCTCAAGTCGATGGCCTCGAGATCGTCGAAGCGCCGATCGAAGCGGTCGAAGCTTTCGTCAGGCGCCAGACCCTCTGACGTTCCTGGCAGGACCTGGGTCAGTCGATCGGCAGTTCGCCGGTCACCTTGATTTCCGAAAGCGCGACGTTCGACTGGACTTCCTGCACTCCCGGCACCTTGCTGAGCCGATCGAAGAAGAAGCGCTCGTAGGCTTCGATGTCGCGCGCGACGATCCGCAGCATGAAATCCATCGTCCCGAGCAGGACATAGGCCTCGAGCACTTCGGGAAAAGCCCTGATCGCATCGCAAAATTGATCGAGATTGGCGCGGCCGTGCGCGGTGAGCTTCACTTGCGCGAAGATGTGGGCATTGAAACCGAGCTTGCGTCGGTCGACCAGCGCTACCTGACCGCGAATGTAACCTTCGCGCTCGAGGCGGTCGATCCTGCGCCAGCAGGGTGAAGTCGAGAGGCCCACGCGCTCGGCGACCTCAGCCGTAGTCAGGCTCGAATCGCGTTGCAGCTCGCGGATGATCTTCCGCTCGAAGGGATCGAGATCGGTCATTTCGACCCGCCAGCGTCCGTGCCGGGACAATTCGATCCGATAATCCCTGTTTGGCCCGACATATCGATCAAGTCTCTCCTGCCTCGCTCGCCGATAACGACGGACATGAGGAGCCCCACATGACCGATCGAAGAAATATCGCAGAACCGCCCGCCGAAGTGATCCGCCTGCATAATCACCAGGCGAAACTCGAAGGCGTGATCGTCATCCATTCCGCCTTGCTCGGCCTTTCGCTCGGCGGCTGCCGCGTCTGGCCCTATCCGACGATCGACGAGGCCTTTGCCGACGCGGTTCGGCTGGCCGAGGGCATGAGCTACAAGAATGCCATGGCGGCTCTGCCCTTCGGCGGTGCCAAGGCCGTCATCCGGCGGCCGGAAGGAGATTACGACAAGGCCGCGCTGTTCGAAGCCTTCGGCGAGGCGGTCGACCGGCTCGGCGGCCGCTACATCACGGCCCAGGATGTTGGCACCTGCGTGAGTGACATGGAGCACGTCGCGCAGCGAACGGGCCACGTCGTCGGCCGGCCCGCCGATGGCAGGCTAGCGGGCGGAGATCCCTCGCGCTGGACGGCGCTCGGCGTGGTCCATGCCATGCAGGCCGCCAGCCGGCGCGTCCTGTCATCCGAGCTTGAAGGGCGCACGGTAGCGGTCCAGGGTCTCGGCCATGTCGGGTCCGAGCTGTGTCGCCGCCTCGTCGAAGCCGGTGCCCGCCTGATCGTCGCCGACATCGATCGGCCGAGAGCCGAGGCGCTCGCGAACGAACTCGGCGCCGGCATTGCCGATACAGCGGACATCGCCCTGATGCATGTCGATGTCTTCGCGCCCTGCGCGCTCGGCGGGGCGATCACCCGCAAGGTCGCGAATGCGATGCGGGCGAGACTGATCTGCGGCGCTGCCAACAACCAGCTGGCAGCCCCTGACATCGCTCATGATCTGGCCGCCCGCGGCATCACCTATGTGCCCGACTACGTCGCGAACGCTGGCGGGATCGTAAGCGCTGCGGCGGAATATATGCGCGAGGACCGATCGGTCGTTGCCGGCAGGGTGGCGGGCATCGGTCCACGCGTGAGCATCATCCTCGAGGAAGCGGCGAGATCGAAGCTCCCGCCGCTCGTTATCGCCGATCGCATCGCCGAGCTGATCATGCGGACGGGACAGGCCGAACGCTTGTGAGGCACAGGTTCCCGCAGCGGCCCAACCTCAGCGCGCGAAACAATTGGCAGTCCGGCATTCGGCCCTGGCAACCGGCGTTTCCGGCGTCCGGGTAAGCGTCACGGCGCCGTCGCCGCCGTGCATGACCCGCAGGGACAGGGCGGAAGCGAGGGCCTGCGCCAGCTGCTCGCTATCGGCCGGGCGGAAGCCGCCCGAAATTGTCAGGTCGCCGAGACTCGGGTCGGCAAGGCGGATCGGGGCTGCGCTATAGCGGTTCGCTTCGCTCAAGAGATCGGACAAACGCATTCCGTCGGCCGCAATGATGCCGGCAGTCCAGCTTTGTTGCGGCAACCGCGCAATTCGCGGGCGAAGGTCGGCGCTGGCGAAGGTGGCCGTCTCGCCGGGACGAAGCCGACCAACGACCCGGTAGGCCCCATCTTGACCGCGGCTCTCGAGATCTACGGCGCCTTCGACAAGGCTGACCTCGGTGCGGCCAGCGTCAATGCGGACATCGAAGATGGTACCGCGCGCCACGACGGCAAGTCCGGCTGCCGTCACCACGAACGGATGCGCGGTATCGTGCATTACCTTGAACCGCGCGCGACCGGCAAGAAGGGCCACCTTTCTCTCAAGGTGATCGAACGAGGCGCTGACCTGGCTCGCGGTGTCGAGGACCACATGACTGCCGTCGGCGAGCGCGACCTCGCGAATGACGCCCCGCTCGCTGCCGTAGACCTGCGTAGGAGCCGGTATCCCTGGCCGGAGGTGGCCGTAAACGAGTAGCCCGAGCGTCACTGCAGTGGCGATCCCGGCGGCGATGAGTCCGGGCCGGATGCGATTCCTTCCGGCTGACGCAGCCCCGGGACGGGCCGATGCCGATGCCATCCAGATCGCCTCCATTTCGCCATAGGTCTGCCGGTTCGCGGGATTGCGGCACCAGTCCTCGAACTCCGGGAGGCTTTGCTCAGCGTCGGGACCGCGCATGCGCGCGAACCATCGGCTCGCGGCCAGAAAACGCTCGTTGCCCTCACCACTGCTGTCGCCGGGCGTCACGTCTCGCGACCCGCGCAGCGATGAAGCTCAAACAGAGCGATCGAAATGTGCCTCTCGACCGTCCGCATACTCACGCCCATGCGCTGGGCGATCTCGGCATAGGTCAACTCCTCGAAGCGATGGGCCATGAATATCTCGCGCGTCCGATCGGGCAGTTCGCCAATGCCGACCTCGATCCGCCGCAGCATATCGCGCGCTTCGAGCAACGCGAGCGGATCCGGGCCTGCGAGCCCACAATCATCGGCATCGACATGCCTGTTCTCGTTGCGGCGGGCCGCAAACTTCACCTCATCGCGAGCAAGATTGTCGGCCGTGCGCGCCAGGTAGCCGCGGGGATTTTCGAGCTCGTCCAGGCGCTCGCTGCCAAGCCGAAGCAAGCGCACGAAAGCGGACTGTACGAGATCGGCTGCCTTCTCTGTGCTGAAATAGCGCGTGAGCCGTCGCCGCAGCCGCGGCGCCTCGATCTCGTAGAGCAAGGCGAGGTCCGTGTCGCAGGCGCTGCCGGAAGAAGGTACGCCATCGACGGCCGCCCCGACGCTGTGCCAGATCTTCAGACGCACGAGGTTGCCCGGGCCACGCGCCAGCGCGCGATGCTCGTCGCCATGGGCCGCTCCTGCGAGACGCCGGCCTGGACCGGATGGCGATGCCCCGCGCGCGAACCAGCATCAACGCCTTTAGCACGAATTCGCGCCTGGACATTCGCGTCGACCACCCGGCGGTCGGCTCTGGACCACGCGCCCGGCGAGAGTGTCAGGTTCGGGCGGAAATTCGCGCCTCGGCGCTCTCCTTTCGAGCGCGGCGCAATGTCTAGTTGCCAGCCCCGAAAATGCAAGACGATCGAGCAAGCACGACAAGCGCCAACTATTGCCACAATGGATGCGATTGACGTTCACGAAGCAGCGCTTGTCAGTTTGGTAGCGACGAGAACCCGGTCATCTTGCGGAAGGGGCATCCGGGTGGCTGGGTTTCTGTCCAGGCGAGCAGCTAAAATCCCGGCACAAGGTCCAGCTTGTTCTCGAAACCCGGGTGCCCTCACCATCTTGGCGGCGGTCGTCGGTGAAATTGCAGCGCCACACCATCGGTTTGACGATGAAGGCCGGCTTGACGATGAAGGCGCCGAATTGCCGGTCGCCATATCGACCTGTCGAAACATTCGCCGTGACGGCGGATCGCCTTCCGGCGGCCGGACAGCAGATTGCAAACCGATAGATCGCAAGATCGGGCTGGACCCGATTTGCGGAACCACGGGAACCCCAATGCAACTGAAACGTTTGGGGCTTGCCGGAGTGCCGACCATTGTCGGCACGGCGCGCAAGGGGTTTTCCGCGGGGGTGGCGGGCGAAGAACAGGTACTTGAGTTTATTGGCAGCACATTCCGGTCGGTTTGGGCAATCGAAGTGCTGCGCTTTGTGGTCGCTAACGCGGAATTTCCACATTCGGCAGACCAGCTTATCGAGAGATTGCGGGCGAGCAGATCGGTCGTCGACCAGAGCATCGACCAGCTTCTGGCGGTTGCTCTGGTCGTCATCGACGACGACGGTGAGATCCGTTTCCGGCCGGCGAGTGCTGAACTGGCCTCGCTCGTCGATGAAGCCCTTTCGCTTTACGAGCGAAGACCAAACCAGGTCCGGCGCAAAATTGTCTCACATACCTCTCCCGGTATCGCTGCCTTTTCCGAGGCGTTCAGATTGCGCAAGGACTGACCATGGCCGATCTCTTTCCCACATTGGTCTACACTCTTTGCTTCCTCACCAGCAGCCTGTGCGCTGCGCTGCTGGGCCGCATGTTCCTCCGCAACCGGGCTAGAATTCTGCTTTGGAGTGCCATCTGCTTCACGCTGCTGGCCGCTGCAAACCTAGTTGTCATCCTGGACATACTCGTCTTTCCGCAGGTTGATTTCCGGCTGATCCGGCTCGGTCTCTCACTGGCCGCAGTTGGCGTACTTCTGATCGGCTTCATTTGGGATGGAGAGTGAGCATGCTCCTGGACTTTCTGGGCGGCGCGGTGTCGATGGGATTTGCCGTGGCCGGACTGATCTTGCTCAGCTTCTGGCGCAAGAGCCGCGTACAACTGTTCCTGGCATTCGCCGGCAGCTTCTTCTTGCTGGCCATCAATCAGACTTTGCTGACCTTGAGCAACGTGCCGCTCGAAGAGCGGAGCTGGCTCTATTTGCTTCGGTTGGCAGCCTTCCTTCTCATTATCTTCGCAATTATACGGCATAATGCGCGAGATGACAGGCAGCGCTAGCTTGCACGCAGTCCGAACGGGCTGCAGCGCGCCCATTCAGTGCGGGCGAGGTCAAACGCATTAAAAGCAGGAAAATCCATTTTCCATCGCCGCCTCCGTCGAGAAACTATGCAACCATGAGTGATCGACAATCATTCGCCTGCACAATGCCCTAGCGCAGTTCGCGTTCTGATCATTTTCATTCCGCCCCCAATCGGCCACATTTTTTTTGCTACAAGGTCACAAGCGGGGACTTTATTCGAAGAACATGGAGACTGCACGCGCTCAAAGGAGAATTTAGTTTTGGAACACGGAATTTATAAATCGGACAATCGAAATCCAGGAGTCGGATCATTTGATTCGGACGATTGGATTGATATCTTCAATTCCCTGGGCGGCCGTTGCAAGGCAAGGGACCACAGCCTTCAGTTGAGAGTGGAGCAATCCGACCAAACCGACGGCGAAGTGATACTCGCGAGAAACATGATTTCGTCTCTGTCTCCCAAACAGAAGACTGAGCTGTTCATCCATCTACGAGAGTGCGCGTAACACCTGGATAGCTAGGTCCTAGCGTGTCGAGCGGCTGACCCGGCCGCACATTTCAATATCTGTGTGCGCTAGACGGTCGCCTGAGGCTCGGTGCTAAATCTGCTGTTGGCATACAGCTCAGACATAGCATCACCCAATCGCTTGCGCCTTACGCGCTTGGTCTTGAAGAGACTGGCACCATCCCTGAAATGCCATGCGGCCTGCGGGCAAGCGGCAACTTACGGACCGATATCCGTCGCTTTCGCCTGGGCTTTGGCGTGTGATGCGACCGTGAATCCGAGTGCCTTGGCAACCGGTGTATTCCAGTCATAGGGATCGGTGCGGAAAGCGACATTTCCGTCGTGATCGATGAAAACGTTCTGGTAGATCAAGCGCACGGGAATCTGCTGCGGCAAGGTGACGAATGTCTGTTTATCCGACGCACGAGCCTGCCGCCACTGATCCCCCACGCCTTCGTCTTCCGCGATTTTTTGCGCAAAGCCCAATGCATCCTCGACACGGACGCAGCCATGACTCAGGTGGCGTTCGCTTCGCGAGAACAGGTGCGGTGCGGAAGTGTCGTGCAGATAGATGGCGTAGGTGTCATCCATGTCGAACTTGACGAGGCCCAATGCATTGCCCGGTCCGGATTTCTGTACGATCCACCCGTTTCTGAGAACCATATTGTGCCGCCTCAGATAATTGCGACTGACGCCGGCCATCTCGCCGTGCTGGATGGATTTTGGAATCGTCCAGGTTGGATTGGCGACGAGCCGGAAAATCGGTGCAAGCAGTTGCGGCGTTTCCGTGCCCGGCTTGCCGACGATTGCGCGGCGACTGTCGGTGAGTAGGCCATCGCGGTAGTAAGAAAGACGTGCGGCTGCAATATTCACATCGATCCTGGTTGCGGGCGGGGTGCGTGGCAGCCAGCGCAGCCTTTCCAGCGCGACTGCGATAACCCGCGCCCGGTCGCCGGGGCGCAGATTGAGAACTTCGAGCGTATCGGGCCCGACAACGCCGTCAGCGACGATACCGTAGTCGCGCTGCAACAGCTCGACAGCGTCTGCGACCTGCTGGGTATAGAGGGAAATGTCCGACGACTGCCCTACCATGGCTGCCTCGCGGGTCAGGTATTCGCCGCCGATCAACTGTTCGACGATTGCCGGGACGCGGCTGTCGGTGTCACCGACATGGATCAGGCCCGCAGCGTCCAAACGCGGATTGATATCACCGGCGCCTTGGCGCGCTTGAAGATAGGCTTCGGAAAGGCGGAAATAATCGTCATCTTGCGGAGCGAGCGCGGAGAACCATGCTTCCAACGTTCCGTTGGCGACCGCCTGCGCGAGCGCCTCATCCAAGGCGCTCTCGGGCCGCGGGATGGTGTAGATTGCGTGAAGGTCCGATGGATCGGTCACGCCATGCGCCAGCGCTGCGGCATAGCGCAGCGCGGCGCCGGTCAGCGCGGCTTCGCGCGATGCCGGGCTGACCTCTCGCGTCGGAATTTGGACGAAATCGAGATGATCCAGCCCGTGGCGACTTCGCGCGTCGAGAATGCGCGTGAACGCGTCTGCGGCCGCATCGGACCAGATCGGTTGCCATCCGTTCGACCTGTAGAACTGCCGCGTCGCGGCATCGGTCACCGCGGCGCGCAACGCGCCGGGAGGCAGGATCGGCGTGCCCCTATCCTCACGGGCGGACTGGCTGGGAGCAGCCGTCGCTGCGCTCGCTCGATCGTCGCTGGCTCCGGACAGAAGGAGAGCGGAAAAAATGAAAATCGAAGCGGCAACCGGCGGCGAGTGGAAATGCGTCATACGCTATTTCAACGTGGGAGGGCGGAAATAGGTCCCTCTGCCTCGGCTTAGTGGGCTGACGGCGCGACGCGCGCGCCAACACTTGCCGCGGCAACGCCCGTTTCAAGGGTCCATGGCTCAGTGCCTAATTCGCTGCCGCGACGCCTATCCCCGCGCGGCCCTCCGCCCTTCCCGCCGCGGCGAGACAAATCCGATGATCGTCCGGCGGAACCATCTGGTCTGCTGGCCCTTAATCCAATCGGGGTCATTGCCAGTTCGAGAGGACGCCGTGGGAATCGGTTCGAACTTTCTTGCGAAAGACCATGTAAGTCGAGGCTTTGGCCTGATCGCAGCCTGCATGCTCACGCTGACGGGCTGCTCCGATCAAAGGAGGGCTGCTAATCCCTCGCTCGCGACCTCGGGGCGCGCGGCCGGACGCGGCACGTTCAACCCTGCCCCCAACGCTGCTTCCGCCGATTGGACCAGCCAGGCACGGGACTATGCGAACAGCCGTTACAGCGGCCTGAACCAGATCAACACGACCAACGTGTCACGGCTGAGGACTGCCTGGACGTTCTCGGATGGCGCCCAATACGGGCACGAAGGTGCGCCCCTGGTTGTCGGCGGAACGATGTATATCGTCTCGCCCTTCCCCAACCGCGCTTATGCGCTCGACCTCGCCAGGCCGGGCGCCCCGATCAAATGGGAATTCGATCCGAACCCCGCGCCGATGGCGATCGGCAAGGCCTGCTGCGACGCGGTGCTGCGCGGTTGGGCGATCGGCGACGGCAAGCTCATTTACAACCTGCTCGATGCGCACACCGTCGCGGTCGATCTCAAGTCCGGCAAGGAAGTCTGGCGTACGACGATGGCCGACGTGTCAAAGGGCGTCACCATGACGATGTCGGCATTCGTGGTCGGCGACAAGGTTTATGTCGGCAATTCGGGCGGCGAGATGGGCGTTTCGGGCTGGATCGCCGCGCTCGACATTCACACTGGCAAGCAATTGTGGCGGGCTTACTCGACGGGGTCGGACGAGGACGCCTTGATCGGCCCGCGCTTCAAACCGCTTTATCCGCAATATCGGGGCAAAGACCTCGGCCTGCGGACATGGCCGGCTGGTGCCGCGCCGAAGGGGACCGGGGCGGTGTGGGGCTTCATCAGCTACGATCCGGATCTCAACCTCATATATTACGGCACCTCCAACCCGGGCCCCCGCGTCCCTTCTCAGCGGCCGGGAGACAATCTCTGGACCAGTTCCGTGTTCGCCAGAGATGCTGATACCGGCGAAGCAGTCTGGGCCTATCAGTTCACGCCCCACGACCAATGGGATTATGACGGCGTCAATGAGATGATGCTGCTCGACCTCCCGATTGCGGGAAAAATGCGCAAGACGATCGTCCATTTCGACCGCAACACATATGCCTATGTGCTCGACCGGAAATCCGGGGAGGTACTCAAGGCCGACAATTTCGCGCCGCAGAACTGGTCGACCGGGTTCGACTGGAAAACGATGCGCCCCAGGATAAATCCGGAGAAGGAGGCGAAGGTCGGAGGCAAGGTCGAGCATATCTGCCCACCCGACATTGGCCAGAAAGATTGGGAGCCCCCCTCGTTCAGTCCCCGCACCGGCCTGATTTATGTCGGCATCTTCAACATATGCATGGATCTGACCGATCATAAGGTCAGTTATATCGCCGGCACCCCCTACGACGGGATGGAGATGACCCGCCACTCGGTCGACGGCGAGGACGGCGATTGGGGCGCGCTGCTGGCCTGGGATCCGGTCGCGGGCAAGGCAGCCTGGCGCATCCCTGAAAAGTTCATGGTGATGTCGGGCACGATCGTCACTGCCGGTGACGTTGTTTTCTACGGTACCACCGATGGCTGGTTCAAGGCGCTCGACGCACGAAGCGGCAAGCTCCTGTGGCAGCAGAAACTGTCGTCGGGCGTGATCGGCCAGCCGATCACCTATCTCGGCCCCGACGGGCGGCAATATGTCGCGGTGGCGAGCGGCGTCGGCGGGGCGGCAATGGTGCAAAAAGGTCGGCCCGGATTCCCCGCGCGCGGATCGACGCTCTACGTATTTTCCCTCGACGGCGAAGGGGTTTCCGCCGCACCTGGCACGGCCCCGTCTTCGATGGCAGGGAGCAAGTGACGTGAAGACACCCGGCGTCGTCGCGATCGCGCTAGCCACCGGGGCGATTGGTGCGAGCATTTCGGGCTGGGTCGGTTGGCACGGGCGATCCGCACCGCGCGCCGGGGTCGTGGCCACCAATACGGGATATGAAGGCCCCGCTTCGATTGCGTTGGGCGACATCGCCGGCGGCGCGGTCCCGACAGGCGCGATCGACCTGGCCAATCCATTCGGCAACGATCCCGCTGCGGTTGCCGACGGCAAACGCCTTTTTACCGCGATGAACTGCGCCGGGTGTCATGGATATACCGGTGCGGGCGGGATGGGACCGCCGCTCAACGATCACTACTGGCGCTATGGCGGCGCACCCGCGCAGATCTACAAATCCATCTACGAGGGGCGCCCGAAGGGAATGCCGGCTTGGGGGCACGCGCTGCCTGCCGATCAGTTGTGGAAACTTACCGCGTTCGTCAGTTCGCTTGGCGGCGGCGTGCCGCCTCAAAACGCCGTCGCCGCCCTGCGCGGCGACCAGATACCCGGCCAAAAGGATTGGCTTACCAAGCCTGGCGAAGCCGCACGAGCGGCGGACGAAAAATGAACCGCAAGCGCGGCCTAGGCGCGGCATTTGCGTTGGCGTTTTTGTCCTTGTCGGGATGCGACGGCACGCCGCTCAGCTACATGGCAGGCAGTGGCAGCGCGAGCGCCGACACCTTGCAGTGGATCGCCTGGGGATTTTCCGGAATAGCCATTCTGGTGACCTTGATCATCGCCGCGATGATCGGCCTCGCAATCCGGGCATCGCTGCGCAATGCCCGCAAGTCGCCGGACGATACGGTGTCTCGAGTCGATGACGGCCTAGGCTTCATCTATTGGGGCGTCGGAATCTCCATGCCGGTGCTCATAACAATGGCCGTATGGAACTTTGTCGCGACGCGGGCGATCGCCGAACCCGGTGCATCGCCCCGGATGACTGTCGAGATCACCGGGCATCGTTGGTGGTGGGAGATTCGGTACCGCGACGCCGATCATCCCGACCAAGTCGTCACAACCGCCAACCGGCTCGTCATCCCGACCGGCGTCCCCATCCGGATAGAGCTCGCGAGCGCCGACGTGATCCACGATTTCTGGGTGCCAAAATTGGGGCCCAAGATGGACATGATCCCTGGCAAGACCAATGTCACATGGCTCGAAGCGCGCGATGCAGGCACCTATCGCGGCCAGTGCGCGGAATATTGCGGGGTCGAGCATGCACGCATGGCACTGCAGGTTACCGCGCTGGCCCCTGTAGAATATTCGCGCTGGTTTACCGCCGAGCGCGCGCCGGCCGCGCCGCCCGACACGCGCGGGCGAACGGTTTTCCTCGATCATTGCGCGGCCTGCCATTCAGTCCGCGGCACGGCGGCAGCGGGAATCTACGGTCCCGACCTCACCCACTTCGCGAACCGGCCCACCATTGCCGCTGGTTTGTTGCCAAACACGGCTGCGATGCGTGATCGCTGGATCTCCGACACCCAGGGGGTCAAACCGGGCGCCCTGATGCCGCAGGTAGCCCTGAGCGACGCCGATCGCGCCGCGGTCGTCCGCTATCTCGGGGCTCTGCGATGAGCCCGGTCGATCCCAATCCGCCGATCTCGCCCAACCCGCCCGAGATCGCCGCGACGCTCGAAGCGGCATGGGGCGAAGCACCGGGCCTCAAAGGCTGGTTCGGCAGCGTCGACCACAAGGTGATCGGCATCCGCTATCTGTTCACGGCATTCGCCTTCCTCGTCGTTGGCGGGCTCGAGGCGCTGGTCATGCGCATCCAGCTGGCGAGGCCCGATGCAGCGGTGCTGAACCCGGAGCAGTACGATCAACTATTCTCGATGCACGGCGTGACGATGATCTTCCTCTACGCGCTGCCGGTACTATCGGGATTTTCGAATTATCTCTGGCCACTGATGCTCGGCAGCCGCGACATGGCCTTCCCGCGGATGAATGCGCTAAGCTTCTGGCTCTTCCTCGCGGCGGGGATCTTTCTCTATCTCAGCTTCCCGTTCGGTGCCGCGCCGGATGGCGGTTGGTTCAATTATGTCCCTAACAGCTCGTCCGAATTCTCGCCCGGGCCGAACATCGATGTCTATTGCCTCGGGCTGATTTTCCTGGGCATCTCGACGACGGTCGGCTCGGCCAATTTTATCGTCACGCTGCTGCGGATGCGCGCCCCGGGCATGTCGATCAACCGGCTGCCGATCATCGTCTGGGGGACGATGACTGCCAGTGTCGCCAACCTGTTCGCCGTACCGGCAGTCAGTCTCGCCTGCCTGTTCCTGTGGTTCGATCGCAATCTGGGCACCCATTTTTTCGAAGTCAGCGGCGGCGGCCAGCCGTTGTTGTGGCAGCACCTCTTCTGGATCTTCGGCCACCCCTGGGTCTATGCGATCGTGCTGCCCGCGATGGGCATGGTATCCGACGCGCTGCCCGTCCATTGTCGCCGCCCCTTGGTCGGCTACACGCTCGTCGCTATGGCGACCGTCGCGACGATGGTCGTCGGGTTCGGTGTCTGGCTGCATCATATGTTCGCCACCGGTGTACCGACGCTGGCGCTCAGTTTCTTCTCGGCGGCAAGCTTCGTCATCGCTATCCCATCGGCGATCTCGGTTTTCGCATGGATCGCGACGATCTGGACCGGACGAGCCCGGATTACCGTGCCGTTCCTGTTCTTCACCAGCGTCATCCTGCTGTTCGTGATCGGCGGGGTCTCGGGCGTGATGACCGCCAGCCTCGCGCTCGACTGGCAGCTGACCGACACCTATTTCATCGTCGCGCACCTTCATTACGTGCTGATCGGGATCAATCTGTTCGCGGTGACCGGCGCGATCTATCACTGGTTCCCCAAGATGAGCGGGCGGATGATGGACGAACGGCTGGGCCGATGGGTGTTCGGGCTAATGTTCGCCGGATTCAACCTGGCGTTCCTGCCGATGCATTGGCTCGGACTCGCCGGAATGCCCCGGCGCGTCTATACTTACGGGAGCGATATGGGCTTTTCCTCGACCAATTTGGTCGTGTCGATCGGCGCCTTCCTCTTCGCATTCGGCATCCTGCTGTTCTTCATCAACATCTGGCTGGGAAGGCGCAGCGGACGTGTCGCGGGTCCAAATCCATGGGATGGACCAACGCTGGAATGGGCGATTTCGTCACCACCGCCGGTCTACAATTTTGCGGTGATCCCGGTTATCGCCTCGCGGCATCCGCTTTGGGAGGAAAGGCTCGGCGATACCGGCGAGAAAAGCCTCTTTGCCGAAGGTTTCCTGCTCGATCGCGGCAAAGAGACGCTCGCGGTTACGCCGCTCGACGGCGAGCCCGACGTGATCCTCAAGATGCCGGGCGACAGCTGGCTACCCTTCGCACTGTCGGTAGCGCTGATGCCGCTGTTCGGTGGATTGCTCCTGCATTCCGTAGCGCTCGGCGCGTTCGGCGGGATCGCGACTCTGATCATCCTGATCCGGTGGTACGCTCCCGGCGGCGATACCGCACAAGACGAGGCGGTACGCGTTTATGGCTGACGCCAAGACCCTCGACGAGCGCCTGCCGGTCCACGGCATGGGCCAGATCGGCACACCCTGGTGGGGGATGCTGTGCCTGTTCGCGACGGAGGGCATACTCTTCGCCTATCTGATCTTTTCCTACGCCTATCTGGGAAGCCAGGGCTTTCAAGCTTGGCCTCCAACCGGGGGGCCTCCTAGTCTGTCTCTGGCAATTCCCGCCACCGTCCTGCTGGTGGGATCGAGCTTCGTCCTCGAATTCGCCAAGCGCCGCGCGCGCACGGGCGACATTGCCCTGGCAAGGGTTGCGCTCGTTATCGGGATTCTGATGGGGGCGGGCTTCATCGCGCTCGGGCTGAAAGAATGGTCGGACAGGCCATTTTCTCTTTCGACCGACAGCTACAGCTCGATCTATTTCGTGCTGACCGGCACCCATCTCGCGCACGTAGCCTTAGGGTTGATAGCCCTTACGGTCCTGCTGGTCTGGAGCATGACGGGCCGGATCGCGCCAGGGCACGAGCAGCACCGTAGCTTGATAACGCTGTACTGGCATTTCGTCGATGTCGTGTGGCTATTTGTGTTCGCAACGGTCTATCTGGCGCCGAGGCTGGCATGAGCGACTTGCATCCGCTGGCACGCGCAGTCAGTCACCCTTCGCCCGGCAAGCGCGACGTGGCGCTTTGGCGCATCGTCGGCGGGGTCACGCTCGCGCCTGCGGCGTTCTCGCTGCAGGTCGTCGCCAGCTACGTCGTCGCCGCGAACGGCTGCGGCGCTGGGAGGCCGCCGAACTTTTGGCTGGTCGCGATCAACCTTGCCGCGCTGACCGCAACCATCGTCGGTATGGGGATCGCCATCGCGAATTATCGCGAAACCCGCGGCGAGAAGCGTGGTGACCAGAAATGCGTCCAGGAAATTGGCGAAGGACGCACCCGCTTCCTCGCTTATTGCGGCCTTTGCGCCAGCGCGATATTCGGACTCGCAGTTGTCGTCCAACTCACCGCCATTTTCACGCTGTCGGCATGCCTCGGCTTCGCTTCATTCAACTGATCTTCGCGCTCGCGCTTCTGGTGCCCGGCGCAGCGAGGGCACACGGCGGCGAGGCGCACGGCGCCGCGCTGGGCGACTGGACATTCGAGCCGCTCGCCCTCGCGCTTTTGACTGCCTCGGCGCTGATATACGCTACCGGGCAGGCGCGCATGACTCCCGCCCAGCGGCGCTCGATTGCCCCCTTGCCGCGCATTCTTTGCTATTCGTGCTCTGTCGCGGTGCTGATTGCCGCACTGTTCTCGCCGATCGACGATTTTGCCGACAGCAGCTTTGCCTGGCACATGCTCCAGCATCTCCTGTTGATGCTCGTCGCCGCGCCGTTGATGGCAATGTCCAACATGCATCTGGTGGCCCTGTTCGCGCTGCCGATGATACCGCGGCGCTGGATCGGGCGGCGCATCAACCGGGCGCCAGGCGTCAAGGCGGGCGCATCGGACCGGCTGGCCCCGGTCGTAGCGGCGACGCTCTTCGCACTGGGTCTGTGGATCTGGCACGCGCCTCATCTCTATGAAAATGCGCTGGCCAACGAGCAACTCCACACGCTCGAGCACCTCACCTTCCTCATGACCGCGGCAGTGTTCTGGCGGATGATCTCGACCAGCGGCAACCGGCGGCTCGATGCGGGGACCGCCATCCTGCTCGTCACTTTGGTCGGGCTGCAAGGCAATCTGCTCGCCGCACTCATTACGCTCGCACCAAATCCGCTCTATGTCAGCTACGCGTCGCAGCCGCTCGCTGACCAGCAAATCGCCGGACTTCTGATGTGGGTTCCGGCGGGGCTAGTCTATCTTGGCTCAACACTGGTTGCGATCGCCAGGCTCCTAAAGCATGTGCCGCCGGCGCACGATACCAGCATCCACCGGCAACCATAGGCAGTCGGGAGCGCGAAATCCGGCTTGGGCGGAAGGAGAGACTAGGTGCGATGGCTGTGTGCGGACACTGGCATTCCAACCCGCAACTGCCTCAATCCGCAAGAAGTCCACTAGGTGTCAACCGAACCGAGGATTTGCGGCGAAGGGACTATCTTCCTGGGATAAGAACACGGCAACGACTGTGCCGCTGGGTGACTTTGAAGCGCGACGGTCCGATTTCGCGAAATTGGTCGCGAGCGCGCGCAACGGGGTCGGAACCCAGGGGGCAAGCGGCGCATTAGACTAGGGGACCGGCCGCGCAAGGAGAGGAAATGCTCATGGAATCCCGAGACCACCGCAAGCAGGCATCGCCGCGGAGCGGCATGAGCTACGGCAGGTTCGCGGCGATGATCATGACCTCGACCATCGTCATGTTCGGGCTGATGTATCTCAACACTTACGCGTTGAGCCACGTCGAATATAGCCAGACCCGGTCCTGGATGGCCGTAGTGATGGGCGCTGCAATGGCGATCATCATGCTCGGCTTCATGTGGGAAATGTATGGAGAACGGCGGGTCAAAATCGCGATCATCGGTGGCAGCATTTTGATTTTCGGCATCGCGCTTTGGCTTGTGCGAAGTCAGGAGACCGTCGACGACGTCTCCTACATGAAGGCGATGATCCCCCATCATTCGATCGCGATCATGACCAGCGAGCGCGCGCATATCAAGGATCCCGAGGTCCGTAAGCTCGCCGATGGGATCATAGACGCCCAGGTTCGGGAGATCGCGCAAATGAAGCAGATGATTGCTCGTCTCGAAGCCAATCCCGTAGCCGGAGGAGCGCCAGACATTCCGTCTTACCGTGATCGCGGAACCGCGCCGCCTCTACCCCAGACCGATCAAAGCGCAGGCATCGATACCCATCAGCCGATTTCCTGACGCCGATCGCCTTTTGGTCGGCAGCGGTCTTCGTTGCGGTGCTGCCCGCCCATTGCCAGGGCAGTAGCCACCAGTCTCGGGCCCGTTCGCTTCTCGATTTGAACGAATTCAGGAGGCCGTACGGGCATCTGCTGCGAGGCACCGAGCGAACCCGATAGTTCTACGCGCGTTACGCTTGAAGGAGGCGAGGTTTGGACAAGGATCGGGAACCGACGGAATATGGAGCGTGGGCGCGCTCCCCAGCTCAACTGTCGGGCCCAGCGTGGCAGGCTGTCCTGAAACGCGTCTGGCGAAATATCGGCCGGCACAACATCGGTCTTATGTCGGCCGGAGTGGCGTTTTACGTATTCCTGTCGTTCGTGCCTCTGCTTGGCGCGCTCGTCATGACCTACGGGCTCCTAGCGGATCCAGCGATCGTCGCCGAACACATGAAAGTAATCATTGCGCTTGTGCCGACCGATGCCGCGATGCTCATCCACGAACAGCTCTCGAACTTGACCAGCGCAGCCGCCGACAAAAAGGGGCTCGGCCTTCTCGTCGCCCTTACCGTCTCGATCTATGGGGCGACCCGAGCATCGTCAGCGCTCATCTCCGCGCTCAACGTGATCTACGACCAGGAAGACCGCCGGAGCATTCTTCGTGGCACAGTTACGGCTGGTCTGCTGATCGTCGGCGCGATCGTGATCGGCGTTGTCGGCATCGCCGCGGCAACGATGATTGGCTATGCCAGCGCCCTCATCGGGGACATCGGCCCGATCGGCGCAGCCTTTACCGGCGTGCTGACATGGTGCGCCGCCGGCGGCCTATGCTGCATGACAATCGCTGCCATGTACCGCTTCGCGCCTGACCGGGCCGATGCGCGATGGCAATGGCTGACCGCGGGGTCTGTCGCTGCGACCCTTTTGTGGCTCGCTGCAACGCTGGCATTCGGCTTTTACGCTGCCCGGTTTGGCGACTACGATGCGACCTACGGGTCGCTTGGCGCTGTCGTAGTGCTGTTGATGTGGCTCTATGTCTCGGCCTATGCGATCCTGGTCGGGGCAGTGATCAATGCCGAGACGGAACGGCAGACCGCGCAAGACACGACCACCGGGCCGGAACGTCCGATGGGCAAAAGGGGAGCGGTGGTTGCCGATCAAAGCGCGGCACTGATGCATGAATTCAATCGCGAATAATCGCCGCGGAATTCCTGATCTAAAACGGAAAATAGAACTGAATGGCGGCGACCCCGACCAACCAGGTTATCAGATTGAGCGGAATGCCGATCCGGACGAAATCCATATAGCTATAGCCGCCCATCTGATAGACGAGCACATTGGTCTGATAGCCAAATGGCGTCGCGAAAGCCGCGCTTCCAGCGACCATCACCGCGACCAGGAATGGCCTCGGGCT
The DNA here is from genome assembly GCF_019075875.1 of Novosphingobium sp. G106. Lineage (NCBI taxonomy): Bacteria > Pseudomonadati > Pseudomonadota > Alphaproteobacteria > Sphingomonadales > Sphingomonadaceae > Novosphingobium > Novosphingobium sp. G106. Next base: position 5,702,787 of record NZ_JAHOOZ010000001.1, on the reverse strand, counting down.
GACCTGAAGCGCTTCGGCCAAAGAGACGGCAATGGGGGTGAAGAGCACGGCGACGGTGGCATTGGATAGAATTTCCGTGGCGAAGAGGGTCACCCCGTAGACAATGATGAGTGCCATCAAGGGGCTGAGGCCATCGACCGACCAAATCAGCAGCGAGGTCAGCGAGCCCGCTAGCCCGGTCACGTCGAGCGCAACGCCCAACACCACCATTCCTGCGATGAGCATGAGCACCTCGGGGCGTAACCCCGAATAGGCTTCCTCGGCTGTGATCACCCGGAGCAGGATCAACAGGACTGCGCCGGCAAATGCGCAGGCAGCAATGGGCGCGACATTGAGCGCCGCAAGCGTAACCGTGCCCACAAATACGGCCGCAGACGCAATCGCGGCTGCTGGCCGAAGCGCAGAATACTCTGCGAACGACAGGGCGGAGCCGATCTGACCGCCAGCCAGGCCTGGCTCGATCACCTTTCCTTCGGGAAACAGAGGCGTTTCGGGAGCGACATCCTCGCTGCGGATCAACCGCTGGCTGAACAGCATCAGATAGAGCCCTCCGGCCAGGGCAACGGTCACCCCCACGGGGGTGATCTCGAAAATGCCGAAGCGCGGCTGGCCGGCAACTGACGCCATGTCGTTGACCAGCAGGTTGGTAGAGGTGCCGATCAGTGTGCAGCACCCGCCCAGCACGGCCGCATAGGAAAGCGGTATCAGGAACGGTTTTGGCGAGAGGCCCAGCGACCGGGCCACATCGCGCACGACCGGCGCACCCAGCACGACAATCGGCGTGTTGTTGAGAAAGGCGGAAGCCGCGCCCGACAGGCCGATCATAAGCCACAACCCCGCCTTGCCGATGCGTTGGCACAAGCGCGTCAAATGGCGGATGGCCGCATCGAGCAAGCCTGAGAGCTCCATTGCATATGCAATGACGAACAGCGAAGCCAAGGCAATGATCGCGGGGCTGGCGAATGCAGCCTGGACCTCTACGGGCCGGACGACGCCCGTCATCAGCAGAACGGCGGCGCCGGTCAGAGCGACGACATCTGAACGCAGCTTGTCCCAGATCAGCGCGGTGATCACGGCCGCGAGTACGGCAAGCGTTATCATCTGGCTGACGTTCATTTCAGCCTTATGATCAGAATGTTGGCGATCTCCAAGGCGATAACCTCGAACGCATCTAACGGTTCTGCTTTTCCTTGTGTTATGGAGCCGGGATGCGAAACCGCCGTCTCCTAGCCGCCTTCGCGGCAATCGTCGCGTTGTGGGGATGCCAGCAGCAACCGGAACGGCAAGCAGCTGCCCCCCGCGCAGAAACCGAGAGTGCTCCAGTCGTACCGACTCTTGTCGTTGCCGACCTGCCGCTCGATCGTCAGGCCCTGCTGCTGGCGGTGGCCCAGGCAGCGAGCGCTTATGCTTTGGCTCAGAGCGATACGGAAAATCAAAATGAACTCGCGGGCAAGCGATTTGAGCTTCGGCTGCGTTTCGGATGCGGCGCGCCGGGAGGGAGTGACGGGGATGAGGCGCGGAGCTGGACGTTCGACAAGAAACGACGCCTGCTGTCGCTTCGTGTGGAGCCTGGCATTTCCGACCATTCAACGTCCGCGGGATCGCTGGGCGTCGCTGGATACGAAGCAGTAGAGGGGTTCTGGATTCGCCGTCCGTGGTTGCTGACTGCCGCTTGTCCTGCGGCCAGCCCCGAGCCGGCGATGACTGCCAGTCCCGGGCCCAGTCCGCAGTCTCGGGTCAGTCCGCCGTCTCGGGTCAGTCCTTCCGCCGCCGTTAATTCGCAGGACGTCATACCCACGCCGGCACCGGTTCAAAAAATTGGAATCGCACAATTTTTTACAGAAGCGGATGCGCGGACGCATCGACGCAACAATAGGGCCTATACGACCAATAAAGTGCTGGACGAAGGAAAGGCCCCGAGTGAGATCGGATATGACCTGGTCATAACCGGCAGACTCCAACGCCTGGCGGACGAACGGGTCATCGTTTGTCGTGGTGGGGGGGGCAGGTACCGCCCGATTGCACGATTTCCGCGGTCTTCGACAACGTCGCGATCGATGATCCGCGAAGCGGCGAGACGATCGCAAAATGGTCCAACAGCTAAACGCGGTGGCTGGCTTGCCTGCCGAGGGCGCGCTGGCGTCCGAGCTCGCCCCTGCCCGTTCGGCGGGCAGCCTTCACGTAATCGTGCTGGAGCCGTATACGTTCGCCCTTCCCCGTTCGAAGAGCTCGTTGGGGCCCATGGCGGTCTGCAACTCTGCAGCAGAGATCTTCTCAGGCGAGCGGGCGGAGCTGTGCGGCGCAGTAAAAATGAGGCCAATCACCGCACGAAGCGACACGATCGGGGTGCGCTCGCACGCATAAGCCTGTAAGGTTCCCGCGATGCAGCAACCGCGTCCTCCGATTTTCCCGTCGCAATCGATCAGCCTTTTTCTCGACTTCGACGGCACACTGATCGATCTCGCGGATCGTCCGGACGCTGTGGTGGTCGCAGAGCCGCTTGTAGCCCTGATCGACGGGCTGATCGGGCGCCTGGCAGGGCGGGTGGCCGTGGTCAGCGGGCGCTCGATCGAGCAACTCGACAGTCTGATCGGATCGCTGCATCGCAGGCTGGCAACGGTGGGGAGTCACGGCGCAGAGGTCCGACTTGCCGGAGCAAGCGTGTGCCGGCTGGAACGGCCGCACGCGCTGGATGACGCCGAGCGCGCATTCCGTGAAGACCTCGGCCAATGTGAAGGCATTGTCATCGAGGTAAAATCCTTGGGCGTTGCCATCCATTACCGACAAAATCCGTCGCTGGCCGATGCCGCCCACGCAGCGGTGCAACGTTTCGGCGCAGTCGATGGTTTGGTGACGCAGGAGGGAAAAATGATGGTCGAATTGCGCTCTTCCGGTCACGACAAGGGCAGCGCGATAGCCGCGCTCATGCAGGCACCGCCGTTTGCAGGAAGTCTCCCGGTCTTCCTCGGCGATGACGTAACCGACGAGGCTGGTTTCGAGCGCTGCGTTGCGCTCGGTGGAACCGGTATCCTCGTAGGTGCTCCCCGCAAATCGGCTGCCCAGTACCGGCTGGCGAGCGTGGCCGATGTCCATGACTGGTTGCGCGCCCTGTGACCGCGACCCTCGATCTCTGGCCGATCGGCAACTGCCAGGTCTCTGCGCTGATCGATCGATCGGGCCGCTTCGTCTGGGGCTGCCTTCCCCGCGTGGATGGCGATCCTGCTTTCTCCTCGCTGCTCGACGATTCACCGCCAGGGGGCGAAGGCGCCTATGGCTTTTGGGAGATCGACCTTGATGGCGTGACCGATACGCGCCAGTCCTATCTGCGCAACACGCCGATCCTGGTAACGCGCCATACCGATGGGCACGGCAACGCGGTGGAAGTGACCGATTTCGCCCCGCGATTTCACCGCAATGGCCGGACATACCGGCCAACTGCCTTCGCGCGCATTGTCCGTCCCGTCGCAGGATCGCCGCGCATTCGCGTCCGCCTGCGTCCTTCGAGAGCCTGGGGAAGTGCGCGCGCCGAACGGACGCGCGGCTCGAACCATGTCCGTTATCTGCTTGAGGATGGCGTGATCCGACTGTCGACCACTGCACCCGTAGGCTGGATCGAGGACGAACGCCTATTTCGGGTCGAGAAGCCGTTGCATTTCTTTCTTGGCCCAGACGAGAGTTTTGCCGACGAAATCAGCGCTGCGCTTGACATGATGCTCGATAAAACAGCTTCGGAGTGGCGGCACTGGGTCCGTGGCCTGGCGACGCCACATGAGTGGCAAGAAGCGGTAATCCGCTCAGCCATTACCCTCAAGCTGTGTCAGCACGAGGAAACCGGCGCGATCGTCGCGGCTTTGACCACATCGATTCCCGAACATGCGAATTCCGGCCGCAATTGGGACTACCGCTATTGCTGGATCAGGGATGCCTACTACACGATCCAGGCGCTCAATCGGCTTGGTGCGCTCGACGTGCTCGAAAGCTATCTCGAATACCTCCGCAACATCGTCGACAATGCCGCGGGGGGGCACATCCAGCCGCTCTACGGCGTCGGCGGCGAGAAGATGTTGACCGAATGGGAGGCGCCGGGGCTCAACGGCTACCGCGGGATGGGGCCGGTGCGCGTGGGCAATCAAGCCTATGACCAAATCCAGCATGATGCCTACGGTCAAATCATACTGTCGAATGCCCAGGCCTTTTTCGACCATCGGCTGTTTCGCATGGCGAAAATCACCGATTTCGAGGCGTTGGAGCCGATTGGCGAGCGCGCATGGGAACGATACGACAAGCCGGATGCAGGGCTTTGGGAGTTGCGCACGAAGTCGCATGTCCACACATACTCGGCGGCGATGTGCTGGGCTGCTTGCGACCGGCTCGCCAATGCCGCTTCCGTGCTTGGCCTCGGGCACCGAGCCGAATTCTGGCAATCCCGCGCCGATACGATGCGCGCCCATATCGAGCGGGCGGCGTGGCGCCCCGAATCCAACCGGCTTTCAGCGACTTTCGTTGGCGATAATCTCGACGCAAGCCTGATCCAACTGCTCGAATTGCGCTTCCTTGAGCCTGACGATCCGCGCTTCCTCGGCACGCTTCAGGCTGTCGAGACAGGTCTGCGGCGTGGATCGAACATGTTGCGCTACGACAGCGAGGACGATTTCGGGTTGCCGCATACCGCATTCAACGTTTGCACGTTCTGGCTAATTGAAGCGCTCCACTACACTGGCCGTGATCAAGATGCGCGCATACTACTCGAAGAGATGTTTTCGCGTCGCACGCCGGCGGGTCTGCTTTCAGAGGATATCGATCCTAGCACCGGCGAATTGTGGGGCAATTATCCGCAAACCTATTCACTCGTCGGCATGATAAATTGCGCAGTTCTGCTAAGCAAGCCGTGGAGCACCGTCCGTTGAGCAGATTGATAGTCATATCCAACCGTGTCTCGGCGCCAACTTCTGCGCAGCCGGCCGCGCAAGGGGGGGCTCGCGGTCGCGCTTACTGCAGCCCTGCGGGAGGCGGAAGGCATCTGGTTCGGCTGGTCCGGAGAGACGGGGGAGACCGGCGCTCTCAAGTTCGAGACCTACGATGGGGTTACCTCGGCCACCATTGATCTGCCAGAACAGGACGTGGACGAATATTACGATGGCTACGCGAACCGAACATTGTGGCCGCTGTTTCATTATCGACTGGGGCTGACCGAATTCGAACGGGAGTTTCAGGGTGGCTACGAACGGGTCAATCGCGTGTTCGGCGCGGTGATCGGGCCGCATATCGAGCCGGACGATCTCATTTGGGTTCATGATTATCACATGATCCCCCTCGGTTGGGTTCTACGCCAACAGGGCCTCACCAACCGCCTCGGATTCTTTCTCCACATCCCCTGGCCGCCGACCCGACTGCTAACCGCCCTTCCGGAGCACCGCAGATTGGTCGAGGCACTGTTCGCTTACGACGTGGTCGGATTCCAGACGAGGGAATGGCTGGAGACATTTCATGACTATGTCACCCGCGAAATGGGAGGATCGCTTGGCGCCAACGACGAGGTTACCGTCGGCGGCCGCACGATCAGAGCGATTGCCTGTCCGATCGGGATCGACGCTCAGGAATTTGTCGACAGCGCCAGCAGCGAGGATGCGGTCGTCGCCCACAGTCGAATGGTGGAAAGCTCGATTGGGCGAAGCTTGATCGTCGGGGTGGATCGTCTCGATTACTCAAAGGGCCTCGAGGAACGATTCAATGGTTATCAGCGCTATCTCGAGACGCGGCCCGATGCGCATTCCAATGTCTACATGCTTCAGATAGCGCCACCTTCCCGCGATACCGTGCAGAGCTATCGCGACATACGTGCCCAACTCGATGCGCTATCAGGGCGGATCAATGGCGCCTTCGCCCATATTGACTGGGTACCGCTTCGCTATGTGAATCAAGGGTTTCCGCGCAATGTGCTTGCCGGAATCTATCGCGCGGCTCGGATAGGCCTCGTTACGCCGCTTCGCGATGGCATGAACCTGGTCGCCAAGGAGTATGTGGCCGCGCAAGATCCCGTCGATCCGGGGGTCTTGATCTTGTCTCGATTTGCCGGCGCTGCCGAGCAGCTCAAGGGAGCCCTGATCGTAAATCCATACAGCGCGGACGACATCGCCGATGCCATAGACAAAGCGCTGAACATGCCCCGCGAGGAACGCGTGGCGCGCTGGAAGCCAATGTATGAGAACATCCTTGCCGAGGATGTTGTGTGGTGGCGAGACCGGTTCACCGCCGTGCTGATGTCATGAGCTAGCAGATCTTGGTGCTGAAAGCCGATCTACGACAAGCCGCTTAGCCAGCTGGCCTGGTCGCTATTTGCAGGACTTGCCACACACAACCGGAACGCGATGCCGCCTGGTGCATTGATCTGTGTACCTTCATCGGGTTGCGGCAAGGACCGCTTGGGTGTCCAGTGCCAAATCTGAATTCGACGGTAACGGCCGGTAGCGCCAAATACAGTGCTACTACCTTCGACGATTTGCTCCTGCCTCGCAGTGAATCACTATGATCTATGACAAGCATTACATCGCGATCTGCGGAAACTTGGGCCCTTGAAAAGCTGGCTCCTCCGCATCGGCGACAAGCTCACTGCGAGCTACTGGTTCGTGCCCAGCATCATGGCGCTGTTGGCCGTTTTGCTCGCTTTCCTCATGATTACGCTGGACAGCTACGAGGGATCCGACTGGATGGACCGGTTCACGTGGCTCTATGCCGCGCGGCCCGACGGTGCCCGGCAGATGCTATCCGCGTCGGCGGATCCATGATCACCGTGGCCGCCACCGTATTTTCCGTCACAATCGCCGCCGTCGTCTATGCTTCGGGACAATACGGGCCGCGTCTTCTAACAAATTTCATGCGAGATCGCGGCAATCAGGTCACGCTTGGAACCTTCATTGCCACCATCCTCTATTGTTTGATCGTATTGCGAACGATCCCGGTCGGCCGACGAGAGCGGCGGCTTCAGTTTCGTCCCGAACATGGCGCTAATGGTGGCCGGGGCGTTGGCACTATGTTCGATTGGCGTGCTGATATTCTTTATCCATCAAGTTCCAAGCAAGATTCAGATCAATAGCGTGATTCAGGATGTCGATAGCGCTTGATCGTTTTGCCGGCGGCAAACAGATCGGGAATCCCGTCGACTTCGTGACGGGCTTCCTCGATGGCAAGGGTCATGCTGGTGGCAGGCCTGTAGGCGTAGCGCTCGATCCCAGAGGCGCGCTGCTGGTGGCCGACCATCTTTCAAATACGGTCTGGCGCATCGCACCTGTCAAAGCACTGCACTAGCAGACCTCGGCTGGCTATATACAGCGCAATCCATCACCCGGCTATATTTTCGGACCTTATCCTAATATTATTTTGATTTTATTTCATCCACCAATAAATGCAATATTCAATTCATCTGATTACATTGATAACTACACACGCCACCACGACGGAAATTATTATCGATAAATTTAATACACCGTCGCTGACGATATTATATCGTGACAGATAGATTATAATACTCATGGCGAACGCTAGCCCAACGGTCCAAGCGATTTTGGGGGATACATGCAGCCTAATGTGAATTCTCCGGTTCCGATCAACTATAATTCGGCATATCGAGATAATTGGACATTGCATGCTCTCCACGTCGACCCGGCGATTATTCGAGTGCTCCGCCCGGGCAAGGCCATATCCAGCTTGCACCATTCCCGACGACGCTCGACAATCCCCTTTCCTCAGCAAGAAGACAAGCCGGCTCGGTGCACGCTGGTACGAATCAGCATGACATCGGCTCGACTGCACCCTTCGCAAGGAAACCTGACTGTCCCCGGTCGCGTTCGGTGCGGCGATTAGGCAGGCGGGTGCAGCTCGCCGTCAGGAGAGGCCCGGCGCGGGTTCGCCCGCGTCCGCTGTCTCGCAGGCCACTTCGATCCTCTTCGCCGATTGATCGCATTGCCGCCTCCTGCGCGCTCGCACTTAGCAAGAAAAATTGGCTCGACGCCGCCTTTTGGTGGTAGCGCCGGGCCTGTCGGGCTAGGAGCGGGCAGATGATTTCACCCGCCACTGCAAACCGTCGCTTTTCGATGATGCGCGCCTTTCTTGCTACTGAAGCGGCGGGCGGGATCATTCTCATCGCCGCTGCCGGCATAGCCATGCTCGTTGCCAACTCCTCGCTGGCCACCAGCTATTTCCAGACCTTGCATCAAGATCTGGGCGGCCTCACCCTGCTGCACTGGATCAATGACGCCCTCATGGCGCTGTTCTTTCTGTTGGTCGGATTGGAGATCAAGCGCGAGGTTCTCGACGGACAGCTTGCGAGGTGGTCAGACCGGCTGTTGCCTGGCGTCGCGGCGGCCGCTGGAGTAGCCGTTCCTGCCGCCATCTATGCAACGTTGAACTGGGAGGACCCGACAGGCCTTCGAGGCTGGGCAATTCCAGCTGCCACGGATATCGCATTTGCGCTAGGCGTTCTGGCCTTGCTCGGTCAACGCGCGCCGACGTCACTCAAGATATTCCTAGCTGCAGTCGCGATCATCGATGACCTAATCGCCGTGCTGATCATCGCGGTATTCTACACATCGCAAATCGATCTTGCGGCCCTAGCCGGTGCGGGTCTCGGGCTAGTGGTTCTGGTGCTTTTAAATCGCCGCGGGATAATAGCGCTCTGGCCTTATTTGCTCGTCGGCGCCGTAGTCTGGTATTTTGTATTTCGGTCTGGAATCCACGCTACGTTGGCAGGGGTCGCGGTTGCGATGACGGTGCCACTAATGCGAACACCAGGGCGTCCCGACGACAGACTCTCGCCACTGACCCGGCTCGAGCACGGCCTGCACCCTTGGGTCGCATTTGCGATAGTGCCGCTATTCGGCTTTGCCAATGCAGGCGTCGCCTTGCAGGGATTTTTGCCTCGAGACGTTTTGGCTCCCGTTCCGCTCGGTGTCGCGCTCGGCCTCTTCCTTGGAAAACAGATCGGGATCTTTACTGCCGTGTTCGCCTTGGTGCGTATGGGGCTGGCCGAACGGCCGCTCGGGGCGAGCTGGCGTCAGGTCTATGGCATCGCATTGCTATGTGGGATTGGTTTCACGATGAGCCTGTTTATTGGCGGCCTCGCATTCGGTGACGGCTCCCATCAGAATGACGCAGCCAAACTCGGTATTCTTTCAGGTTCGATAGCGTCGGCAATCGCTGGTTATTTCCTGCTACGGACCACCCCCCGGCAGGTCGTATAATGGGAATTAAACTCTTTCGGGATCTGCGACAGGTCATATCGGGCGCGCAGGTCAAATCTGGGAATGGGACGACCCGCGCTCGGGATGCGCTCGCCGTATTTCACCGCAGGATCGCGACGGGCGTTGGCGCCATCCTGCTGGGCTTGTTGGCGATCGCTTTCGCCAAGCTGGGCGATCTAGCGCAGAAAGTCTTCCACGTTTTCAGCTCGTCCTTTCCTTACGGCGCTCTTATTCTCACGCCCGCGGTATTCGCCGGTGCCGTCTATGTGACGCATCGCTGGGCACCGGAGGCGCGTGGTTCGGGAATACCGCAGGTTATTGCCGCCTCCCGGAATCCGGCAAGCGATGCGTTCGGACCGCTTGTCTCCCTCAAGACCGGCATCTTGAAAGTGATCATGACCGTCATGATGCTGGGCGCTGGGGGGTCGGTTGGCAGGGAGGGACCAACAGTCCAGATAAGCGCAGCAATCATGGTTGCGGTGCACCGGTTTCTTCGCGTGCCGATCACGGCAGGCGTGCTCATCGCAGGCGGCGCCGCTGGCGTGGCCGCCGCTTTCAACACACCGTTGGCAGGTGTAGCCTTTGCTATCGAAGAGCTCGCCTCGGCTTACGAGCAAAGAGTTGCGGTGCTCGTGATGGCCGCCGTGATGATCGCCGGTCTCGTCAGTCTTGGCATAGCGGGCGACTATATCTATTTTGGCGCCATGCGGCAGACACTCGACCTTCGCGGCGTGCTGCTGGTTGCTCCAGTCGCCGGCATTGCCGGCGGCCTGGCAGGCGGGCTCTTCGCCAGGGCCTTGCTAGGATTGTCAGCACCGCGTCGCTCTTGGCTCAAAGCGCTCAAGCAGCGCCCGGTTATTGTCGCCGCGGCTTGCGGGTTGCTGGTGGCCGTACTCGGGATTGTCAGCAACGGCACAACCTGGGGGACCGGGTATGAGACGACGCGCCATCTGGTGGAATCGGAAGGCGCCTCGGTGTGGTTTGGTCCCGCGAAATTCCTAGCGACGCTTGCGACCGCATTGAGCGGTGCGCCCGGCGGCATTTTCGCGCCATCGCTATCGGTCGGCGCGGGCCTAGGCGATCTGTTGACTGCGATTTTTCCGGACGATCCGAAAGGTGCCGTCGTGCTGCTGGGAATGATCGGCTATTTTGTAGGCGTCGTACGCGCTCCACTCACAGCCATTATTATCATCACCGAAACGACAGCAAGCAGAGGGATGATCATGCCCCTGTTCGCGACAGCGCTCATTGCGGACCTGGTGAGCGCGCTGGTCTGCCGCGAGCGACTTTATCACGGCCTGTCCGCACCATTTCTGACGCAGTCCAACAAGTCCAATGAAAGCTCCAACGGGCAGTCCTGAATTTTTGAGAAAGCATCTGAACCTCATAGTTCAACACTTTACCGATACCCCCCTCATAATATGAACCAGAACCATCCCTCGTTCGACATCAACCGAGAACAAATGCAATGTTAGAGAGCATCATTAGATATCTATCATCAGATGGCATTCACATACTACGAACGTATATGATCTTGTCATTCTACGGATTCATATTTATTGGAATGTGTATTTCTTCATTTAGAATGATAAAGGCTATCAAATTAGCTTCCCAAAATGACATGTCTGCATAATCTATATGGTAATTTTACAATTAATTACGCCATTGGTTGTGCAACATGACAAATACTCTCATTGATTTTTCGTAAAAATCTTAGATCTAATCGGATTTAACCCCCCTCGCGGTAGATCCAATGATCGGGCCGCGCTATCATTGCACCTTCGCCACGGCTGCAAAACATTCTATATCCACCGTGCCTGGGCCGAGGGATATTGCCCCCCTGGCCGTTGTGACCTCACGGAAATCCGGCGCGGAGCCACCTCGTAATGACAAGATCCAAGCAATTTGGACTCAAAAGCAGCACCCGGCCCCAGGCGACCTTTCCGACACTTATATTACGTTAACCTGGTTGGCGTTTGCCGATGAAGTGGCTCAGCGGCGCCGTGCCGGTATAGCGCGCCCGCGTTGGGTTCATCGCTTCGTAGACCACGGCGTTCTCGAGTACGCGCTGGACGTAATTGCGCGTCTCGCTCAGCGGGATCGCCTCGATCCAGTCGACCCATTCAATCGAACCCGTCCGCGGATCGCCGTTGTTGCGCAGCCACTTGTTCACGTTGCCCGGGCCGGCGTTGTAGGCGGCCACCGCCAGCGGATAGGAGCCGCCGAAATAGTCCATCATCCGCGCGAAGTAGGCATCCCCAAGCCGCAGGTTGTAGCTGGGATCCGCCATCAGCGCGCTGGCGTCGTAAGCGAGGCCGATCTTGCCGGCCTGCTCGCGCGCCGTGCCGGGCATCAACTGCATCAGCCCGCGCGCGCCGGCGTGGCTGACAGCATTCTGCGAGAACTGGCTCTCCTGCCGGCTGATCGCGTGGACCATCGTCCAGTCGGTGCCGGCAGGGGCCGGAAGCAGCGGGTAGGCGACCTTGGTCAGATTGACGAAGCCTTCGGCATGCGCAGCCTGGCCCAGGATCACGCCGAGGTCGCGCCGGCCGAGGCTGGTGGCGAGGTCGGCGACGAGCACGTGGTCGCCTTCGCTCACGGCCTGGTCGCTGATCGCGCGGAAGAAGCGCACCGTGGTCTGCCAGTCGGACGCGCGGGCGACTTCGCGCACCGCCGCTGTGATCGGCTTGGCGTTGAAGGCGGCGCGTTCGGCCTGAGACGGAACCTGCACCGGCGCGCTGGTCAGCGGCGGGATCGGCCGGCCGAGCCGTTCGAGCGCGAGCTCGCCGTAGAAGGCCGTGGGATAGGCAGCGGCCATTTCGAAGTAGCGGTTGGCGCCGGAATTGTCGCCCGCCCGCGCGAGCGCGCGGCCGGCCCAGTAAAAGCCTTTGGCGCGGGTCTGCGGGGTCTGCGCCGCAGCGCCGTAGCGGTAGAACAGCGGCGCGGCGCCGGTCGGATTGCCGAGCTGCTGCATCGCCCGCGTGCCTCCCAGCCACATCAGCGAGGTATAGTCGTCGCGCAGCTTGAATTTCATCCGGCTGACGTCGGTGCCGGGCGAGAAGGTATCGTCGATCGAGGCGGCGATGCGCGTCGCGCTGGCGCTGTCCGCGCCGCGTGCGACCGACAGCAGCATGCCGATCCATTTCTCGGGATCGAGCGGCGGCGTGGTCGCGGGCGGTCGTGTCGCGAGGAGTTGGACCGCGCCGTAGGTGTTGCCCGAGCGCTGGGCCTGCCGGACGCTGGCATAGACATAGCCGGCATCGCGCAGCGCATCGCCCGGCACCGGCAGGCCGAGTGTGCCTGGCGCGGAGCCCTGGACCAAGGTCAGCCGCGCCATGAAGCCGGCGCGCGCCGCGGGCGAAACATAGGTCATCTGCCGCGCTGCGGCCGTAGCGTCGCCGGCCCAGAGCAGCGCGTTCATCCGCGCGTCGTGGTCCGCCGGGGTCAGGGCGGAGCCGAGGAGCGAGAACAGCGCGGCTTCGGAGGCATCGCTCATCGAGCCGCCGCGCCAGGCTTGCAGGCCGATCGAACGCGCCTCGCCGCGCTGGAGCGAGAATAGCGCCAGGGCGTAGCGCGCGCGTGCCGGATTGGTCAGCGGCGGAAAGCGGTCGAAGAAGGCGACCAGCCGGGAAAGATCGGGCGTTTCACGGCCCAGCGCCTGCTCGGCATAGGTGCGCAGTTTGTCCTCATCGGGAAAGTCTGGGTAGGCGAGAACGAAGCCGGCGTAAGTGTCAAAGCTGTTTACCGGAGGCGCCTTCGTCAGCTGCCGCCAACGGTCTATCGCCTGTGCAAGGGCTTCGCTCTTGCTAGCCATGAGCTGCTGGCGCGCACGGTCCCACTCGCGTCCGTCCTGACAGGCGGCGGGTGTCGACATTGAAGCCAGGGTTAAAAACAAGGGAAGCGACATTGCGCGGATACTTACCATAGATCGGAAGGCTCCAATTCAAACGAAAAATAAATTCACCCCATAAGGCACTGAATTCGCGATTTTTATTATAGCACGATAGAAAAAAGTTAATTAGTAAACTTCAAACACTACATGATTACGATTTTAGCCGATTTACTACTGATGCGTTGCACTTTATAATTACTTAGCCACTATAAAAGAGCGCCGCCCGATCCATCGCGTTTCTTGCCATGGCCTCCCCACCTCACCCTCATCAAAAGCTTTTACGTGTGAGCCAAAACTTTGCCTCACGCAAATTCAGGAATGCGAAAAACCAAAAAGGATGCGATGTTCGCGGAGCGAAAACTGGGGGTACTTCACCTGAAAATCGGTGATGCCGAGCTTGGCCAGGTCTGGGAGATGGACTGCCCCGTCGTCAACTGGCATCTCCAGCGTATAGATTCGCTCATCGTCTTTTAAGGCGTAAAATATCATGCTCCGTTTCCCTTCATAACATAGTCGTTTACCACGCATCTCACTGATATTTTTTGGCTCTTATTTACTGCTATTTGCAGAGGGTGGCGGGAAGGCACTGACCTCCGCAGAAGAGCACTTCGACCAGAAGCATCAGGCGCCTAGCTGCTTGAGCGCAAACCTATAGAACGCCCCGCCCCCCCTTTGGCAGCCGACACCGAGCCCCTCCCACTTGCCATGCCCAGGCGAGGTCAGAGCGCAGCCCATTCTTGAGATGCAAATCGACACTCCCCGCGGGATAGCGCTGGCCCGGCGGCATGAGGTGACACCCGTTCCAGAGGATGAGCGCCGTCCGCCGCCGATCCCTACAGGACGTAGCCATGCCAGACGTCGAGGTAAAATTGAATTCGGATTATCATAACTCATTGTTTTCATAATTCATCATTCCCCGATTCCGACTTTTTATGTAAGAGACCGAGCGATTTTCCATCCCTATCCCCTTTAAACCTGGCCACACAACGACCTGAGAATAACATTTACTTACTATATAGATGATTTCTTTATTGCACCGGACCTCTTCCGGTGTACTCAGTTTGGAGCGTCCGTGTTTAAGTCATCCATCTTCAAGGTGGTCTCGTTCAGATCCTGCAATTTCATATCCAAACCCAGGTGGATGCCGTTGCTCGCATCCTTGATACTTCTTATGTTCTCGGCCGGCGCGAGTGCGCAGGATGCCTCCTCAGAGACGAGGATACGGAGGATGGAGGCCGAAATTCGTGCATTGCAGCGCAATGTGTTTCCTGGCGGAGGTGGCAAGATATTCACTCCCGAGATTTGGGGGCCGCTCACCAGAACGGTCATAGCGGGGCGACCAGCGACGACCCCGACTGCAGATCTGGCTATTCGCCTGGAGTCCATCGAACGCTCGCTGACCTCACTTACCACTCGCCTTCAGCACACCTCGGAGCGTATCTCGCAACTCGAGCAAGCCGCCCGAGCCGACGAACCCGCCAAGGCAGCAGCGATCAAGTCAGATCTGATTGCCAGTCCGCCCGCAACGACGAGAGGCATAGTCACCAACGCAACGGTAGCGAAAGGATCCAAGACCACGCCGCCTTCAAAGCAGCGACTGGCGGCAGTCCTCGCCATCATAAAACCCCGCACGAACGATGCCGGCGATGACGAATACAGCTACGGCTATCGGCTCTGGCGTGCAGATCTATACCCAGAAGCACAGCAACAGCTGAAGATGTTCATCGAAAAATACCCTCAGCACGCACGTGTCAGCTTCGCTCGAAATCTATTGGGCCGATCATTTCTCGATGATAATCATCCAATGGAAGCCGCAAAGTGGTTTCTCGCGAACTATCGCGGCGGACGGACCGATCCTCGCGCACCCGACAGCCTTCTGTATCTTTCAATGGCCATGCTGCGATTGAAAGATAACAAGAGAGCCTGCATTTCCCTTGGTGAGTTCCGCGACGTCTATTCAGGTGGAGACTTTACGCGGCTCAAAACGCTTTACGATGACATTCTCGCAAAATCCCACTGCAAATGAAATTGCGTTACATTACCGTATTTCGTCTGGATTTGACGCCACACAGATTGTGAGCCGGTCATATCAACGGTCACCAGAGAAACAGAATCTATGGCGTTTTGCGATTATATTTTCGTTCGGTTCCCGCTCGATAGGGCGGACCCGATTGCTGTGCGCCGTGGCGTAGTTGCTCGAGGTCTCGGCGTGCGGCTTCGCATGGCCTTAGGCAAGGCCACCGCTCGACATGCCGGCTCCGCGGAAACATTACCTTCGGCGGTATTCCCCGCTTGGCTTAGTCGATCTTGCAACTCTTGGATGAAGTCACAGATTTCTCGTGCTCTGCCCCCGCTGCTGGTCCTGCTTGTCATCGCTCCGGCTTTGTTGAGCTGCGCTGAAGCAAAGCCATGGCATAACACGAACATAACCGGCGGTCTGCCAGACTTGCAATTCGACCTCGTAAGAGCCGGCGACAACAAGAGGGTAAGCGCCAAGGATTATCGCGGCAAAATCGTCCTGTTGTATTTTGGCTATACGTATTGCCCGGATGCCTGCCCTACAACGCTGATAAATCTGAGTCTTGCCCTGCAGAAATTGGGGGTTAGGGCAAGGAGCGCCAAAGTGCTTTTTGTATCGGTTGACCCTGCGCGTGACACACTGCCGGCATTAAGGGAGTACGCGCACGCGTTTGCTCCCCGGGTCGATGCATTGCGGGGCGACGAGAACGCGGTGGCAGCACTCGCGCGTCGATACCGTATTGCCTATTCGGTTAGGCCTTCGGCCCCCGGGGGCGAGTATCAAGTCACGCACAGCTCGGCCATCTACGCCTTCGATCGGACGGGAGCCGCTCGACTGCTGGTGGGTTCCCTCTCGACGACCAGGTCCGATATCGACGGTACGGCGCAAGACCTGAAGCGTCTCATCGTGTCGGGAGATAGTTATGGACGTCCCGTCCAGCTCGACGACGAGAAGCCTTCCTCGAGTTCCGGACCAGTCCGCTCCTCGCAGCGGCGAAGCGCGTTGAGCACCAGGAGCAACGAGATCACGCTCATCATGGCCGGCGGGATCCAGACGATCAGGCCGCCAAGCGCCTGATCGTCAAGAGGGCTTACCGTCGGATAGATGCGGCCACACCACGCGTAGAAACTGTATAGGTCTCGGCTCGACAGCGCGATGATAGCACCGACGAGGATCTGCGGGAACATGATGCCAATTGCTAAAGCCCCACGCGCCCCCCAAGAGACTTCTGCCATGCTGGGCTCGCGAGGATCAAGAACCAGGCTCCAGAAGAAAATCCCGTCAATCACCATCGATCCATTCATCGCCCAATAGAGCTTCGGATCGATCATTGCCCGGAAATGGACCGACGGAACGAGCCATAGGGCGATCAACCCTACGAACAAGGAGCCTGCCAACCACGGCCGCCGCATCAGCCCTAGAATTCGGAGCGCCAGCTGGCCCTCGGCGATCCGCCTGACACCCTGCGGCATCCCGCTCAAAATCATCTGCCATGGCCAGGCAAGAGCGATCAGAAGGGGACCGAGATGGTGCATGACTACGTGTTGCAGCCGATTGAGGAAGAACATGTGTTCCGCCAGATATTCGAAGCGAGTGAGGAGGACGATATATATCGTACCGATGCCCATGATGAAGGACGCCGTTCGCCATGCCGACGGAAGCTTAGCCTGTTCGGTCAATGCAGTTCCGCGGACATACCACCAGACGGGAAAGACGAGGCCATAGAACCCCACAAACGAAAAGTCCCAGGGTGCGAGGAATGGCAACCCCGCGGCGTGGTACTCGCACAGCCACCACAGGACTGCGCTGACGGCGACAATGGCCATGGGAACACCGCACGCTGGAGTGATTTTGGCCGAGCCCGACACACCGCCGCTTGGGTTCATCAAGGGATGCATATCGTAGCCTCAAACTTGCAATCGGATTTTGCGTTAGACGTTCGCCGGCGCCGCACCAAGCAGGATGTCAGGGGATTGGTGAACCGGTCGTGGTCGGCTAGGGCGTCGAGATGAGTGATCCGGGCATCACCTTCTTCGCCACCGCCGGCTTCCCGGTTCTGGCTATCGGAATTTCGTATCTGGCAGGCGCTGTACGGCGACGCAACGCAAAGCGCCCGGTGTCGATGCTCAGGCACACCGCTTTCGCGGCCGGGCTAGCGCTGTTATTGCTCTCGTTGCAATGGCCCTTTGCCGTATGGGCGCACGAGCTTTTCTATGTCCATCAGATCGGGATACTGATCGCACGAATTGTCGCGCCAATGTTGCTGGCGATGGCCCGGCCTGCTGGCCTGATTATTGCCGGCATCCCGCGTAGGCTTCGTGCGCGGCTTGTAAAGCCAGGGCTTCTGGCAAGACCCACCAGGAGGGGCTGGCGAGTGCTCTCGACGCCCGCCCTTGTCATGATCTGCTACGTGGGGTCGCTCTATTTCTGGGAGATCCCGGACATGCAAGGTGACGCTCTTGCCAACCCGACAATTGGGCTCCTAATGCATTTTAGTCTTTTGGGGGCCGGCCTCCTGTTCTGGACACGCCTTTTCGAAAAACGTCCAGTTCCCCACGGAATAGTCCACGCTCAAAGGCTTATGATGATTTGGCTCGCGATCCTCAGCCAGATTGCATTGGGCGCGTATATTACAGTCAAAACGACTGTTCTCTATCATGCTTATGATGCGACGCAGCGCGCCGCCGTCATCTCGCCGCTCAGCGATGAGGCATTTGGAGGTTTTTTTATATGGATTGCGAGTGGATTGCTCTCGCTGATTGGTCTGATTTGCGTAGTGGACTTATGGGGCCGGCATGAGACACGGCAGGATGCGAAGCGGACGCGCTGGTCTTCTTCGAATTCTGCAATCCTGCTCTATCCTTCTACAGGCCAACGGCTCAGGGAAATGGCGCGGCCAAAAAATCGACGTCTCGCAATCGGGTTAACGGCCTTCGTACTGCTCGTCTTTACTGCGGTCTGCGGTATTGTTGCGGGCGCTCATCGCATCAATCGGCGAGATAATCTGCGCAGTTATCAGCTCTCTCGGTCGGCATAGGTCATAGTTCCCAAACGCTCGCGCAATCTCGAATGCCGGCGGGAAATTGAACCCGCCGGGGCGCCCGACCGCGACAGCGAAGATTTCAAGGCGCAACAGGGACTATTCTGGGCACGGCCTGGTTACGAGGCCTCGAACCAAGCATCGTTCGAGTGGCATTGACCTCGTAATGCGCTCGGCAAGCAATGACCGCAAATTGGCCGGTTGCAGGAACGAGCGCAGCGATATGAGCGTTTTAGGTTTGCGGTCGCTTAGTCCTAGATGGCGGCCGACAGGGAATGCAAGAACCATTGGCTTTCGCGGATGAACGCGGGATCGATAAAAAGCAGCGAGTACACGTGAAACTCCCCATCGCTTTCAGGTTACGCAGGGTTGTCGTGGCCCTGATCGCTGCCATGATGCTCGCGGCGCCCCTCTTTCAAGCCAATCGCCAGCCCAGATTGGCAATTATTGCAAACGACGCCAGGCCGAAGGTCGAGTCGAAATGGCCAACCAAGACTTATCCAGTCATGGTTCAGCGCCTGGGGCCGGAGATATTCGAACGCGCCACACTTTATGTGCCTCAGGTCGCTCGCCTAGTCGATAGCAAGACCCCCTGCGATCAGGTCACTGTTGTCGAAATGGAGAACTCGTCGAGGCCTCGTTCGGTTCGTTACGTGGCCTTGTGTAAAAATGGCTTCCAAAGTCACGTTGAGGTCGATTTCGGGGAGAGCCGCGCCTCTTGATTCGACCTGGCGACCGCTCCTGCCACGGACGAGCACAGCGCTGCCGAATGCCCCGTGGCGCTCAGTTGCCTGATCCAAAATTGATCCTGGTCAATTTTGGGAACGCTATGCTGGTTCTGCGCACTTTACCTTCAGACGCGCCGTTATCGCGCGCGCACTCTTTATCTGACAGGAATTTACCGATGAACGAGATGATTGCTTCGATCGGACGCCATGAAACGGACGACCTGATCTCGTCGGAGAAGGTCCAGGGCACGAACGTTTACAATCTTGCCGGCGAAAAGCTGGGCCGCCTGGAACACTTCATGGTGGGTAAGCGTGATGGTCGTGTCCGCTATGCGGTGCTGACGTTCGGGGGGGTTCTAGGACTCTTTGAGAATCACTACCCGCTGCCGTGGGATGCGCTGAAATATGATGAAGAACGGTCGGGGTACGTAGTAAACCTCACGAGAGAACAGATCGAGGGCGCACCTTCCTACAAGGTCGGACGCGAGCCGGCCTACGACGCCTCCTATGGGCAGCAGATATATGGGTTCTACGGCTTTCCTTGGTGAGAGGCGCGCCGCGATCAGTCGATGCTTTGTGTCGGCAGGTGATCCCGCGTTCGCGACGTTTCAGATTCAAAGCGCGCTGACGCCTAATTCGAACTCGTGAAGTCCACGATCGAGTGAGGGCCCACAGAACGCTTCGAGTTTTGCTCGATCGCGCAGCAATAGCGAAGACCCCCTCACGACGAGACCGTTGCTGGCGACGATTTGCAGAGTACGCGACAGCGTCTCGGCGGTCATGCCCAGACGGGTTGCCAGAGTGCGCTTTGCAATCGGTAATCGTGGCAACCCGGCGCCGTCATGCTGATCGACAAGACGCAGCAGGATTATCGCCAGCCTTTGCGCTGCCGCGCTGGTTTTGAGATCTATTATGCTTCGTACCGCCATTCGGAACTGCCCGGCGAGGACGCGCCCGATAGCCATGGCAAGCTCGCCGGTTCGCGCTGCCTCGGCACGCAGAACGCGGACATCGACCTCGAGAAGCTTCGTCCGGCGAAGGATGCGTGCGGCGTGCAAGTATGGTTCATCAAACAGAGCGGCACCGGGCATGAATACATCCCCCTTTGCCAGAAGAAGAATTCCACGTTCCGAATCGCCGCTGCCCGCAAACAACTCGACCATACCATCGACGATGCCATAGAGATGCGACGCCAATTCCCCCTCGAAAAAAAGCTGAGTTCCCGCGGGATAGCGTTTCACGCTCGCCCCTTCCAGCAACCGAATGAGGCTGTCGGTGGGCACCTGACGAAAGGTTGGAAGCCCACGCGCCACGTTCAGCAAATCTCGCTGAGCTTCGGATTGAATAACTCCGACGGAATTACCTATTTCTTCCTCCATCTGATGCGGGCCTTCGGCTTATACAGGCAGATCGATCGGCCCGCTCATCATATGGGAAAATCAAGCGCACCATGATTTTTCCGAAAGCTCCCACGGAACCTCAGGACCGCTTCGCGTTTAACCCGATGCTTTCGCGAAGTAGACATATCGCTACGGCACGAAGGCAAGCAGCCGCAAGAACGCGCTAAGATTATCATTCGGGCCAATCCTATTAAAGCGACACATTTCAATTATCCGACAACATTTTACCAATTCCGAAAATGCCAATTCTTTGCAGTGAGAAAGTTTATATCGTGAACGAATTTCAATTGTCCGCCATGATACTTCTCGCAATATCAGCATTTCTTTTGGCAATCCTGGACCATCTCCTGCGCCGCGACCGGCTCAAATCGACCAAAGCCGCAATCTGGCTAGCGGGTGCCGCCCTGTTGCCGGCGGGAGCGGGGCTAGTTATCTACTCTAGCACCCAGTGAACTGGTTCTTGCGCGAAGAAAGCGCATAATCCGCACCGGACGACAAGGACGCGGGAATCTGCGCTCGAGATGACCGGTAAAATCTCCGAGCACCATAGAGTCCTGACAATCAATTCAGGCATGCATGAGGCAAGCCCACAGCCAGGATGTCAACATCGGCGCCGCGAAGCAACTCCTCGGCGACCTTTCCGAGAAAGAGTCTCTGGAACCCCGAACGGCCGTGGGTTCCTATCACAAGAAGGTCACTGCCGGCGGTCGCGACGATCGACTTGATGGTGTCGGCAATGGAGAACTTGAGCGCCTCCACTTTCATCCTGTCTGGTACGACGCCTGCGTCGCCGGCCAAGGCTTGCAGGCATTGCATGGCTTCGGCTCGAGCGGAGAGCACGTGATCCTCGATGGCTTGCGTGCTGCGAAACGATCGTTGCAGCCTCGTTGTTTCGCTTGTCTCGAGCACGTGGAGGAGCGAGACGTCAGTCGCGTCCAGCAGCCCAAGTTTCTGAGCGGTCGAGACAGCGCACCACGAAGACTCCGAGAGATCCGTCGCTATCGTCACGCGCTGATAGTAGCCCGCCGGTACTCCGCCTGCCGAAATGATGGGAATGCCGCATTCGCGGATGATCCGCTCGGCCGTGGTACCGACAAAAACGTCCTTAAGCAGATTCCGTCGATGAGGCCCCATGACGATCAGCTCGGGTTGCATTTCCGAGGCAGCATCGAGCAGCGCTTTGAAAGGATCGCCGAAAGCCAAAGCGTAGGAACAGGCTATGCCGTCAATTTGCCTTATCGAACTGGCGGTTTCGGAAAGCAGCGTCTCGGCCGCATTCCGCTGCGTGGAGATAATCGATGACGGCAAATCGTCATCAAGCGCATGGATCATCACGATCTCCGCGTCGACCTGATGAGCGAGCAAGACTCCTCGACGCAAGGCGCGATCGGAGCGGGGAGAAAAGTCCGTAGCCACCAATATCTTTCGCATTTCCGAACTCCAGTAGGATTAGTTAGACCGTACCCCGCGTTCGAAGTTGTGATTTCTCCCCCTGTTCCGCCTGCCCCGCGCGTTTCGATACCTCGCATGGCGCCTACGCGCCGAGAAGAGGATACGCACGCGACCTCTTCCAGAGCCCCGCAATGTGCTATCCTCATGCCTT
Source organism: Novosphingobium sp. G106 (assembly GCF_019075875.1). Lineage (NCBI taxonomy): Bacteria > Pseudomonadati > Pseudomonadota > Alphaproteobacteria > Sphingomonadales > Sphingomonadaceae > Novosphingobium > Novosphingobium sp. G106. Next base: position 5,680,868 of record NZ_JAHOOZ010000001.1, on the reverse strand, counting down.
GTTCCGCATTGCGCCGGGCAATGCCGGATAACCATCGTACATATGTCGAACACAGCTAGTCGGCTTAGGCTTTTTCGCGGATAAGAGCTATCGCCCCACCTGCAGGCTGGATCGCTCGGAACCACGTGAAGGGTATCTCCCTTGGTCCTCGCCCCCCTTAATTAGCGAGCAAGTTCAGCCGGCTCCTTGGCGACACGTCTGCGGGTGGATGGCTGGGCCGCGGCTTGACTATCGGTGCTGCCGATAGCGAAACACCGATGGATGATGAATGCATACGCTTGATCGCGCAGACATTTCCAATAAGCTGACGCAATGGATGTCACCGTCGCCCGCACCTTCCTCGCCGCCGCAGCAACGGGAAGCTTCGTGGCGGCCGCCAAGCGCGTGAACGCGAGTCCGCCCACCGTCACCGAGCGGATCAAGCAACTCGAGCACCTGCTCGACGTCCGATTGTTCGACCGGGACAAGCGCGGGTGTCGGCTGACGCCGGCTGGTCGCCGCTTGATCGAACCTATGCAGAGCTTTGTGCGTATCTGGGAGCAGGCTCGCGCCCGGGCCGCCATGCCTGTTCGCTTCGAACGATCCATCCGTGTCGGCGGTCAGCACGCGCTATGGCCATCGTTCCTGATCCCGTGGCTGCAGGAAGTCCGCGAGACATTTCCCCAAATCGCATTTCGGGCCACGGCTGCAGCACCCGCCCAGCTCAACAGAGCTATCGAAGATGGAGATCTCGACATCGCATTCCTTTATGCGCCCGTCCGGCTAAAAGGCGTGCGGATTGAGGAGATCGCGCGAGACCGCCTCATCCTAGTGACGGCGGATCTGGGTTCGAACTGGCAGGACAATTTCGTTCGCGTAGATTGGGGAGAATCGGCAAAGGCCGAGCTCACCGCCCGTTTGGGCGAATTTCCCGCACCGGGACTCGAGCTCGACCTGGGCGTTCTTGCGATCGACTGGATCGTGGAGACGCGCGCGAGCGGTTACGTTCCCGAGCGGTTGGCATGGCGTTACCTCAAGTCCGGAACTTTGACTGCGATCGCGGACGCCCCAACCATGGCGTTTTCCCCTTTCGTATGCTGGCGCTCGTCTCTCGATAAGGAGATCGCCACCCGGCTGGTGGAACGGGCAAAATGGCATTTGGACGAGCTCGCCCGCTGAGCGCGCAGCAGGTTCTGCGAGATCTCAATGGCGAGAAGAAGCGAAGCCGAATCAGTCTGTTTCTGGTTTCGACACGCTGCGCACGTGGATGTCGCGTTGCGGAAACGGTATCTCGATATGATTTTCGGCGAAGAGCATCCATAGGCGGTTCAGTATCTCGGAACGAACACTCCCGACACCGAGTTCGGGGTCGGCAATCCATACCAGGATCTCGTGATCGACCGAACTGTCGCCGAAACCCTTGAGCCAAACTGAAGGCCCGGGTTCCGCAAGCACGCGCGCCGCCGCGCTCGCGGCCTCAATCATCAGTCGCCGTGCCAATGCCAGATCACTTGAATAAGCTACGCCCACCGGCACGTGAATGCGCACGTTACGGTTGGTGTAGGACCAGTTCTCCACCGGCTCCGTCATCAATTGTTCATTGGGTATGAGATGCTCCTTGCCGTCACGGGTCAATACGGAGACCGCACGGACGCCAATCTTTCCCACCGCGCCAAAAGTATCGCCTACGACGATGACATCACCAGGCTTTACCGATCGATCCATCAGCAAGATTAGCCCGGCAATCAGGTTCCCAAAGGTTTTCTGAAGTCCGAACCCTATCGCAAGTCCGACCGCCCCGGAAAATACTGTAAGGGCGGTGAGGTCAATTCCGAGCAGATCGATCCCGAGCAGAACCGCAATAGTGATGACACCGATGCCCGAGAGCTTTCGGATGAGAACACGCTGCGAAAGATCCAGGCCGCTTACGCGGTCGATCACGTGGCTGACCACATGATTTACGATACGCGCGATTCCGTAAAGAACAGCAATAATGACGATGGCATTGACTGTACCGAGCAGTGAGAGACGATGCGTGCCGATCGAGAATCCAACGCTGTCCAACCCCTCTATCAACGGACGCATGCCGCCCAGGGCCGCCGCGGTCGTCGCGACGAGAACGCCCAGACCGACTATCCGGGCAGGCATTCTCCCGACAGCCAATGCGCGAGCAACCCGGATGCTCAGAACACCCGTCACCATCCCCAGCGTAACGGCGAGCAACGTGAGGCCCAGTGGGCTCAAGGCTACCGAATTGCCGGCGACGAGCAGGAGGAGCCCGGCAACGGAACACTGAACGATGCCCGTCACCGTCTTGCGATTGCCTGCCGGAACGCTTCCACCAAGCAGATGGATACGTTCGCTAAGCCAAGGCCCAGCGCGCCTTCCCACGATCCAGCCAATTGCGAGTGCGCCCACCGCGAGAATACCTGCTACGACTAGCGCTTCCAAATCGAACGAACCGGACAAGCTGAGGCCGCTATGCGAGACCCACTCCTGCCAATCCATGATGCCTACCTTCCTTTAGGAGCATGCTGCTTTCGGCGCGCTCACGTGGCGTGACAAGCTGGTCCCGATTTCCTCGGCGCTGACGAGAAGGATCGCCGTTCCGGCCGCAGCATCATGATCGTACGACCGAGCCATATCTGAAGGAACCCTCAAGTGCTAAGGCGGCAGCACGAAAGAGCATTCTTTTTTGGGGTGAATCGGCCGGGACATGCTCCCAGGGCGGTGCGGAAGAAATTCCGAAGCAGTCGTTCCACATCATTCTGGCGAGTTGCGATATGGCCAGCCTTGTCGCCGGCCGGCCACAGCCGACGCAATCGAGAAGCGCTGCGTAGCCCAGGGCGCTACGTGGATGATCGATGGCAGCTTCGACGAAGTACGACATATTCCAATGAGACGCTTATTCTTAGTTCGGCCGTCCTTGGTCGCTCCTGACCGAGCGCGACCGCGGCGACGTCAACGGCAATACGTCCAAGGCTCCCTTCGGTCGAGAACGGAAGCAAGCTGCTCGCCCGCAAAATTCCAGTTCGCCGCTTGCGCGAGAAAGCCCTTGAGCCACCCCGCACGATCGTGACGCCAATCCAGGTAGTAGGCGTGCTCCCAAAGGTCGCAAACCAGCAGGGGAACCCGGCCCGATGCCAGCCAGACCGGAATTGCGTCTTCAGTCGCCGTTATGATGAGCCCTCGTTCCGGATGGCAGGCAAGCCAAAGCCATCCGGAACCGACGTGCGCTACGCCTTTTTCGACGAACTTGGCCTCGAAGTCAGCGTAGCTGCCAAAGGTTCGTCTTATCGCTTCGCTCAGGATTACGTCGGGCTCCATCACGCCGCCGGGCTGAAGACATTGCCAGAAGAAAGCATGATTCCACGTTTGGCTTGCATTGACGAGCATCGGGCGTTTGCGCTTCCAAGCCGCCTGTCGGACAATGTCTTCGAGCGGCAGTTCGGCGTAGGCCGATCCGACGACAAGGGCGTTCAACTTGTTGACATACCCCTTGAAATGCTTGTCGTAGTGAAAATGCATTGCCTCGCGCGAGATCAGGGGCTCGAGCGCATCAAGCGCAAAAGGCAGTTCCGCAACTTTGACCGGCTCCGTTTCGCAAGCCTCTACGCCAGCAGGTCGCCTGACAGTTCTAGAAATATCAGATCGCCCAGATTTCAACTTGGTCGGCTTTTCCTGAAGGAGCGGTGCGTCTTGGTTCATGATCTCTCCGGAGGTTTTGCCTTTGGCGGTTGGTATTCCCAAGCGCGCCAAAACGCATTCATAGGTGGCCAGCATCGGGATCAACGCCCAGGATGCTCATTCACCAACCGCTTACCAGCTATAGATTATTTAGGAAAACCAAACTAAACAAATTTCAAATTCCGATTTGCAGAATCGTTGTCCTCGCGGCTACTTTGTTGGTCGAAGCGGCCGACTCAACCAGGCAAGCGCTGAACGGACCGGTCGTTGTCGGGGTCCAAGACCAGCCACGCAGTCAGCTCAATGCAATGGCTGCAACGAGGCAATTTCGGCATCTGTTGGCTTGCGTTGGACCAGCCGGCTGGCGGCGCTGCTCGCCAGCTGGACCGGGAGCTTGCGCTTACGGATGCGACCGTTCCATCCACAGGCAGATGATAGAGGGGTTGCAACCTTGTGCCTGATCGGGTCTCGAAGAGACTCGCCAAAGCCAATACGGAGCCTTTTGTACGTGTCGATCCTTCCCGATGCCTTACGCAAACTACCATGGGGAATGCTGACGGTTCTGATCGCGATAGTGACGTTCGGCCTTGCGACACTTTATTCGGCGGCAGGCGGAAATCTTGCACCCTGGGCTTATAACCAGGGGATCAGATTTGTCCTGCTGTCCGGCTTGATGATCGGTCTATGGCGAGTTCCTGTCCAACGCTGGATGGATGTAGCCTACCCTTTCTACATTGCCGCCCTGGCGTTGCTTTTCGTCGTTGAACTGTTTGGCAAAATTGGCATGGGCGCACAGCGTTGGATCGACCTCGGCTTTCTTCGCCTGCAGCCGTCCGAGTTCATGAAGATTGCCGTCGTGCTCAGCCTTGCCAAATATTTTCACCGTCTTCCTCCCGCGTTCATAACTTCTCCCTCCGCTCTTATCCCGGCGGCCTTGATGATTGGCATGCCGGCCGTGCTGGTAATGCTGCAGCCCGACTTAGGGACCGCCATGATGATCTCGATGGCCGGCATACTAATGATCTTTGTCGCCGGACTGCCGTTACGATGGTTTCTTGTGGCGGGAACGGCCGTGCTTGCGCTGCTGCCGATCGCTTGGGAGCTTCTGCACGACTATCAGAAGAACAGAGTCCTCGTTTTTATGAATCCCGAGAGCGACCCGCTCGGCACCGGCTACCACATCACGCAGTCGAAGATCGCGATCGGCTCGGGGGGGGCGTATTCGGCAAAGGCTTTCTCAGAGGATCGCAGAGCCACCTTGAATATTTGCCCGAATCCCACACTGACTTCATTTTCGCTTCGATGACGGAAGAGTGGGGATTGCTAGGAGGCTCCGTGCTGATACTTGGCTACGGCTATCTCGTTCGCTGGGGCTGGCGCCTGGGCGCAGATGGAGCGACTGTTTTCAAGCGCCTGACGGCCGTCGGACTGTCCTTCACCCTGTTTCTCTACGTTGCGATCAACCTCTCGATGGTCATGGGACTTGCGCCCGTTGTCGGTATTCCACTACCCCTTATGTCCTATGGCGGGTCGGCCATGATGACAGTGATGATACTGCTTGGGATCCTTTTGTCGCTCCATCGCGACAACAAAAAGGCGAGCCTATCTTGAGAGCTGGCTTCTCTCGTTTAGTCCAGAATACGGGGCCAGAGACAGTCAATGACCGAAATGCGATCGGATCGGCATGACTTGAGCGTCGCCCGCAAAGCCATCGGGAGCAACCCAGCATAGGACGGTTACCCTAGCGCCGTTTGGAGTGCCCGCTGCCGCGAGGGCGATGACCTATGGCCTCGGGGCTTCCGATGCTGCAAAAAGACGGTCGAGTTTCGTTCTCAACTGGATCTCGAAATCTGCAACATGTGTATGCGATGGTCTCACCTGCACTGCCGCCCGAACAATTGCTTCCTTGATCCTCTCGACCGCATCTTCATCGAAAATCATCGCTCTGCGCAATTCCACGATCAACTGCAGGACTGCAGCGGCGACGATCGGCGCTCGTATTCCAACAAGCCTCATGAGGTGGTTGAGAAGCTCGTCTTCATCGAGGGTCATGGCATAATCTCGCAGGATGGCCAGTGCTCAAGATTTAGTGAGAAATCGATGAATTTCAAATCCGAGCCGCGAGAATTCGGCGCGCATAACTCAGGACCCGAAAAAAAATTCCCACTCGTAAAGTCCGAAAAGAATGAGCGTGAGCGCCGTCAGCGCCACATAGAATATCCTAAGCACCATCCCCGTTTCATTTTCCCGTTTGATTTTGCAGTCGTGCAATCTTGCACGGCCGAGTTGGGTTGCGTCGAGGCAAACAAGCCTCGACGCAACCGCCCCCAGGAGCCCCGAGCAGGGATCTAAAACCCTTGGCCCCTGTCCCGTTCGCAAAGGAAATAGTGGAATCTCGTACTTCGCCTATGCAGAATTATCTGAATTCTAAATTCGCCAAATCCGAATGAAGATCAGCGAGATTGTGTCCCTCGAACCGAGAGATCGGGTGCTCCCCTCAAAATTCGAAGCAATACAATGACAAACCCAGCGATCGAACAAAGGCGCTGGCATCTCGTCACCGAGCGGCATTTGGTTGAGAATTTGTCGGATCGTTGAAATTCCTCAGCAGCCCCGTGGCATGCGTGGCTCGCCGAGCCGCGATTTGCATCCGCGTTCCGCCGGGATCACCGTATACTCTGTGGTGAGCGCTACCTCGCTTTGACCGCACACTGCGCCACGCCCTTGACAACCGCGTCGTTGACCCTGCTTGGTTTGCAATGGCGCGAGAGCGCCGTCGAAGCGATATGCAAAGGGTTCTCGCTGACAAGCAACCGACCAGGCCGAGGTCCCATCGGCAGTCACCGCGGATGATCACGCCCTTGGCGGCCTCGCGGCGCTTGAGGCGCGCACCAGGTTATTTGGCGCTCTGTCGGTCTTCCCTCGTCCACTAGATACTTCCGCGGACTCGCTTGTCGGACAGATCGCGCGGCGTCGCCCAGCGAATAGCGATTCACACCGAGACGTTCGACCGGCAGAAGATTGTAATCCCGGTCAGGCGATCGCCACTGCGTTGCTGTAATTTCGATGCCCAGTCTGCGGTCCTTGAGCGCGGGCCCGCATTCGGAATTCAACGCATAATATCCAAGCGGTAGCGGAAGAGGGCTCTTGAGCGTCGCTCCAGTGCCGGGCGAAAATCGGGAATTGATTGCCGCGGTGGCAGCACCGGATGGCGAATTGGGTTGGGTCGGCTGAGCAGGCTCGTTGGACCCACAACCTTCAAGCATGGTCAGAAAAAGAACGATGGCCAAACGGTGCAACATTTTTCATCCTTTGCCCTGGCCGTGCTGGTCCGTCACCACCGTGGAGCCTAGGTTGACCGGCGCGGCATGTTCGTCTTGAGTCGCGCTAAGGCGGGCCAGCCTGGCATATGCCGTCAGCTGGAAGGCCGCAGAAGGCTTCAAGCGAACCTGAGCCTTTTGCCAGGGTCGCGGCGAAGCTCTCGGTGGCGCCGAGCTCTCGAAGGTGTCGGCCCGCACTTACCCCTCGGCCGGAGCTCCGACGAGCACAGCCACGATACAGACCAGACCGACCGAAAGGAAGCCGATGCGATGCATGAGGCTTCCAGCGCCGGTGCTGCGTGCTACGGCGAAAGCCAGCATACATTGAAGAGCATAAAATAGCGCGAAGGCGCGTGACGAGATCGCTACGACCTCGAAGGGATCTGTGAGCCAGACCACGGCGATCGCCAACGCGCCAGCAAGCGCGAAGGCAGCCTGAACGCCCAGCTTGCGGCGGGTAACCTCGCTCATCAGCCCGCCGGAGCCGATCGAATCGGCAACCGCAGCACTCAACTGGCTTGAAAGCGCACCGATCAGGACAAAGATTCCCAAGGCCGGTGCGACCAAGCTCATGATGTCGAGAATCCCGGCGACCCCTTCGGCCTCGGCTGCCCGGCTCAGGAAGGGCGTCAGAAGTGCGAGAAAGAGGAGATAGATGGCCGAGGCGATCCATTGCGCATGCTTCATGGTGCGGATTCGCATTTCCTGGCTGTAAGCATGCCCAAGATAACGAGACGTTTCAAATCCTTGCACGGTGATGACCAGGCCCAGCAACAGGCCTATGCTGTTCCAGCTAAGCTTAGCCGGCGGCAAGGGGTCGGCTGCAGCATTGGTTAGCCACCAGGCGGCAAGTGCGACAAGAAGACCGGCTATGATGCCGATCTTGAGAGACACCGTGCCATGCGCGAGGTGCTCGACCCGTCGCAGACCGCTTCCGAGCGACAACGCAATGATCAGCAAAATCAGCCCAGTGACGATGCCGTTTGATGCTGCCGCGTGCCATGCGGGATCAATGGCAACGGGCTTGAGCAGGAACTCCGCGAGAAGCTTCAGGTAATAAGCCACCGAAATTGCGTAGGCCAGAGCCAGGACACCTTGGGTAATCCTGGCAAGCCAAGCGATGCGATCGTGCACTCCTGCATCGGCAAGGTAGTTCTCGACATGGACGATATTGAAGCGGATCACCCAGCCTGCCGCATAGGCAATTGCGAGAAGCAGCGCTTCGGCAATGATGGCCGCCCGGCCGAATTCTCGCGCGAGAATGGGACCGCAGATCAGAAAGCCGCTGCCGATGATCGACGCGAGCGGCGTGACCGTGGCGCGCCAGCTCTCCGAGCGTGCGAAAGGACCAAAAGTAAGAAAGACTGTGACGAAAGCGGCCGAGACTATAGCGATGAGCGTTATCAGCATTTTCGCTCCTGACTATGCCGGTTCGTTGCTGAGCGGAATCGCGAGCCCAATACAAGCAGAATCGATCCGCTCGCAGTCAGAGCGCTCAAGCCGCTCGCTAAGCGGACAAGTTTAGCAGCGGCAAGCAGGCCGGCATTCTTCCCGAGCCGACTGCGGACATCTGGAAATCGACTGCCACCCGCATCAGAAACTACGGGTCGACCGTGAGCGCAGCTTGCCGCCGGGTCGCCCACGACAACACGCGTTCCACCGTGGCACCCTGAATTACCACGGAAAAAAGCACGACGAGATATGTGGCCGCAAGCAAGGCGTTTCGCGCTTCTCCTGAGGACAACGCCAATGCGAGTGCAATCGAGATCCCACCGCGCAGTCCGCCCCAAATGAGAGTGATCGGAGCCAGGGGACCAAGATTGAACCATGGATGCATGACCATAAGTGGCAGTTTGACGGAGATCGCACGCGCCATCAGCACCAGCGGGATGACACATAGTCCCAGCAGCAGCAGGCGCGGGTCAGCCGGTATGGTCAGGACCTCGAGCCCGATCAACAGAAAGAGAACGGCGTTCAAGATATCGTCGATCAGTGACCAAAATTTATGGACATAATCACGCGTCACGTCGCTCATAGCGTAGGTTGCTCCCGCGTTGCCGATGAGCAGCCCGGCAACAGCGACCGCTACCGGCCCACTAACGTGGAGAGCATTCGCCAGTGCGTAGCCGCCCATCACCACAGCAAGGGTGATCATGACCTCGACCTTGTATTCGTCGATCGAGCCCATGGCGCGAAAAGCGATCCACCCACACGCCAGGCCGAGCAGAATCCCGCCACCGGCTTCCAGGACAAACAGGTGCCCTGCTCGTGCCAAAGAGAATGGTTCGCCAGAAATGGCCGTTGCCAAGAGGATCGTGAATATGACAACCCCCACGCCATCGTTGAAGAGACTCTCCCCTGCCACCGTCGCCTCGAGGGTTGGGGAGACCTTGGCGCGCTTGAGGATCCCCATCACGGAAACCGGATCGGTCGGGCTTATCAGCGCTCCGAAGACGAGGCTCCAGGCGAAAGGAATATGAAGTCCAAGGACATCGCAAAGCGCGAATAGCCCTCCTCCAATCAGGACCGTCGACAAAACCACGCCGATCGTGCTCAATACGACGATCGGCAGGCGGCCGCGCCGCATCTCGTGCCAGTCTACATGCAAGGCGCCAGCAAAGAGCAGGAAGCAAAGCATGCCGTCCATCAGCGTCGAGTGAAAATCAATTCCCGTAATGAAACGGGTGATGTCGGCACCGACGGTGCTGCCGGGGAGGAAGCGATCGAGCGCCACGACCACGAGCGAGGCAAGCGCGCCCATTATGGTCAGGCCCACCGACGGAGGTAGCTTCAAGATCCGGTAATTCGCGTAGCCGAGGACTGCCGCCAGCACGATGAGAATGGCGGCAGCGTCGAATGGCGTTAGCAATACGCCCGCAATCATCGGACGATCCCCGCGGCAGAAACTGCGAGCCGGAATGCCGGACCAGACGGCCTTCTCGGCGTCGGCTCAATGCCGCGTTCACGTAAGATCTTGGCTATTGCCAATGCGCGGCGTTCCGCAAGCGACACCTTTTCCCTCTTCACTTCGGGTAAGCCCGGAACCGAGAGTGCTCGTATGTTCCAACGCTCCGCTGCCCATGCGCTCGTAAGCACGGATTCGCGCGCGACCTCGTCGAGTTGGTCGCGATCGCTGTCAAAACGGATGATCGGGAAATCGTCTGATGGCGGAACGATCGCGACTGTCCAGCCACCGATCTGCGTCTGCAGACGACGTTCCAGGGCTCTATAGGTGGCGAGAGTAGCGCCGGGCAACGGCACTGCAGGCACTGTTGCCCGGTGGTGGTCGCGGTCAACTGTTACGCCATCGGGCGCGGTGCCCGCCGCAAGTGCAATCATTCGGGACATCTCGGCGATGCGGGCCGACTCTGAATTTCCGCCGTCACCCGCCTGCCTCATCTCTGCACGCTGGGCATCGATGGCATCAGCTCCGGCCTCCAGGAGCACTTGATCGAGTTGAAGACGAACCATCCGGCCCAGTCGCTTCTGCAAATCAGCCTGCAATGCAGGAGTTAGCTGCATTCGGCCGCGAGGCGTTATCACAACTGCGCGTACTGACAGGGGCTCGGTGTCGAAATCTAGGTCGAGTTGGGTAACGCGCGCGCGGGGGCCAAACCTGTCCGACAAGTAAGACCGAACCTGGGTTGTCGTGACCGCTTCGATAGCGATCTGCTTGAGCGATAACCCCAGGGGAATCGCCATCGCCACGAACACGAGAACGAGGAGGATCGTTTGAGTCCAGCTTTGCTGGCTGGATAGTGAGTGTCCGAATCCGTAGAATCGCGCCATGACCGTCGCCGATAGAGCGATCGTCACGAAGTTGGTCACGAAGAGAGCCAGCGCGCCTGCTAGGACAGCCAAATTACCGGTTGCAATGCCGTAACCGACGACGGCAAGGGGCGGCATCAGAGCCGTCGCAATGGCAACGCCGACTACCGTTTCCCCTCTGCCGCGAATAATGGCGAAGGTGCCAGCAAGGGCTGCGAAAAGCGCGACCGCGAGATCGAAAAGGTTGGGCCGCGTGCGCGCTATGATTTCCGGGGTCGGGGCCTGCAACGGGGACACAGCGACAATGAACGCGGTAAACAGCACGGCGCACAGCGAGCCGGCTGCAATTGCGACGACCGCCCGTCGCATTTCCGCAAAATCGAATAATGCGAGGCTGAAGCCGAGGCCGAGGATCGGACTCATCAACGGCGAGATCAACATCGCGCCGATGACGACCGCGGGTGATGACAGCAGCAGGCCCAAGACGGCGATGCCCGCGGACATGACCGTCATAAACAGATAGCGAGGCGTCCAGCCGCTTTCGCCCACGATTTTTTCGATCACGGTTCCGTGATCGACGCTTCCTACGACTATCCTGCGCCACCATCGGTATAATGGAAACTGCGTGAGACGATCTGGTGCCCGCTTGGAGGCGGGTCCGTAGGAATGATTCTGCTCCATTCCGTCTCGTCGATCATTGATCTTCGTCTTGCAACCGAAAGAGACCGACATAATTCCTGCCGAGTCCCACAAGGCGCAGGATAAGATTGCAGAGGCCGAAATGTTCAAGGCACTGTTTGCGCCGGGTGTTGCCATCATCCGATCCGTGAGTTTCACGGGCCCGCGTCCGGCTCGCGCGCCACTTGACCGCGTAGGCTGTGTTGTGGCGGGCGGCTATCCGGAAGGGGACATTGTCTCGCACTGGCCCAATGGGTCTCCGTCGCTGCGTAGGCCCATGGCGCATACAGCGTGTCGCGGGCTGATGGCAGGATTCACACCATGGCGGCCAGGCCTGCAACGTTTGCCGGATCGGCGCGCTCGAACGGGGCTTTTCAATACCGGTCCGGCGACGATAGCCACGAAACCCCTGTGCGGGAGGCCGTCTCATCGGGCACGACAGCTCGTACGGCGTGTGTCGAAAACGACAGCACGAGGAACAATGGCGTGCCTGGATTGGTTTTGAAATAATTCCCACCAATCGATGGAGACGACATGGACCGGTTCGCAGCCGCTCTCCCGCCGTGGCTATGGAGTTTGAGCACCTTAACCGCAGTCGCATTGGCAAGCATCGCGGCGCACTACATTCTCTACAGGCTCCTTGATCGGGCTGCAGAGCGCACGAAGACGCCGACGGACAATTTCTTTGTGCGCAGGCTCCGCGCACCGTCGCGCTGGCTGTTTTTGGCCTTCGCGGTGACCGCGACGCAACCCGCGCTGTCGCTCTCGCGACAGGGCACCGAAGCCTGGAACAGGGGCGCTGGTCTGGTGATGCCAGGTTTGTTCGGCTGGACCGGAATCGCGCTGCTCGGGGTGGTGCTCGACTTCGTCCAAGCAAAGGCCGATACCACGGTCGCCGACAACCTGCGGGCCAGACGCCGTCAGACCAGGGCCGGTATTTTATATCGGATCGCCGTATTCATCGTGCTGCTGATTACATTCTGCATGATGCTGATGAGCATTCCCAGCGTTCGCAGCATAGGCGTGACACTGATTGCTTCGGCAGGCCTTGCAGCGTTGGCCGTGGGTGCAGCGGCGCAGCCGGCGCTGAAGAACCTCATCGCAGGCGTTCAGATGGCGGTGACCGAGCCGATAAGTATCGACGACGTAGTTATCATGGATGGCGAGTGGGGACGCATAGAGGAAATTCGTCTGACTTACGCTGTCGTAAAAATCTGGGACGAGCGCCGCCTCATTGTGCCTATCTCCAAATTTCTCGAGAACAGCTTTCAAAATTGGACCCGGCATACCAGTCAGATCCTCGGCAACGTGATCTGGTATTTCGACGCAACGGTCGATGTGCCGCGGCTGCGCACCAAGCTTGAAGAGCTTGTCACAGTAAATGAGCGGTGGGATGGCCGTTTCTTCAATCTGCAAGTGACCGACGCGCGGCCCGAATCTATCGAGATCCGGGCACTCATGACGGCAAAGGACGCATCTACGGCGTTCGACCTGCGCTGCGACATTCGCGAAAGCATGCTCGATTTTGTGCGACGGGAGATGCCGGAGGCTCTCGTGAGATACCGCGCCGATCTAAACGAAGGCGCAGCGATCGGCATGGCTGCGTGATAGGGTCCCGCAAGCGCTTCGAGGCTTTTGGCAGGTAGCGGTTCGGCTCGGGGCTAGCGAAAGCCCAGCCCCCTGTCCGAGGCCTCAGGAGGCCCCGCCCGATGGGGGTTGCGTTGCAGCTTGCGCCGCAGCTTCGAGTTCAGCGGTCGTGAGCGAAATGGTCAGGCCATGCGGGCCTACAGTAAAGGCCTTTCGTGCAATTCGCACCGGACCGGCGGCGCGGTCGATCGTTACGTTATCGCCGGACACGTCCTTTATGGTGCCGATGAGCGCACCAGCACTGCCTTTGACTTCGGCGCCGGGAACCAGGGCAGCCTCGAGCGCAGCGTTCGCCTTCGCAGAGGCGGCCGCTACCATCGCATCGATTTGCCCGCGTGTCGCATTGACCGTAGGTCCTTTGGCACTGACGCCGAACACATTCTTAGGTAAGGTTGCCTTGTTCGTGCCGGTATCGAGGACGACACTATCGCCCGCAGCGCTGACGATCCTGCCGACTTCGGCGCCTTGCGGATCATATACGACTACGCCCGCCGACAGATTCGGTACGGGCATTGTCGGAGGAGTGGCTTGAGCTGAAGCAACGCTCGGCAAAAGCACTACGGCAACAGCCACTAGGGCGGGTTTGAAAAAGTTCATGATTTGCTCCCAAATTTTTTATTCAGACCGGCTCCGAGAAGTGCCGATGGCCAATCGAACGGCCAGTTCCCGTATAAACGGGAATGAGGCAAAAGCGTGATTTGTGCCCAACATGACAACCGGTGCAACGATCCGAGACCTAGACTAAGTCTTTGAATTACCATCGCTACTATGAACCCGGGCTGTACCGTCTAATGGGGAAGTGACAAGCAGCAGAGATACTAGGCCGGCGCTATCCTATCGATCGCGCCGGCGTCAATAACCGGCGCGGCATCGATCTGGTCGGCGTTGAGAAGCGCTGTGAGCCGCTCCAACATGGCGACGATCATGGCCTGCTCCCAATCGGGCAACCGTGCAAACCGATCTTGGAAGCGATCCTGCATCACATCCGGCGCCGAATTCAACACCGCCCGCCCTGCATCGGTAATCGTCACCCAGACCTGTCTACGGTCCTTTTCACGGCGACTACGAACGACGAACTCCCGCTCGACGAGCCGGTCGACGATGCTCGTCACAGTAGCCTGACTGAATTGAACGGCACTGGCGATCGCTCCGGCGAAGGTTTCCCCATCGCGCGCGACCTCCTGCAGTACGACCAGCTGCGACGGCGTCAGGCCTGTCGCAGAAGCAAGCTTCTTCTCGCTCATTTCCGCTGCTCGCAGGACACGACGGATAGCGCGGAGGGCGGATTCGGTGCGCGGCTCGATCACGCATCCAGCTAAACCTGCCTCAACGACCTGACAAACGAGATTTTTATTTCGGATACCAAAGGGTTATGGGCAAAAACTCTCTGCGGTTTCAGGTAGGGCCTTCGGTTATCTCTTGATTTATCGAGATATTATACCTACCTAAGCGCCGACTCGTGCATATGAGTCGGTGAAATTTATTTCGAACTCGAAAATAACAAGACGGGGGAAATACCTTGATTGATAGCGGCTGCGCGGGCCTGAGCGCTCGCCCCTCCGCCGTTCCGGCCGAGCATGTCGGCCGCGACCATGTGTTCCGCACGCCAACGATTGACGACGCTCGAGCGGTCTCAGCGCTCATCGCGGCGTCTCCGCCCCTTGATGCCAATTCACTTTATTGCACTTTGCTTCAGTGCACGCACTTTGCCGGCACCTGCGTCGTTGCAGAGAAAGATGGCGCGCTTGAAGGTTGGATATCGGGATATCGTCCTCCTGATCAGCCTGAAACCATGTTCGTCTGGCAAGTCGCGGTCCGCGAAGGCGCAAGAGGATCGGGTCTTGGGGTCGCAATGCTCGAAGCGCTGCTCTCGCGGCAGGACCCGTCAGCCCCAGCCTGGGTGAAGACGACCGTCACGCCATCGAACGAGGCTTCCCGGCGCATGTTCGCGCGGTTCGCCAAACGACGCCAAGCCCAAGTCTTCGAAATCGCTTGGTTCGACCAGGGGCAACACTTTGGGGGGCAGCACGAAAGCGAAAAGCTGATCGCCATAGGCCCGCTCTGATCGCGCCACCTAATTCTATACTGAAAAGGACTCTCATGAAGAAATCTCCACAGCCCTCGGCAACGCGGTCCGATTTCCCAATTTACAAAAAAATGGAATCTCGGGTTCGAACCTATTCGCGCGCAATGCCGCGAGAATTCACGACCGCAGAAGGCCCCTGGATGACCGACGACCAGGGAGGCCGCTACCTCGATTTTCTTTCAGGATGCTCGACTCTAAACTACGGGCACAATCACCCGGTCCTGAGGGATGCACTGCTCGAATATATACGCGAGGACGGGATCGCCCACAGCCTCGATCTCCACACCCGGGCAAAAGCCGCATTCCTGACTGAGCTGAACAGCACAATCTTGGAGCCGAGAGGACTCAGCTTCAAAGCAATGTTTACAGGCCCCACCGGCACCAACGCTGTCGAAGCCGCGCTCAAACTCGCACGCAAGATTACAGGCCGACAGCATGTGATCGCCTTTACCAACGGCTTTCACGGTATGACCCTGGGTGCGCTGGCCTGCACGGGCAATACCGGCAAGCGGGGCGGTGCCGGCATTCCCCTCACCCATGTCAGTCACGAACCCTATGACGGATACTTCGGCGAAGATGTAGATACCGCCGAACTTCTTCAACAGCGGCTCAGCGATCCGTCCAGCGGACTTGACGCTCCTGCTGCGTTTCTTGTCGAGACCGTTCAGGGCGAAGGCGGCCTCAACGTCGCCTCAGCCAAATGGCTTCGCAAAATTGCGCGCATTGCCAAGGAGCATGGTGCCCTTCTGATCATCGACGATATTCAGGCAGGGTGCGGTCGGACGGGGCATTTCTTCAGCTTCGAGCAGGCAGGCATTGCCCCGGACATCGTTACCCTCGCAAAATCCTTGTCCGGCATGGGACTCCCATTTGCCCTTACCCTTTTCAAGCCCGATCTCGACGTGTGGGAACCTGGCGAACACAACGGAACGTTTCGCGGCAATTGCCATGCATTCGTCACGGCGACGGCAGCGCTACGGCATTTCTGGAGGAACGAAAACTTTCAACAGGACATTCGGCGGCGCTCGGACATTCTGAAGAGTGGCTTGGAGCAGATTGCCTCTCGTTATGGCGAGCTGGCGAGCGTCAAGGGCCGCGGCATGATGAGAGGAATCGACGTCGGGTCTGGCAAGCTAGCAAGCGAAATCACCGCCGCGGCATTCGATAAAGGCATCATCATAGAAACCAGCGGCCCGCACGACGAAGTGGTCAAGGTACTCGCCCCATTGACAATCGATGACGAAATCCTCGCGAACGGCCTCGCGCTGCTCGCGGATGCCTTCGATGAAGTGATGACGCCGGCTTACGGCGCGGCGGCTTGAGGGGACCAGACCGATGCTCATAAAGACCCTTTCGGATATTCGCCGCTCGGCACGCAACATCAGGGACCGCGGGTGGGAAAGCAGCAGGCTACTTCTCGCCGAAGATGGCATGGGATTCTCTTTCCATGTCACGACGCTGGAAGCAGGCGGACAGTGGACCTTTCATTATCGGCATCATGTGGAAGCCGTATTCGTCATCAGCGGCAAGGGCAGTATCGAGGATCTTGCAACCGGCGAAACCCACGACCTGAAGCCTGGCACGCTCTATGCGCTCGATCAGCACGACCGGCACAGACTTAGCGCGAAAAGCGAACTTGTTACGGTTTGCGTATTCAATCCGCCCCTTGCTGGCGATGAGACCCACGATGCTAGCGGTGCCTATCGGCGCCCCAGCGCCGCCGGCGAAAAAGCCGTATGCTGAGGAAGTGGCGCAGGAGGAAATCATTGCCCGATCACTATCCCTCACGCCGCGGCGTGGCGCCGGCTGTGCTGCCACGGCTTGAACCCGTTGTCCGGGGCCGCTGGCGCAAAGATTGTCCGCTTACACGCGAGGAAACCGCGCGTTTCGAGACCGATGGCTACCTGATCCTGGACAGCATATTCGATCCCGCCGAGATCGAGGCCCTCCAACAAGCGGGGACGCGGCTGCTCTCGGACCCCCGAGCGCTCGATCCCGAGACGATCATCAGCGAACCGGGATCGCGCGAAATCCGATCCATTTTCATGATCCATCGTCAAAACGAGACAATGGCTCGGCTCGCCAGCGACCCCCGCCTCACCAGCATCGCTCAGTTCCTGCTCGATGATGACATTTACGTTCATCAGTCGCGGTTGAATTACAAGCCCGGCTTCGTTGGGCGCGAGTTCTATTGGCATTCGGACTTCGAGACTTGGCACGTCGAGGACGGAATGCCGGAAATGCGTGCACTGTCGATGTCGATCCTTCTCGCGCCCAACAGCGAAACGAACGGCCCATTGATGATAATCCCGGGATCGCATCAACACTATTATGCCTGCGCAGGCGAGACGCCGGATGAAAACTACCTTTCCTCGCTCAAGAAGCAGGAAGTTGGAGTTCCGGACATGGATACTTTGGCTGAACTCGCCACTGATCGCGGGATCGCTGCAGCTACGGGTACGGCGGGGACCGTCATCGTGTTCGACTGCAATGCAATGCACGGTTCTAACGGAAACATCACACCTTTCCCGCGCGCCAATGCGTTTATCGTCTACAATGCCGCCTGCAATCGATTGGTCGCGCCGTTTGGCGCTACGACGGCACGGCCGGAGTTCATTGCTACGCGCAAGCACGTGCACCTGATCCGCCGACCACCGCCCCTCGAAATCGCGACGATCTGTTGACGCGCCTCGAAGAAGGGCTCGTCCTGCATCCGATCCCGGAGCACCCATTGCAAACCGTTCGATCCATCGCAACGCTGCTTCTCGCCATCTTCATGCTGATGTCGGGAAGCGGCTTTCTGGCCACGCTGGTAAGCCTGCGACTCCAGGCGGCCGGCGAGCCCGCCCTGATCGTCGGAGTGGTCGCGACGGCTTACTTCGGCGGCCTGGCCCTAGGTTCCATTCTCGCTTTCAGTGTGGTCGGTCTCGTGGGTCACATTCGCGCCTTCGCCGCCTTTGTTTCGCTCTTTTCGGCCACCTCCATTGCCTACGCGATCCAGTTGGACGCCATTTTCTGGTTTTTCCTCAGGCTGATCGAGGGATTTTGCATGGCGGGCGTATTCGTGTGCCTGGAAAGCTGGCTCAATGAGCGGGCTGCGCCAGAGTCCCGCGGGCGAGTCATGGCGTTTTACATGATCGCGCTCTACGCTGGTCAGGCCGTCGGCCAATTGCTGCTCACTCTTGGCCATGCGTGGCCATCAATTCCCTTCATCGCCGCATCCATCCTCTTGTCGCTTGCCGTCTTGCCCGTTGCCCTGACGCCGATGCCGGCCCCTGCTCCGCCGATCGGGCGGATCATGCGCCTGCATCGCCTCTATCAGGCATCGCCGCTCGCAGTCGTCGGGGCCGGAACGACAGGAGTAATGCTGGGTGCTTTTTACGGCCTCGGGGCGGTCTTTGCTCGCGGCGTGGGTTTGGCCGACGCGGGCACCGCATTATTCATGAGCGCCACCATAATCGGCGGAATAGCGTTCCAATGGCCTTTGGGACGGCTGTCGGACCTATTTGATCGCCGAAAGGTGATAGTCGCAACCTTTGCCGCGACGCTCGCCATAAGTCTCGCGATTTTCGTAGCCGCCAAGGGGCGCGGCGAACTTATGATGGCAGGAGCGTTGTTCGGAGGTGCGTGCTTCGCACTCTACCCTCTTTGCGTCGCTCACTTGAACGATCGGCTGAAGCCGACACAGCGTGTCAGCGCGACTGGGGGACTTGTCCTCGTCTATTCGCTCGGTGCCGCAGGGGGACCACTGCCGGGCGCCCTATTTATGGATTTCGGCGGCGCGCGAGGTCTGTTCCTGTTTGTCGGTCTGTGCGCCTCCGGACTTCTTCTCTTTGCGTGCTACCGGTTGCTTGCAAACCCTCCGGTGCCCGGCGCTCGGCAGCGCCGGTTTCAGTTTATGCCGCGCACCACGCCTCTCATCGCCAAGTTGGATCCGCTTTCGGGGGAAGCGAGAACGTAGATGGATGACCTATTTATTCTGTTGGGCCGCTGGCCTTCATGGGCGCAGATGCTTTCAGGCCTGACGCTTCTGGTAACCGCCGCGATTGGCGTGAACTTCCTCCTCAAGCGCATCATTTTGCGGATGATCGACAGGGGCCTGGAGCGGCTCGGCTTGAAAACAGGTACGGCGTACTTCGAACCGTTCGCGCGGCGGTTGGCAACCGTGTTGCCTGCAATAGTCATTTCGCGCGGAATCGTGCTTGTTCCGCATCTATCGGTCGATGCGATTACCTTGATTCAAAATGTAGCCCATGCGGCAATCGTATTCGCTCTGACGCTTGCGTTGAGCGCCGCACTCGACGCGATAAATGGATTTTACCAGAGCCGTCCACAGGCGGGAAGCCGACCGATCAAGGGATATGTCCAGGTCGCGAAGATCATCCTTTTTGGCGCGGCCGCCATCTTGGTCGTTGCCGTGCTGATGGACCAGTCACCACTGCTTTTGCTGTCGAGCCTGGGTGCGATGGCCGCTGTCCTGATGCTGGTTTTCAAGGACACCATCCTATCGCTCGTGGCATCGGTACAGTTGACGTCGAACGACATGCTTCGCGTCGGGGACTGGATTGAAGCACCAAAGTTCGAAGCGGACGGCGACGTGGTGGACATCGCCCTCCATACGGTCAAAGTTCAGAATTTCGACAAAACCATCACGACGATACCGACCCACCGCCTCATCGCGGAGCCGTTTCGCAATTGGCGGGGCATGAAGGATGCTGGAGCAAGGCGGATTATGCGCTCCCTCGATGTCGACCAGACCAGCGTGCGGTTCCTGTCTTCCGACGACAAAGTCAATCTTGCCCGCTTCAAACAGCTTGCTGACTATATCGAAGACAAGCAGCGCGAGCTTGAGAACTGGAACGATGAACTTTCCGCTTGCGGCCACGACGCGGTAAATTACCGCAAACTGACCAATATCGGCACCTTTCGCGCATATATCGAGGGATACATTTCCGATCACCCATTACTTCGCAAGGATATGACGAAAATCGTTCGGCAACTTTCGCCCGGACCAGAAGGGCTTCCGATTCAGATTTACTGTTTTGCCGCTACTGTAGAATGGTCGCGCTATGAAGCTATTCAGGCCGATATTTTCGATCACCTTCTCGCGATTCTTCCGCAGTTCGGACTTCAGCTTTATCAAAGGCCTGGGAGTAGCGATTTCGAACGCCGCCGCATCACGCGCGCCGAACCCGAACCGGCGAGGTCGCATTGATGCTGCACAACGCGACATCCTCGTCTCGCAAGCCACCTTCGCGGGCTACACTGCACCGGGCTATCGCGGCATCCGCTATCGGGAATGCGACGGAATGGTTCGACTACGGCATTTATGCCTACGGTGTGTCGTACATTTCAGCAGCGCTGTTTCCGGGATCGACCGCCGAAGCGACCCTATTTGCGCTCACGACTTTTGCGATCTCGTTCCTAGTAAGGCCGCTGGGAGGACTCTTCTGGGGCCCGCTTGGCGATCGCTATGGACGCAAGAACGTCCTGGCCTCGACAATCGTCATAATGTCGATCGCGACGCTCGGAATCGGCCTAGTTCCAACTTATACTTCCATTGGTATCTGGGCTCCGGCGCTGTTGGTGGTGTTGCGGCTCGTCCAAGGTTTCTCAACGGGCGGCGAGTACGGCGGGGCAGCGACATTCATGGCCGAGTACTCGCCCGACAACCGACGGGGGTTCTATGGCAGCTTTCTGGAGGTGGGAACACTGGCGGGCTTTTCGCTCGGTGCATTGCTCATGCTCGGCTTCGCGACAGTGCTCGGCGAGCAGGCTATGCATGAATGGGGATGGCGGCTGCCGTTTTTCGTGGCGGCCCCGCTCGGTCTCGCCGGCCTTTACCTTCGATCGCAAATTGAAGACTCGCCGGTGTTTCGCGAAGTACAGCGATCCCGTGCAAACAAGCCCGGCCACATGCTTGAGATTGGCAATCTTCTTCGAAATTATAGGCGCCCGGTGCTGGTCCTGATTCTACTCGTCATCGCGCTCAATGTCGTAAATTACACGCTCTTGAGCTACATGCCGACCTACCTTCAGCTGCGCCTCGGCCTCTCAGCTGAGGAAGCCCTCTACGTGCCCATTATCGGCATGCTTTTCATGATGGTCTTCATTCCCCCTGTTGGCGCACTGTCGGATCGGGTTGGACGAAAGCCGCTCTGGTGGTTATCGCTCGGCGGCCTCGTGGCTATGGCGATCCCAGCCTATCACCTCATGGCAACGGGACTTTTTGGAGCCGTGCTGGGATTTGGCGTCCTCGGACTGCTTTACGTTCCGCAACTCGCAACGATCTCGTCTACCTTTCCTGCCATGTTTCCTACGCCGGTTCGGTTTGCAGGAGTGGCGATTGCGTATAATATTTCGACTTCGCTTTTCGGGGGGAACCGCACCAGCGCTAAATTCCTGGGCGATAGGCGCCACGGGCGATGTCTTGGTCCCGGCCTATGCCATGATGGCGGCCTGCGTAGTAGGGATGGCCGCATTGCCGTTTCTCCCAGAGACGGCAGGACAGTCACTTCGTGGGACACCGGATCTTGAACGTTACGTTGATCCTTCAGTCGCCGCATAACTTGAGCAGCACAGTGGCATCGACATGATTGAGAAGCGAAACGCAGAGGATCTTGGCTTCACCGACTTCAATGGTGCGCAAGCAGCGCATCATTTTTGCTTCGGTCCCTACCAGTCTCTCGATCGGGTGAATTGGGGAGCACTTAGAATGCTCAACACCATCTCGCTCAAGCCAGGCGGCGCGCGCGAGCCCTACTTCCTCGGTGCCATGGAAGTGGTAATCTTCGTCGAAGAAGGACGCTTGGACATCATCTGCGCAGATCGGCGCGTTACATTGGGCAGAGGTGAGTTCGCTGTCCTGGCAATGAGGACAGGGGGTGACTTCGGATTTCGTAACTGCGGCGATCAGACGGCCGAGTTGATTGAAATCTGGTTCAACCGAACTGATGATCTCGGCATGCCAACGCTGCGGCGTGGCCGAGTAACCGACCAAATAGTACTGGCAGGGCATGACGGCCACGGACAGGCGGATCGGTGGCTATCTGGCGAGACCGGCGTAACGCGCCTAGAAAATCGAGCTGCAGAACCAATATCCTGGACCATCGTGTCCGGCAGGCCTGTGTATGTTTTAGTTCTAGAAGGGCACGCAGAGATCAGGGATATTTTATTAGATCATAATGACGCCGCAGCCTTGCGGCTTGAGAACTCGACCGACCTACTGATCGAGAAACCGGGCAAATATCTCATCCTGGAGTGCTGAACGATGGTGGCTTTCGTGCGTTGACGTTAGTGCCGATCGAACGAACTCATGCGACAATCCCTGCCAAATGCGTAGCCAGAAGGTTTGGATCCCACATCTTCGCCCCCTGATGTGCGCGGATGATTTTGAACGTTTGTGGGGTTGAGTGTGGGGCTCAAAAAGATGAGTTTATTTAATCATTTGTTTTCAATTATTTATAACATATATTCGCTTCCCTCCGTCTCCGCCACTTCTTTGCTTCCGTTTCCTTCCAGACTGGGCTCGCGATCACCGAGTTCCAGCCGTCTGGCCGACGTACGCCACCTCCGCTCGGATTGCCCTGACGCGGCCGCTGAGTCGGCGACAGTCTCCGACCCCTAGCGAACGGATTTGATCGATTGGCTTGGCGGACAGGATGCCTCCCCCGTCGCACAAATGTCCCAACCTCCTCCCAAGGCCTGGAACAGCTGGATGCGCGCCGACAGCGCATCGGCGCGGAGCTGGATCAGCGACAACTCCGCGCCAAGCAGGCCGCGCTGGGCATCGAGCTGCTCGAGATACGGCGAATAGCCCTCGCGGTAGCGGTTGGTCGCCAGCCGGAGGCCCTCTGCCAGAGCATCGCGCTGCGACTGGGCCGAAGCTACCTGCATGTCGGTCAGCCTGACCGCAGCCAGCGCATCCTCGACCTCGCGGAAGGCGGTCAGCGCGGTGCGGCGATAGGCGAATGCGGCCTGGTCGCGCTGAGCGCCCGCAACCTCGGCCTGCGCGGTCAGCCGGCCGCCCTCGAAGAGCGGAGAGAGTATGCTGCCGCCGACCGACCAGATCGTGATCGGGTCGAACAGCGTGGAGAAGGTGGCGCCCAGCGACGCGGTGAGGCGGACCTGCGGCAGGAAGCGCTTGCGCGCCGCCGCAAGATTGCTGTCCGTCGCGGCGAGCTGATATTCGGCCTGGGCGACATCGGGCCGCCGGCGCAGCAGTTCGGACGGCAGGCCCGCGGGCACAGCGGGCGCTGCCAGCCGGTCGAGCGCGACGCCGCGGGATATGGCATGGGGCGTGTCACCGACCAGCTGGCTCAGGCCGTTCTCGATCCGTGCCATGGCGAGCTCGATCTGCGGCACGATCTGGGCCGTGGCATCGTATTCCGCCTGGGCCTGCTCGAGCTCTAGCTTGGGCGAATAGCCACGCCCGACGCGCGACCGCGCGATCCCCAGCGATTCCGATCGAGCGCGCACCGTCTCGCGCGCCACCTCCAGTCGCGCGTCGAGATTGCGCAGGGTGACGTAGCCGTTGGCCACGGCAGAGGCGATCGAGAGGCGCACTGCATCATGCGCTGCCTCGCTCGCGAAATAGCTGCTGCGTGCCGCCGAGGCCTGATCGGCGAGGCGGCCGAACAGGTCGGCTTCGTAGGCCGCCTGGACCTGCGGCTGGCCGAACCACTGCTTCGACGGCAGGCCGAAGGGATTGACCGCGCGCAACCGTGCGCCGCTGATCGTCGCGTCGACCGTCGGCAACAACTGCGCTCGGGCGAGCGCGAAATTGGCATGCGCCTCGCGCACGCGGCCGGCGGCGATCGCTATGTCGGTATTGTTCGCCAGCGCCTGCTCGATGAGCGCGGTCATCGCCGGATCGCCGAATGCCTGCCACCAGTCCTGCTGGAGCGGCGCGGCAGTGCCGCTGTCGGTCCGCCAGGCGTCCGGCGGTCTGACCGGGGGCACCGCGACCGTCGCGACCTTCGGGCCCGCACAGGCGGCGAGCGCCGCGGCGAGAATCGCCATCGCTGCGAGCCGGCCTATAGTCACTGGCGCGATCCGCGGTGGGTGTCGATATTGACTTCGACCGACATCCCCGGCCGCAGCCGCGCCGTCAACGCCTGCCCCGGATCGATCGCGATCCGCACCGCAATGCGCTGGGCCACTTTCACGAAATTGCCCGTGGCGTTGTCGGCCTTGAGCACCGCGAACTCGGAGCCTGCCGCCGGCGACAGGTTCTCGACCCGGCCATTCAGCGCGGCACCGCCCAACGCATCGACCCGGAACCGTGCCGGCTGGCCGATCGCCATGCGGCGCGTCTGCGCTTCCTTGAAGTTGGCGATGACCCAAACGTTGTGCGGCACGATCGACAGCAACTGCGTGCCGGCGGTGACATAGGCACCAAGGCGGACGCCGATTTCGGAGAGCTGGCCGTCGCTGGGCGCACGGATGATCGTGTTGTCGAGGTCGATCTGGGCGAGGCGCAGCTGCGCCTTCGCCGCCTCAACCGAGGCCTCGAGCCCGCCGCGAGCGACCACCACCGTGCGCACGTCCTGCGTGCCGATGGCGCGGCTCGCCTTGGCCTGCTGCACGGCGGCCTGGGCTGCGAGCAGCGCCGCGCGCGTCTGGTCGAACTCGCGGGTCGAGATCGAGCCGTCGGCGACCAGCGCCTGCGCGCGCCGCATGTCTGCCTGGGCGCGGACGAGCTGGGCCTGGGCATTGGCAATGCCGGCATCCTGGCTTTCGATCGCCACCTCGCGCGAGCGCTGCGCCTGGCTCAGATTGGCGAGCGAAGCCTCCTGCGACGCGACATTGGCCCGCGCCTGCTCGACCCGCGCGCGGTAGATGCGGTCGTCGATCGTGGCGAGTACCTGGCCGGCTTTCACTTCGGCGAAATCCTGCACGGGGACCTGGGTGACATAGCCGCTGACCTGCGGACTGATAATCGTCACCCAGCCGCGCACATAGGCGTTGTCGGTCTTTTCCGACCAGCCGGCGAAAGGAGGCAGACGCCAGGCGTAGAGCACCGCCAGGACCGCGCAGACCGTCAGCGCGACGATGGCTATGACCATGGGACGCGACTTGGGCGCGGGCCGCCACATCGAGGGCGGGCTTTCGACCGGCGGCTCGGGCGTCGGTGCCGGTTCCGGTTCCAGGTCCGACGGCGGCTGGACCATGGGTTCTTCGGCCGCGGCCGGCGGTTCGGATTCGGTATCCGTCCTGGGCTCGTCGTTCATGTCATTGCCCCTGTTGCGCCTCTGCCTGCTGCGCCAGGGCCTTGGCCTGAAGCGCCTCCTGAAGCTGTACCACCGGCGAAGGTTCGCGGCGGCGCAAGATCGAGTGACGGATCAGCAGGCCCCAGATCACGACCAGCACCGCGAGCACGCCGACGAGGAAGAAGACGTCGTTGTAAGCCAGGATATTGGCCTCGCGCGTGACCTGCTGGCTGAGAATCGCGGCGCCTTCAGCACTGCGCAATGCCGGATCGCCGATCGTGCCGGCCACCACCCGGCCGCCCGCGCCCAGCCGCGCAGCGACCTGTGGGTCGGACGCGACGATGTTCTGGACGAGCTCGTGCGAATGATACTTCTCGCGCGCGGTCTGGAAGGTGCCGAGCAAGGCCGTGCCGATCAGCCCGCCAACGCTCTGGCTCAGGCTGAACAGCACGACGAAGCTGATGAAGTTGCGCCCGCCCGCCAGCAGCGTCCGGGCGATGCCGATCACCATCAACTGGGCGAGGAACAGTAGCGAGGCGAAGCCGATCAGCGCCTGGCTGAAATAGAAGCTGCTCGGCCGCGTCAGATTGCTCGCATCGGCGTCCATGAACGACCCGATCGCGATCAGGACCACCGCGATGATGACCGGCTGCGGCAGCTGAGCGGGACGAAAGGTCAGCACAGCGGTGGCGAGGCCGGCGATCGACGCCGCGACGACGATCAGGTTCAGCGTAACCATCTGGTCATTGAGCATGCCGACGACACCCAGCAGTCCGGCCGAACCGAACGACTGCTCGGACAGCAGGACGCGGATCGAGGCGGCAACCAGGATCAATCGCACCATCTGGCGCGTACTCAGCCAACGGGTGTTGATCAGCGGGTTGCAGCGGTGATGCTCGATAAGCACTGCCGCCGCGATCAGCACGATGCTGGCGGCGAGCGCCCAGCCCATCCAGGGGCGTTCGGTCCACCATTCGATCCGGCCCTCGGACAGCACCGCGATCAGCAGCCAGAGCCCGGGCGCCAGCAAGGTGAAAGTGAGGAAATCGAGCGGCTCGAACGCCTTCTCGCGCTCGCTGGGCGGCAGCGGCAGCGCCGAGACCGCGGCCAAGGTCGCCAGGGTCATGCCGAGCTCGAACCAGTAGAGATTGTGCCAGTCCCCCCCAGTCGAGGAGATGCGGCGAAAGCGCGCGCGCCAGCGGCGTCGCCAGCTGGGGTATGCAGATGCCGATCATGACCGCCGCCAACCGCTTGGGCGCGGGCATGGCCTGGAAGAAATAGAGGATGGTCAGCGTCGTCAGTCCGCTCGCCGCGACGCCGCTCATTGCCCGGACGGAGACCGACGTCGCGAAATCGTGGACGATCAGATGCATCGCCGTCGTCGCGGCATAGGCGGCCAGGGTGTAGCGGATGAAAGGCTGCAGGCCGAACTGCTGGCGGTATTTTACCAGGAGCAGGTTGGCCGTCACGTTGGTCATGAAATAGGCGCCCGTCAGCCAGGCGCTCTCATCGGTGTTGAGCCCCAGCGTGCCTTGCGCGAAGTTCAGATTGACCGTGACCAGCGCATTGCCTAGCCCGCCGGTGATGCCGATCAGGCAGCCGATAAGAAAGTAGACGAGCCTCCGCTGGGCCGGGTGATCGGGGTTTGCCGGCGATCCCGGCAGCGTCGGTTTCTCGTGCGGCTTGAAGACATAGTCCGCCACGGCTCTCTAGGCCGCCCTGCCGCTCATGGCCGCCCACGCCGATCACGGTCCGAGCGAATGCATCTGGCGCTCCCGGACAGTCCCGCTGCCCCGGCGATGCTCGGAATTGGCCTAACCACGGCCGCCATGGCTGCTCCCCCCAAAGATCTGCGCCGAGTCGAGTCGATGCTTGCCATTCCGCACTCTTATCGTACCTGCGGCGCGCTTGCAGGACCGTTTCCTTGGCAAACCCGAAAGCCCAGGCGCGCTTCGACATGGCAAAGCGTTTTCGGAGAAAACTAAGGCGTAAGCAGGCCTATAATCGAGATTTCCGGCTCATGATCTGGCGCTGTGCGCCGCGTCCTCCGAAATCAGCATTTTACCGCGAATGATCAAATCCACCCAGTCGGCGAATGCCTGAGCAACTTTGATCACCAAATCTTTTAACGGTCCATCCCTGAGTTGGCCGGTCGTATCGAAGCTCTCACCACCGACCTGACCGATATAGGCCTCCGGCTGCTGCATCATCGGCATGTTCAGAAACACGCTATATTGCCGGAGGTGGTGGTTGGAACCGAAACCGCCAATGGCGCCGGGCGACACCGTGACGACCGCTGCGGGTTTTTTGTCCCATACGCTCTGACCATAGGGGCGTGACCCGATATCGATCGCATTCTTGAGCACGCCCGGCACGCCGCGATTGTATTCTGGCGTGACGAATAGCACGCCGTCGACCACCCTGACCCGATCTCGGAATGTCTGGACCGCCGGTGCCGGATTTCCTTCATCGTCCTCATTGTAAAGCGGTAGATCACCGATTTCGATGAAATCGCACTCGAGCCAGTCGCTGGTGAAAGCGGCGATGGAGTTCGCGATCTTGCGATTGATGCTGTCGCGCCGAAGGCTGCCGACGATAATCCCAATTTGATGTTTCGGAGATGGCATCGCTAAGTGCAACCTTTCCTTGTCGGGTCAATCTTCGGACCGCGCCGTTGGCGCCACTATCCTCCAGAATGCTCGCCCATGAGGATTGATCCCATATGTGTGACCATATGATGATCGGCATCGACGAGGATAGCTTTATCGTTGTTCGAAAGGTCCTCGCTGATCCGCTCGGCAATCCTCAGCGCGCCTTCGCGGGTCGGGTGATAGTGTGTCGGACTGCGCCATTGCGGCGGGATCGGCACCAGCAGATAGGGGATGCCGGCACGGTCAAGGACCTCATGCCGGATACGACGCTCGACGGGCTCTTCGGGAAGGTATTGCGGGACAAGCACGATCGCCCGTGCCCCGCGCGCCTCAGCGGCAGCGATCGCGCCCTTCAGCACTGCCGAGGTGGTCGCCTCGCCCCGGGCAATGTCGGCAGGGTCGCGGTAGCGGAGCAGGCGGCGCGTCAGCTCGACCAGCCGGATAGGCGGCGGCCCCGCAGCATGCCAGCGTAGCGCCGCGTCGAGATATGGTTTGTCGACGTCAAGATTGCGGTCGAGCAGCCGCGGCATGAACGGGATCACTACCGCCACAGGGCGCTTGAAACGCGGCAGCTCGCGGCGCAGGCGCATGTAGACCTGATCCGTGGCCTGGGCATTCACCCCAATGTTCGCGGTCTGGATACCGGTCTTCGCCTGAACCTGGGCCGGGATCGTATCCGGCCAGTCCAGGCCATAGCCGAAAACGATCGATTCTCCGGCGATGACGATCGTCGACCGGGTGAAATCGGGCACCGCGCCGACGCGGGCTGCGCGATAGCCGAAAGGACCGGTAGCGTAGTGCACAGGGCGTCCGTCGAGCATGACGGTCGCGGCCCGATTCGCGGCAAAGCTCCAGCCGAATTCACCGTCAGGGATGCGCAGCGGATCGACGAGGCCGAACTGCTCTTGCGCCGCGCGCCAGGTCTGCGTGCGCAGGATCAGTTCGGTGGCCACGAGTGCGGCGAGGACCGCCAATACGACACGCGCGATCGAACCCAGGGCCGACAAAGCCCGGCCGGCCAGACAGGCTTGAACCAACCAGGGGCGCAGGAGGAACACAAGGACCAGTCCGACCGTCCCGATCAACAGCCGAAGGATCAGCACGATGCGCAGCTGGGTTTCCCAGGTCCAGGTCCAGACCGGCAGGAAATGCCGTTCCGACCAGTGCACGTCCATCGCTAGCGCCACGAGGAGACAGGCGACGCCGAGCGCCACGAGGCCAAAGTTTGCGAGCACGGCCGAGACTTTGGTCCCCCGCAGGCCCCCCGTCGACATCGTCATGCTTCCCGGCCTCGCGGTATTTGGGCAAGGGGGAGACTAGCTGTGATGCGGGTATCGCTCAACCTGATCCAGCGCTGGATCTGGCGAGACCCGCTTCGCCGGGGCCTGCGCCTCCTGCGCTTCGCCGAAGTCGAAGCCGATGGCGGCCGCGATCTCGCCCGCGCGGCCGAGTTGACCGGCGACGCGCGGCTACGACGGCGCTATTTGCGCCACGCGCTCGACGAACGGCGCCATGCGGAAATCTTTCGCAGCCGAGGCATCGCTCTCCTGCGCTCGAGCGGCGGGAACGAGGCCGGCCGGCAGAGCGACTGGCTGACTCCCGGCGAACGGGGGCTAGACGACGTCGAGATCGAGCGCGGGCGAGACGCAGCACTTCTCGCCTTCCTGCACTTGTCCGAACGCTCCGCCGCCCGGCAGTTCGCGACCTACGGCCGGGCCGTGGGCAGCGACGCCGAGACGCGCGATGTGTTCTCACACATCGTCAAGGACGAGGCCTTCCACATGACCTACACGCGACAGGAACTGGGCCGGATCGCGCCGCGCAAGCAAGGCTGGCTGCTCTGGCGCGCGCGGCTGGGCCGGCTCTGGAAGGGGTACCTGCGGATCGCGGCCGGGATCGGCAACCTGATGGGCTCGGTGATCCTGACGCTGCAGTACTTCATCCTGGTGCCGCCTTTCGCCTGGATCGCCAAGCGCGCGGCGCGGCGAGAGCCCGAGGGCTGGAGCAAGTGTCGGCCCGAAGAGGCGCGCGATCTCGGGAGCCAGTTCTGACATGAAGATCCTCGGCCTCTCCGCGCATTACCACGATGCGGCCGCAGCGCTGTTGATAGACGGGATGCCGGTGGCGGCGGTGCAGGAGGAACGCCTCTCGCGCCGCAAGAACGACGCCGCCTTTCCCATCGGCGCAATCGAATACTGCCTCGACCACGCCGGGATCGAGCCCAAAGACCTCGATGCGGTCGTATTCTACGAAAAGCCGATGCTGAAGTTCGACCGGGTGCTGACCATGGCACTGCGGACCTTCCCGCGCTCGTACCACGCATTTCCGCAAGCGATCAAAAACATGCTCGGCGAGAAGGCGTGGGTGCGCGGGGTGATCACCTCGCAGCTCGGCTTGCCTGGCCGCAAGGTGCTGTTCACCGAGCACCACCAATCGCACGCCGCGGCCACCTTTCTCACCGCGCCGACCGAACGCGCGGCGATCCTTACGGCCGACGGCGTCGGCGAATGGGCGACGCTCACTGTCGGGCGAGGCGAACGCGGCCCCGCCGGCACGCGTATCGCGATCGACCGCGAAATCCGCTTTCCGCACTCGCTGGGCATGCTCTATTCGACGTTCACCGCCTATCTCGGCTTTCCGGTGAACGAGGGCGAGTACAAGGTCATGGGGCTCGCTGCCTATGGCGAGCCGAGCATGACCGACGCGGTGTGGCGGCTGATCCGGCGCACCACAGACGGCGCCTTCCGACTCGACCTCGACTACTTCGAGTTTCATTCGAGCGCGCGGCGATCCTATTCGGACAAATTCGTCGCGTTGTTCGGGCCGCCGCGCAACCGCTACGAGCCGATCGATTTCGCCAGCGCCGAAGGCCGCCGCTTCGCCGACATCGCCGCCAGCGTGCAGCGCGTGCTCGAGGACGTGCTCGTCGACCTCGCCCGCGACCTGCATCAGCGGACCGGCCTGAAAGATCTCTGCCTCGGCGGCGGCGTGGCGCTGAACGGCGTGGCCAATGCGCGCATCCTGCGCGAATCCGGCTTCGCGCGTGTCTTCGTCCCGCCCGCGCCCGGCGATGCCGGCTGCGCCCTGGGGGCGGCGCTCTGGGCCGACCGGCTCCATTTCGGCCAGCCCGATCGCGCCGTTCCCGATCACCCGTTCTGGGGTCCCGAGCCCGACGGCGCGGCGCTCGCCCGGATCGGCACGGAAGATGGCTTGCCCTGCGACATGCCGGATGACGCAGAGCTGATCGAGGACACCGCGCGCGATCTCGCCGCGGGGCGAATCGTCGGCTGGATGGAAGGCCGCTGCGAGTTCGGGCCGCGCGCGCTCGGCCACCGCAGCCTGCTCGCCGCGCCGCACGATGCGGCTACGCGCGACCGGCTCAACCGCGACATCAAGTACCGCGAGGAATTCCGCCCCTTCGCCCCGGTCGTGCTCGAAGACGAGGCAGACCGCTATTTCGAGCTCCCGCCCGGCGGAGCACGGCTCGCGCGCTTCATGTCGGGCGTATTCCCCGTGCGGCCCGAATGGCGCGAGCGGCTGGCCGCAGTGACCCACGTCGACGGCACCGCGCGCGTCCAGACGATCACGCGCGACTTTGCCTCTCGCCTCTATGATCTCGTCGCCGCCTATGGCCGGATCAGCGGCGTCCCCGTGCTGCTCAACACCTCGCTCAACCTCGCCGGAGAGCCGATCGTCTGCAGCGCCGAAGAAGGCTACTCGACATTTCGTCGCAGCGGCATCGACGTCCTCGTCGCCGGCAACACCCGCTTGCGCAAGCGAGGGCAGGACACGCAACCCACCGTCGACATTGAGGAAGTGGCATGATCAAGAAGAAAGGCCGACTGCGGCGTCAGTTGCTTGTGCTGGGCAGCGCCTTCGGCTCGACCGGCGAATTCGCGCGCAGCCTGTGGCGCGGCGGATCGGACAAGAAGCTGGTCATGCCGCTCGCCGTGTTCCTCTGCCTGACCGGCTTCCTGCTGATCCTGGCAGCCGGGGTCGAGGCGCTGGCGCCGTTCATCTACTCGATCTTCTGAATGGTCGAGGTGACTTGGGAGCTGCTTGCCTGCCCGATCTGCCGTGCTGCGTTGGACGAGATGCTGCGCTGCACGGCTTGTGGCGAGCACTGGCATACGCATGACGGCATCCCGCACCTGCGGCTGGAACTCGAAGAACAGACCACGGTCGTTCGCCATTTCTACGACGCCGCGCCTTTCCCCGGTTATCCGCCCAACGACAGTCTGACCTGGCTGCGCGGCCGCGCCGAGCGCAGCGCCTTCGCACGCCTGCTCGACACTTCGCTGCCCGGCGACGCGACGATTGCCGAGATCGGCTGCGGAACCGGCCAGATGAGCCTATACCTCGCCCGCGCCGATCGGCGAGTGGTGGCGCTCGATCTGTCGCGCGCAGCGCTGACATTGGGCGCGGCGGCGGCACGTCGCTACGGCACACGCCGGATCGACTTCGTGGAGTGCGACCTCGCCTGCCTGCCGCTGCGCGATGCTGCCTTCGACGTGGTCTATTGCTCGGGCGTCCTTCATCATACGCCGGACCCGCGCGCCGCCTTCGCCAGCGTGGTCAGGGCCGTGAAACCCGGCGGGCATATCATCCTCGGCCTCTACAACCGCTATGCGCGACTGCCCCTGCGACTGCGCCGGCTGGTCGCGCGGGCGACCGCCTATCGCTGGATCCCGTTCGACCCGGTGCTACGCGACCGCGGAGCAGAACCGGCGCGGCGCGAAGCCTGGCTGCGCGACCAATACCAGCACCCCGAGGAACACCGGCACAGCCTGGCAGAGGTACGCCGCTGGTTTCGCGATGAGGCGATCGATTTCGTCTCCACCTACCCTTCGACGCAGATCGGGCACGAACCCGACGACCTGCTCGCACCGGCCGAAGACGAGTGGCCGCTGGAATCGCTGCTCGCGCAGATCGGCTGGATGTGGAGCCTTGGCGGCGAAGGCGGTCTGTTCGTCATAGTCGGCCGGCGCGGCTGACATTTGCGCCGGCCTTCCGCCCAATGCGGGCTCAATCGACGACGATCTCGCCCTTCATGCCGAATGCCGAGTGCATCATGTGCGTGCAATTGAGCTTGTAGGTTCCAGTGCGCGGTACGAGGGCGATATCCGTGGCCCCGTGTCCAGAGACTTCGACAGTTCCCTTTCGCACCGAAGCCTGATCCTGAGCGCGGATTTGCGCTGCGGCGAAAAATTCGGGGGCGCTGAAATTATGTCCGCCGGACCCACCGTTGACGAGATGCAGGACGACCGGCTGGCCTGCATGGAGGTGCACGGTCCCTGGGTCGAAATGGAAGCTCGTTAGAGTGACCGTCACTTGCGCTGCCTGGCTCCAATCGGGAGCCTGAGCGAGCACCGGCGACGACACCAAACACAGCACGGCGAGAATCTTCGTGTACTTCATGATTACCTTGTCCTGTCTTGCAGGCTGAGTTCCGGCACGCGGCCGATTGGTTCATGGCGAAACGGAATTCCGCGGCTGCGCATCGCCGGCGCGCCAGTTTCGCTCTTTCGTTGAACCGGCAGGCCTTCTGGCGGTACTTATGTTCAAGGGCTTGTGAGGAAAACTTGAGCGAAGCCGAGGCACGAAAAGGGCGGCAGCATTCGTCTGCTACGGCAGCCGAGCAATTGGCGCTGCTTGCTCGCATCCAGGGGGGGCGACGAGCGGGCGTTCGAGGAACTGTATCGCCACTTTCACGCGCGGCTCGCCCGGTTCCTGATCAATCTCACCCGGCGGCCCCAGGTTGTCGAGGAGGTCCTGAACGATACGATGATAGCGGTGTGGGAAAAGCCTGCCAGTTTTCGCGGGGCGAGCAAGCTGTCGACCTGGATCTTCGGCATCGCCTACCGCAAGGCGATGAAGGCGCTGCGCAAGGTCGACGATCCGGTCGAATATCGACCGGTGGACTCGCCCGATGAGGACAGCGTCTCATCCGATGAGGCGATCTGGCGGGGCCAACGCGAACGCCTGTTGCTGGAAGCCATGCAGCAATTGTCGGCCGATCATCGCGCGGTTGTCGATCTCACCTACTTTCACGAGATGGGCTATCGCGAGATCGCCGAGATCATGGCCTGTCCCGTCGACACGGTGAAAACACGGATGTTTCATGCCAGACGCCATCTCAAACGCCTGATGAGCGGCGGCTCGGCGGAATGGCTTTAAGGATTGGATCATGGGCAAGATCATTGGATTTGGCAGCGATCGTCACCGGCAGGTGCAGGAAGCGCTGCCCTGGTATGTGACCGATCGCCTCGCCCCGGCCGAACGGGCCGAGGTCGACGATCATCTTGCCACCTGCGCCGCCTGTCGGCGCGAGCTGGCGGCGGAGCGCGAGCTTGCTGCCCATGTCGTCTCGCTTCCGATAAACGCCGATGCCGGTTGGGAGGCGGTCCGACGCCAGATGCACGGGCGGGCAAAGGACCAGAGTCCGCGGCCTGTCCTTTCGGCGCTCAAAGACCTGTTTCAGCGGCCGACGCACATGGGCTGGGTTCTGGCCAGCCAGATCGTAGTGATAGTAGCGGCCGGCACGGTCTATATGGCACTGCCGAGGCAGCCGGCGGCCGAATATCACGTCCTGAGCGCATCCCCTGCACCTCGCGCAGGAAATGTCATCGCCATGTTCCGGCCCGACGTTTCCGAACAGCAGCTGCGCACCACGCTCCTGGCCCATGGTGCGGTCATCGTCGACGGCCCAACCGTCGCCGGCGCCTACATCCTGAGAGTTCCGGAGAACGAACGCGCCAAGACGCTGGCGGAATTTCAGCGGAGCAAGGACCTTGTTCTGGCGCAGCCAATCGATTCTCAGCCCGCTCCATGAAGCCGTGGTACCTCCTCATCGCGCTTTGCATGGGACTGGCCGCGCTGTGCCTCAGCCCCGGCTCGGTCCATGCACAGGAAACGCCAAATCCCGAACGGCCCCCAAATGCCGAACGGCCCAAGGTCCTGGTCATGACCCGCCTGGCGCCCGAGCATTTCCAGCTCAATTCGGGATATGGCGGGGCCTATGGCACCAACCAGGCGCGCCGGTCACGACTTCAGCTCGCGCGCCGCATTGCACGCGCGCACGGTCTGACGATCACCGACGACTGGCCGATGCCGCTGATCGAGCTGACCTGTTTCGTCATGGAGGTTCCAGAGGGTCGATCGGTCGAGGAGACCCTCAGCCAGCTCGCAAGCGATCGCGACGTCGTCCTCGCCGAACCCATGCAGGTCTATGCCGCACGATCTTCGCCGATGTCCTATGACGATCCGCTTTACCGCGCCCAGCCTGCGGCCGGCCTCTGGAAGCTTGCCGCCCTGCATCGAATTTCCACCGGCCGAGGCGTCCCCGTCGCGGTGATCGACAGCGGCATCGAGGACCGGCACCCCGACCTGTCGGGGCAAGTGACCGTAAAGATGAATTTCGTCACAGGCAGCACCTTTCGGGCCGAGAACCACGGAACCGCGGTGGCGGGCATCATCGCAGCGAAGGCCGGAAACCATCTGGGGATCGTCGGAATAGCACCCGACGCGCGGCTTTGGGGATTGCGCGCATGCCAACAGGATAGCCGCGCCACGCTCTGCGATACGTTGAGCCTGGCGAAAGCCTTGTCCTACGCAATCGACCACGGCGCCCAGGTGATCAACATGAGCCTCGCCGGCCCCCCGTGGAGAACTGCTGGAGCGATTGCTCGACGTCGCCTTGACGCGCAGGATTACGATCGTCGCCGCCTACGACCCTGCCTTGCCCGAGGGTGGATTTCCATCATCGCACCGCGGCGTCGTCGCAGTGGCCGAGGAGGGCCAACGCACCAGCCGTGCGGGCATCTATACGGCACCCGGCCATGACGTGATCACTACGCAGCTTGGCGGAAAATGGAATGTCGCCAGCGGAAGCTCCTTTGCCGCTGCCCATGTCAGCGGCCTGTTTGCCCTGTTGCGCGCGAAATCACGCGGCAACGCACTGACTCTGGTGACACTGCGGGGGGAACACTGGCATCGACGCCTGCGCAACCATGCTTCAGGTTGGAAGACGCTGTGAATGCGACTGTGCGCGCACTACTGAGGTTGCTGGGGAAGCTGCCCACTAGGCCGGCGACAGTGTCCACGCGCCCGATCGGCCTCGCGTGCCTGCTTTTTCTCAACCCGTCCATCGCCCATGCGCAGGCCGGTGCCACCGTTACGATCACCACCGACGAACGGTTTCGCGGGCGAACGGTAAGCCGCGGTGATCCGGCAGTCGTGTTCAATCTGACGTATGACCACCCCTCGGGCGTCTATGCCGGCGCTGCGGCGACCACCACGATCGTCGAGTCAGAACCCAAAGTCATCAATGTTCGGGCCAATATCGGATTCATCCATCGAACCGCCGTGGGAACGGGCCTGGAATTGGGCGTCGTCCAATCGAACTACAGCAGATACTCCAGCGGCGGACGCGGTGCGAACTACACTGAGATCTATGCCGGCGTGCTGACCCGACAACTGGCGCTCCACGTCCACTATAGCCCTCACTATTTTCAGCCGGGCGTTCAGACGGTTTATGTGGCGATCGATGGCGCCGTGGAGCCGGCCCGTGACTGGCATCTGACTGCACATGCCGGCAGCCTTATCCGCGTTGCGGGAGGGACTGCGGGCGGGGCGAGCCGCGTCGGTTACAACTGGCGCATCGGCGCCGCACGCAGCCTGGGCGCGGTCGAGCTGCAACTTGCGGTCTCCGACGGCGGCCCAAACCCGGAGCACTATAACGGCACGGATCACGACCGCCTGGCAGTCACACTCAGCATGGTCTGGTCGCTTTAGCGACGTTTTACCTCGCCTTGCCGCTAAATGCGCGCCGCGAGGAAATTCGTCCGGCGCTGCTTTGAACTCAGCGCGAGCTCCCCGGAACTAACCCCCGACTACGGCAAATTCCGGGTTGCCGGCGCGATTGCGAGCGCCGGCTGGTTGATGTTCGGGTGGACAGGTTGAACCTCTAGGAGATTGGCATGCCTAAGACGTATATTGCGCTAGCACTTCTCTGTCTTGCAAGCACACCGGCCTCGGCGATGACTGTCGTCGATCCCGTTGGCGACTTCCTGTCGAGCTATGACGGCCCGAAGAACCCTGATCTCGACGTGACGAGCTTTTCCGTCAACTTCGATACCGCGACCAACAACTTCCTTCTGAACGCCGTATTCGCGGGCGCTATAACTCCCGCCAATCCCGGCTTCTACGTTGTAGGCGTCAATACGGGAACGCCCACCGCAAGCTTCGCCTCGCTGGGCTTGCCCGGCGTCACTTTCAACAAGGTCATCGTGTTCCAGAAAGACGGCACCGCTGCGATCGGTGCATCGTCACTTGCTAGTCTCGGTGGCTCGATGACGATCAGCGGTGATCATTTCGATGCCCTGGTGCCGCTCTCAGCCTTGCTGCCCGCCACCGGCGCCGACCCGCTGCATTTCCGCTTCAACATCTGGCCACGCGGCGGCACACCCGCAGAGCTCAAACAACCGATCAGCGATTTCGCGCCGGACAATGCCGTTCTGGCAAGCGTGCCCGAGGCCAGCACCTGGGCGACGATGATCCTGGGTCTCGGTCTGGTCGGCGCCTTCCTGCGCGCGCGGCGCGTCGGAGCCCAATTTGGTCAACGCACCGCGCACCCGGCCTGATACGCTCAGTTGCCCTAAGTGACTATGGTCGCATCCCTATGCGATCAGCGCTGAATTCTGTTTACGCCGCGGATCGATAAGATTCGCGGCGTAAGCGTTCCCGGTCAGGGTTTTCGTCCAACCTATCGTTATGCGCGGGGCCTGACACTGGTAGCGGAGATCGACAAGCAAGCCCGCCCTATCCCTGAAAATTCCGGCACGAGCACATCAAGGGGAACGTTCGCAGCGATTTCGCATTGTTAACCGCACGGGGCATCGAAAGTTAATACAGGAGACGGCTCGTGCCCTTCACCCCAACGGAAATCATTCTAGCGGTATTGGTTGTCCTGCTGGCAGCCGCCGCGATCGTTCTTTGGATGCGCACCCGCCGCACCGAAGCGCTCAAATCACAATTCGGTCCGGAATATGCGCGCGCCGTCCATGACGTCGGCGATGAGCGAAAGGCCGAGACGCTGCTGGCCGAGCGCCAGAAGCGGGTTGCAGGATATACGATCAAGCCGCTTTCGAGCGAGATGCGCGCCCATTTCGTCGAAACCTGGCGCGGGGTTCAGGCCCAATTCGTCGATGATCCGAGCTACGCCGTCACTCGTGCGGACGATCTCCTCGGCGAAGTAATGCTGGCGCGCGGCTATCCGGTGCGTGATTTCGACCAGAGGGCGGCAGATCTCTCGGTCGATCATCCCGATGTCGTTCAACATTACCGAACCGCGCATGACCTCGCCCTCAGCCATTCGCGGGGAGAGGCATCCACCGAAGATCTGCGCACGGCGATGATCCATTTCCGCGCGCTATTCGACGACTTGGTGAACGAGCCCGATCATTATGCGGAGACCGTAGCGGAAAAGGAGAAGCACCATGGATAACGACAACTCCAATCTCGTTGCCGACCGCGCGCAGCATCCAACCTCGACGGCCGATCTCGCGGAAGCGATGGAGGCAAGGCGTAGCGATCGAGCGGCGGATACGAAGCCGACCTCTGGAACGCCATTGCTCCCTGAATCCGAAGTCGCAGATCTCCGGACACGCTGGGATCATATCCAGACCGGATTTGTCGATGAGCCCCGGAAATCAGTCGAAGACGCCGACGCCTTGGTCGCGTCGGCCATGCAGCGATTGGCGGAAATGTTCGCCGCGGAACGCGACCAGTTGGAAGGCGCATGGGATCGCGGCAGCAACGTTTCGACCGAGGATCTACGCATCGCGCTACAGCGCTACCGTTCCTTCTTCGGCCGCCTATTGGCCATATAATGAATTTGGCAGCCCGGCGGGGGGTGCCGAGCGACTATCCAATGGCAGCTCCACTACTCGGGCAGGCACAGCGAATTTGCCAAGAAGATCGGTCTGGGTCGCAAGCCCGGTAAGATAGCAACGGAACGTCGGAAGCCTGATGGGACAGCAAAGGCGGCGGTGCCACTCTATGCCGAATGAGGATAGCTCCCACCGGCCGGTAAATGAGGAGGCGAGCATGGAACTGCTCGCCTGCCCGTTCTGTGCCTCGACCAATGTTGGTTTCTACGAGCACGTTTATTCGCAGCACTTTTCTGTCATGTGCAATCTGTGCAGTGCCGAAGGACCGCGGCGTATTTCGCACGAGGAAGCCGGGCGGGCATGGAATCGCCGGGTGCAGGCCTGATTCCACGTACCCGTTCTAGCAGTTGGTTCGACGACGGCGCGATTGCAGGACGTATGCTCGGATCGGGATCGGCGCAGTAATCGGCGGCGGCAGGTTCGGTCAGTACCCGCTACGCGCCAGAAATGCTTCGCTCTCGTCCCACAGGCGCCTGGCGGCTTCTTCGTCAGTTGAGGCCGCACTGGGTTCGACTTGCTCGCGCTCGTAGAAATAGCAGCCCGAGATCGAGCCGTTCTCGGGAGCTTCGGCAAGCCAGGCCAGGGTGTCCCCGCCTACATCCGGAGACACCTCGTTCTGATCGAGGATCATCTTGGCCATCCACGGCTCGGCATGGGCGGCAAATTTGGTATTGGCCTCACCGGGATGGATGGCGTTGGCGACGATGCGTTCCATTCAGGATCGCTCCCATTACATCCAATCAGCCTGCAGCCATAGCTGCGCTGCTGGCTCGCGCCATACCGGACCGCGGCTCGGCTTGCGTAGAAGCGACATGAGTTTCGCGATAGCGCCGAATAAGCACGCTTCTAAGGCCGATCGTCAGGATCGAAAGTCGAGCCATTCAGCATCGTCGGCGAGCAAGGCCTCGGCTCTGTCCGAGAAGTCGCGTCGGTTTTCCGGGAGACGGCGGAGCTCCGCCATGCGCTCCGGCTGCCAGGCCCAGCAGCCGCCGACCGGACCGCGATTCCCGAGCGCTTCGAGATCATGCCCGCGCCCCTGGCTGACGAACAGGGCCCGGCGCATGACTAGCGCGGCTTCTGCCTCTTCCCTACCCAGCGACCTCGTAAACTGCGTGAAGCCGGCGCCCAGCGATCGAGCTTCGTAAGGAGCGGGCCCCTCGACGGTCATATCCAGGATCCGCCATCGGAGCATGGGCTGACCGTCGACGTCGAGCGTGGCCACCGTATGCCCGTCGATGCGATCCGGAACGGTGACATCGTAGGTGCGCCGCGGGCGTTCCAGCGCCATCGCCGCCACCCCCAGACCGGCGAGATCGAACTGATGCGTGCACTGCTGGAACTGGTCGGCATGATTGAGCACGGCGGCGCAGGCAGGATCGAGCGCCATGCCGACCAGTTCCACGAGCCGCTGGCCAGCGGCCTCGCAAAGCGTGTTCGGCGATCGGCGTGCGTCATTTCGCGCGGCAGTTATCACGCTATCGCTCGCCTCAAGCTGAACGCGAAAGCGATGGAATTCGTCCTCGACCGCACACCGGGCTTCCAGCCGTCCATCCGCAAATTTGCGGGTGGCAACCGAAACCCGGCGGCGGAAGGCCCCTGTCGCGCTCATCTCAGGCCCTGCCGCTGGCGGGTTCCGACGAGGCCGATACCTTCGAGAGCCCGAGCACCAAAGGAACGACGGCGATCAGCATCACGGCCGTCACGCCGATCGCCAAACCATAAGCCCCAGTCCTGGTGACGGAGATACCCGTGCCGATCAGGCCTATCAGCGTGAACGGCACGCTCAGCGAAGTCGCGAGACCGAAAGCGCGGCTGAAACTGTCCCGGCCGAAAGCATCGGCCAAGGCCCTGCTAAGATTGGGAATCATGCCCGAACCGTGAAGCCCCAAAAGGCCGATCACGATCGCGAGTGGTACGAACGGCAGATGCAACAGCAGAAGGCCAAGAAGAACTGCGAAATTGAAGGCGATAAGAGCGAGCCCCCGCGCGCCGCCGATGCGATCGGCGACCCAGCCGAACAGGATGGAGCCCGCCATTCCGGCAAACGACATGATCGCCTGGAGGAGCGCGCCATCATCGCGGCCCACGCCGAGCGAGCTGGCAATCTGGATCATGTTGAACGTGAGGATCATGATGCCGGTGATCACAATCGCGGCGGCAATGGCGAGCGCCCAGAACGCCACCTGTCGGACGATCAGGCCTACCGTCATGGACCCTGATGCCTCGCCCGCGCTGTCCGTGTTGGACATGGCATTTGCGCCGGCCGGGTGATCGCGAACCAGCAAAGTGAAAGGCAGGAAGGCGGCCACT
The DNA here is from genome assembly GCF_019075875.1 of Novosphingobium sp. G106. NCBI lineage: Bacteria > Pseudomonadati > Pseudomonadota > Alphaproteobacteria > Sphingomonadales > Sphingomonadaceae > Novosphingobium > Novosphingobium sp. G106. The sequence goes on along the minus strand of NZ_JAHOOZ010000001.1, from coordinate 5,639,582 downwards.
ATGCCCGCGAGCATGAAATAGGTCGCCTGGGCGCCATAGGTCTTGAGCGTCCAGTTGCAGAGGAGCGGCATCACAGCGACGACGAAGGAGACGTTCACCAGCCCCAGCGCCAGGCCGCGGTGCCGTGTGAACCAGCGCGTGACCAGGGTAGCCGGGCCGACCGAACCGCCGATGGCCATGCTGGGACCGAACAACAGCGCGTAGCTCGCAATATAAAGCGGATAGCTCGCCGTGACCGCAAGCAGCAGATAGCCCGCCACCGACATGGCGGCTGCCAGGAACAGCATCCATCGCAGCGAATATCGTGCGATCAGCACACCGGCCACCGAGGCGATCAGGGCCGATCCGAATATCACCAGCGGTCCCGCGATCGAGGACAGCGAGCGTGCCACGTGCAGTCGCTCTTCCACGGAATCGAGCAGCACGCTGAACGAGCCCATGAGGCAGCCGATGATGATGTTGAAAGACAGGCCCGCGATAACCGCCATCCACTTGGCCTGCGGCGGGTTCGGCGCGTCGCTGGTGACTTCAGCCGCGAATGCAACCATCCGAAATTCCTCTCCTGCCCGCCGTTAGGGGCGAATATTTCTACCCAGCATACACGAGTTCAAATCTCGCACACTGCGCAAGCTTCGGCTCGTTTAATTTGGTCGCGACAGATGGTGGCAATGCAGCTCAATCAGGCAGATTCGACGGAATCCAGTTCGGCTGGCGTTTCTCCATGAAGGCATTCATCCCCTCGCGCGCCTCGCTGTTGGGGCTCATCAGCGAAACGAACATCGTCTCGAAGTCAATCGCGGCATATTGCTGGTTGAGCATGCGCTTGACGTGGGCCCGGCATTCCGGGGCGGTCTGCAGCACTTCGATCGCCGCCTTGCGTGCCTCGGCCTCGAGGTCCTCGTGCTTGCAGATGCGCGAAACCAGGCCGATCCGGTGCGCTTCGGCCGCATCGATCTTGCGCGCCGAGAGCAGCAGGTCGCGCGCCTGGGCCATGCCGACGTGGATCGGCAGCACCGCGGCATAGGTCGCGTCGATGATGCCGCGCAACAGTTCCGGCACGCGGAAGCTCGCACGCTCGCTGATCACGGCAATGTCGGACATCATCGCGATCAGTAGACCGCCGGCCTGGCAGATGCCATTGACCGCCGAGATCACCGGAGCCTGGCTTTCGCGGACCGCAATAAAGGGCATGGTCTCGTAGGTAAGGCCTTGGGGAACATGCCGGTCGCCTTCCTCGTAACGCCCGCCGAGATCACCGCCTGGCGCGAAGACATCGCCGGTGCCCGTGATGATCAGCGCGCGATAGTCCTTGTCGCTGTTCACGCGTCGCACCGCCTGCTTGATCCCGAAGTACATGGCGGGCGTGAAGGCGTTTCGCGCGTTCGGCCGATCGATGATGCACCAGGCGATTGGGCCCTCTCGCTCGATCCGGAGATTCTTCGTTCCGAGATCCCAGTCCACGACTTCGCGATTGCTCATTGTTCTCTCCACTTCCTCAAAGCTTGCAGAATTCTCGGCCGTGCCCCTCGCCCGGTCACGCGATGGCGCCGCTTGCCTTCAGCGCCTCTATGTTATCCCATTCGGAGCCAGCTTCCATCAGCACCAGTTCGGTCTGTTCGGAGGTCTGCGGCGCCCGCGTGGTTTCGCCCCGCGCGTGGTCGAACTGGACGGGGCCTCGCGCCAGCTTGATCGGCGCTCCTCCCATAGCCTCGACTTCGAACAGCATGTCGTTGGCAAGGGCCTGCTCGTCATGAGCCAGGTCGAGCAGGCTTTGGAAAGGCGCCCACTGCGATCGCGTCGAAGATCGGTTTCGCTTCGCCCTCCGGCTTCACTTTTGCCTTTCGTCGATCGGTCGGCATCAGCCCGCGCGATTTCCGTCAGCGGCAGACGCGCGGCTTGTCCAATCCCTCCAGGAGCCTGGTTCCCGATCGATGAGGCATTTCCGCCGTCAGCCAGCGGCCGGCCTTTGTTCATCGGCCGCGGCAAAATGGGCCAGTTGATCGGCGTGGGCCTTTCTGAACGACGGACGGTCCGTCACCCGGGCCACATAGTTTTCGGTGGCGGGCCGCTCCCCGTACGAACGAACTTTCGGGATGCGCAGGATGTCTGCCGTCAGGAGATCCGCAGCGGTGAAACGATCGGCAGCGAGCCACTCCCTGTCGCTCAGCACCACCTCGAGATGATCGAGGCGACTTTGCACCCAGCCATCGAGACCGTTGTCCTTCGCGCCCGACAGGCCAAGAAACCACCAGGGAACCGTGACCATCTCGACCGAGTTGAGCGCGGCGATCATCCATTGCATCGTTTCCGCTTCGCCGACCGGATCGCGCGGCATCAGCTTTTCGCTCTTGCGGGCCAGATGTAGCAGTCCGGCACCACTCTCGAACATCTTCAGTTCGCCATCGTCCAGATAGGGCACCTGGCCGAAGGGCTGGCGCGACAGGTGGTTCGTCTCGCGCCCCTCGAACGGGATGGTTCGCACGGTATAGGCAAGCCCCGCTTCCTCGCAGGCCCACCGCAGCCGCAGATCGCGCACGAAACCGCGGGGGCCTTCAGGCACCCAGTCCAGCGTCCAGATGGTCAGATCGTTATCCATGGATCGGCATTCCTTCCGTTTAGGGGGAAACGTTTGGCGCGACGACTTGTCGCAACGTCAATTCGCGCGGTCGTCGTCGAGTTGATGGATCAGCACCGAGTTCCCGTCGGGATCGAAGCAGGTCATCATCCGGCAGTGTGGCCCTCTGACCAGCGTCTCTCCGGCCAGCCGGACCCCGCTCGATCGCAAGCGGGAGACCAGCGCCTCGATATCGTCGACCTCGAAGGCGATGGTTCCTCCGGCCGATGCGCTCGGCGAGTCGGAAAGCACGGTCGTGATCGCGAAGCATCCGCCGCCCGGCAGGTCGTACTCGACCCAGGGCGTGGTCGGTGAGCTTGCGGTCGCCAGGCCGAGCGGGCCTTCGTAGAAGGCGCGGGCGGCAGCCATGTCGGTCACCGGGTACATCGTGAAGGCAACTCTGCGCAGCATGTCCATGCTCCTTCGACAATCGATGGGGGCCTGACGACCGGCACTTGACAGCCGGCCTTCGAGTCTCAATACTTCACTATATGGTGAAGTTACCAGAATCAAGCCTCGACCGCACTTTTGCGGCCCTCGTCGACCCGACGCGCCGGGCGATCCTCGCACGGCTCGAACGCGAGGATGCGCTGTCGGTCACCGAACTGGCGCGGCCCTTCTCGATCAAGATGCCGGCCGTGATGAAGCATCTCGACGTGCTCGGCGATGCCGGCCTGATAACGCGGTCCAAGGAGGGGCGGACGGTCTCGATCCGGCTCGCGCCCGAACCGATGGAGGAAGCGATGCGCTGGCTCACCCGTTACGAACGCTTCTGGTCGGCCAGCCTCGACCGGCTCGCGACCTTCGCCGAGGCTCAGGAGGCGAAGGCACGCAAGTTTGAAGCTAGCGGGGCCGAAGCGAAGGAGAAGGGCGAATGACGAGTCTTACCCTGGTGCGCCGGATCGCCGCGCGCCCGTCGATCGTGTTCGCTGCCCTGACCGAGCCGGACGGTATCGCCTGCTGGTGGGGTCCGGACGACGGGCCGGTGCTGCTCGCCGAAACCGACCTGCGCGTCGGCGGCCGCTTTAAGGTGCGGTTCCGCATGCTCGACGGCAGCGAGCACCAGAGCGAGGGCGAGTATCTCGAGGTGGACGAGCCCAGGCGGCTGGTGATGAGCTGGTGCTGGACCGCGGGCGGCGAGCCCGAGGAGGACGGCGCCGTCTCGCGCGTCGAGATCGACCTCAGACCGATCGAGACCGGCACCGAGCTGACCTTCACCCACGCCCAGCTCACGAACGAAGCATCGCGGGCCAGCCACGAGCAGGGCTGGAACGGCGCGCTCGACAAGCTGGTGCGCCAATTCGCTTAGAGTGAGGAGACCGACGATGAAGCATGAGATCGTATCGCGGGCCGAATGGCTCGAAGCGTCGCGCGCATTGCTCGCCGAGGAAAAGGTCTGGACCCACGAACGCGACCGGATTTCCGCCAAACGCAGAGCCTTGCCGTGGGTCAGGCTCGAGAAGGACTACGTGTTCGAAGGCCCCGACGGCCGCATCACCCTGGCCGAGCTGTTCGACGGGCGCAGCCAGCTGATCGTCTATCACTTCATGTTCGCACCGGAATGGGAGGAAGGCTGCACGGGCTGCTCGTTCCTGTCCGACCAGGTCGACGGCGCCCGCCGGCATTTCGAGCACAAGGACGTGAGCTGGGTAGCCGTGTCGCGCGCGCCGATCGCGAAGCTCGAAGCCTATCGCCGGCGAATGGGCTGGAGCTTCCGCTGGGTCTCTTCGGCGGCGAGCGACTTCAACTTCGATTTCCATGTGTCCTTCACCGAGGACCAGCGGCGAAACGGCGTGTTCTACAATTTCGAGGATCAGCCCGATCCCGAGATCGACGAGCTGCCCGGCGCCAGCGTCTTCGCGCTGGGCGAGGATGGAGAAATCTACCACACCTATTCAAGCTATGCGCGCGGGAACGAGACGACGCTCCCCGCCTATGGCTGGATCGACATGGTACCGAAGGGCCGCGACGAGGGCGCCGGCGGCAATCTCGGCGACTGGGTGAAACGGCACGACAGCTATCCCAACGACGGCCGCACCCACGAAATCGCGTCAGCCGGAGCCGCCTGATGCTGTGCTGCGGCCTGCTGGCCGTGATCGCGGCGGCCCTGGCGGGATCGTGGCGGCGTCTTGGTGCCGCGCGGTGGATCGTGCCGGCCGCCGCCGCCCTGCTCGCGATCCCCGCCGTGGCATCGGTTGCGGGCGAGCGGAGTGTTCCGCCGAGCCGAGCGGATATAGCAGCGCGCGCGATGCAGATGCTTTGCGGTGAGCCCGCCAAATAGAAAAGGCAATCGATGTCGGGACAGACTTTCAGCGCCGGGTGCCTCGTGGCGCTTCGGGACACGATCGAGCGCCACGTTGCCAGCGATGCGGCCCCCGGAGCGGTAGGCCTGGTGCACCGCCGCGGCGAGACGCATGTCATGGCGATCGGAACCACGGTAGTCGGCGGCAATGAGCCGATGGCGCGCGATTCCGTGTTCCGCATCGCCTCGATGACCAAGCCCGTCACCGCGGCCGCGGTCATGATGCTGGTCGACGAAGGCTTGCTCGCGTTGAGCGATCCTGTCGAGCGCTGGCTGCCCGAACTTGCGGACCGGCGGGTTCTGCGAAGCCTCGACGCCGAGCTCGACCATACCGTGCCCGCACGGCGGCCGATCACGGTCGAAGACGTCCTGACCTTCCGCCTCGGCCTTGGCTTGGTCATGGCCCCGCCTGGCACCTATCCGATCCAGCGCGAGATCGAGCGGCTGGGCCTCATGGGCTTCGGCCCGCCCGATCCGACGGCGCCGCTCGACAACGATGCCTGGATGAAGGGGATCGGCACCCTGCCCCTGTTGGCACAGCCCGGGGAACAGTGGCTCTACACCGCGGGCTCCAACGTGCAGGGCGTGCTCGTCGCGCGAGTTGCCGGCATGCCGTTGTCGCGCTTTCTGGAGGAGCGGATATTCGCGCCGCTCAGCATGGTCGATACCGGCTTCTGGGCACCGCCGGCCAAGCAGGGCCGCCTCGTGCCCGCTTATCACGGCTCGGGCGCGGAGCTCGATTGCTACGACGAGCCGACCTCCAGCGACTGGGGACATCCGCCGGTCTTCGAGGCCGGGGATGCGGGGCTCGTCTCGACGGTCGACGACTTTCTTGCCTTCGCTCGCATGATGCTGGCGGGCGGCAGGCACGATGGCCGGACGATCCTGTCCGAAGCGTCGGTTACGGCGATGACGACCGACCATCTCACCGCTTCCCAACGCAAGGGCGGCACAATGATCCTCGGTGACGGGCACGGCTGGGGCTACGGCCTCTCGGTCGTGGCCGCTGCGGGAGCTCAAAACCTCAGACCCGACGCGATCGGCTGGTCCGGTGGACTGGGCACCTCCTGGTTTAGCGATCCCACCGAGGACTTGACGGCGATCCTTCTGACGCAGCGCGCCTTCGAGGATCCGAGCGGGCCGCCGATACACCATGCTTTCCAGGCAGCCGCCTATGACGCGCTCGCGTGATCGGCGTTGGCTCGATCTACCCAGCCCTTGTGGAGCTTCGGAACGCTTCATCCTGCATCGCCCGATATACCCAACCAGCGAAATCACGAGATTTGGTATGCGAAGAGAGTAGAGCTTCTTCTACCCCGCGCTACGTGGCGATACTTATAAGTAATGGATACTAAGTTCGCTTAACCACGAGGTCAGGGGAGAGGCGTAGTCTTCATCAAGAAGTGCAAAGGCGGCGCCAATCGCCAGAAGCACATCAGCAACGGCCAAAGCTGTTGGGAGATTGCAAATGAAGCACAAGAAGCATACTGGCACCGTAATTATGTTCGCATTGTCGGCCTTCTCTGCGAGCCCGGTCAACGCTGCAGATGGGACGATCTCGTTCACGGGATCTCTCACAGACGCAACTTGCGTCGTGAATGTGAACAATACATCGGCGAACGGATCGGTCGCTTTACCCGCCATTTCCAAACTGAGCCTGCCAAGCGGCGGGGTCGTGGCCGGAGCGACGATTTTCACTTTGAATTTGTCCGGATGCACGACGGGGAAAACGGTAAACGCCTATTTTGAAGCGGGTCCCACTGTAGACACCGTGACCGGAAACCTGATCAACGGCGGGACGGCCGGCAATGTCCAGGTGCAGCTGCTCACCGGAACCGGCGTACCGATCGCGGTGGGTAGCGGCGGCCAGGCCACCACAACCGGGGTCACAACCACCTCGAGCCCGAGCATTACGGACGGAACTCTGAACTATATGGCGCGGTACTATGCGACCGGCGCGACGACGTCGGGTTCGGTGACGACTTCAGTTACCTATTCGCTGACCTATCAGTAGTTCGCGGGGCTTTCCCGGCGGAAAGCATCAACAGCCGAGCCAGGCATTCCAAACATCTCGCTCGACGGGAGCTGGACCTATGTCCGTCATCGATTTCAGGCGCGCGAGCTATCCGCTGGTACTGGCGGCGGCCTGCACATTGGCTCCCGAGGCAGTCCGCGCCGGCGTCGTGGTGGATAGCACACGCGTGGTCTACATATCGACCAAGCGCGAAGTCTCGGTCAGCATGCGCAATGTCGGCGATCGGCCGTCCCTGGTCCAGATCTGGATCGATGCTGGCGATCCCTCCGTTCGGCCCGGCAACGACACCGTTCCGTTCGCCCTGACGCCGCCGCTGTTCCGCCTGGATCCCGCCAAGGCCCAGACGCTTCGGTTGATCTATACGCGGGAACCGCTGGCCAAAGATCGCGAGACGGTATTCTGGCTCAACGTTCTCGACATTCCTCCTCGCGCGTCCAGCGGCCCCGAACCGTCCAACCGCCTGGAGATGGCGTTCCGGCATCGCCTGAAGCTGTTCTTTCGCCCTTCGGGCCTGCCGGGCAGCGCAGACAGCGCCGCCGCATCGGTGACCTGGTCCGTCGCAAGGCGCGGCGAGGATGTCGTCCTGGAAGCACGCAATCCCACGCCATTCTTCGTTTCCTTTGCCGAAGTGCAGCTGGCGGCCGGAAGCGGGATCGTCTCGGGCGAACCTGGCATGCTGGCACCTTTCGCCAACCAGCAATTCAAGCTGTCGAGACAGGCTGCGCCGCTGATCGGGCAGGCCACCGTTCAATATGGCTTCGTCAACGATTTCGGCGCCATCGTCCGCGGCGAAGCCGTGGCGCGCGCGGCGTCCTGATCCTCGGGAATGCCGGGCATGACCGCTTCCAGGCTTGTCCAGTCGTGCGGCTGGCCCCGAAGGTCATTTGCGCTCCCCGCTGCGATGATGATCGCGTTTCCGGCCCAGGCAGAGGCGGACCCGGAAGTCACGCCGGTGGAATTCAATTCGGATTTTCTCCAGGTCACCGGACACAAGGTCGACATCGCCCGCTTTGCCAGAGACAATCCTGTCCTGCCCGGCAGCTACATGGTGGATCTGGCGCTGAACGGCCGCTGGATCGCGCGAACGATGGTGACCTTTACGGCCCCGCCGGGCGCGGCGAGCGCCGTGCCATGCCTCGACAGCGCGATCCTCTCCCGGCTCGAACTCGACATTGCCGCGCTATCGGCTGAGGCCCGTGCCGCACTGGGAAGCGAGCACTGCGCCGATCTCACCGCTGCGGTGGCCGCCGCATCCGTGGAATTCGATCAGTCGGCGCTGCTTCTCTCCATCAGCCTGCCGCAAGCGGCGCTTCGCCACAAAGCCCGCGGCTATGTGAGCCCGGAGAACTGGCAGAGGGGCGTGCAGTCGGCCACCCTTGCCTACGATACGAGCGTTTTTCGGGTCGAAACCGCAGACGCCACCACCACCAGCTTCTACGCCGGGCTGACCGGCGGATTGAACCTCGGCGACTGGCATTTTCGCGAACGCGGCACGCTCAGCGGCACGAACGGCTCATGGCACTACCAGAACGTCGCGCTCTATCTCCAGCGTGACCTGCCTGCCATTCGAAGCACCGTCACGATCGGCGACAGCTTCACCGACGGCGCCCTGTTTGACAGCTTCGGCTTCCGGGGCATCGCGCTGGCGAGCGACGATCGCATGCGTCCTGAATCGCAGCAAGGCTATGCGCCGATCGTCCGCGGCACTGCGCAAACCAATGCCCGGGTTCGCGTCATGCAAAATGGCACCCTGATTCTGGAAACCACGGTTTCTCCGGGGGCCTTCGAAATCGATGACCTCTATCCAACAGGCTATGGCGGCGATCTGCTGGTCACGGTCCTCGAGTCCGACGGCAGCCAGCACAGCTTTACGGTCCCCTATTCCTCGCTGGTACAGCTGCTGCGCCCGCGTGTCTTTCGCTACAGCCTTGCTGCCGGCGACTTGGTCCTGGGCGGCAAGCGAAGTGGCAGCCACTTCTTCCAGGGCACCCTGCAGTACGGGGTGAGCAACACCGTCACAGGCTATGCGGGCATTGCCTTGGCCTCCGGTTACACCTCGGGGCTGGTGGGCGCGGCGCTGAATACGCCGCTGGGAGCCGTCGCGCTCGACGCCACCCTGGCGGGGGCTCGCATCACGCCGCTCGATGTCGACCAAGGCTACAGCGTGCGATTGAGCTACAGCAAAGTGGTGCCGGGCATCCTGACGAATGTATCCGTCGCCGCCTATCGTTACTCTTCCCGCGGTTTCTGGACCATGGATGACGCCCTGATAGCGCGGCGAGCAGCCGGTAGCGGCGGCATTTCGATACCGTCCATACCGCGCCAGCGTAACCGCATCGCGGCCAACGTCAGCCAGAACCTGGGAGGGAGTTGGGGGAACCTTTATCTGACGGGTTCGATCACGAGCTACTGGAACGCGACCGGATCGCGCACGCAGGTCCAGGCCGGCTACAGTAACGTTGCTCCGCTGGGTAACCTCAATCTCAACTATGGCCTGTCTTATGGCCGGCAGCGCGACGACGCCACCGGGCAGACCGAGGACCGCTTCCTGCTCTCGCTATCGCTGGCCCTCAGCGGAAGCCTCAACGCGCCCCGCATGACCGCGAGCCTTGCGCAGGACAGGATCGAAGGGCATTCCCGAACAGGCGGCCAGCTATCGCTAACCGGGACGCTCGGCGACGATCAGGCATTCAATTACAACGCAAACCTCAACCTCGGCCCCGGCGAGACGTCGTTCGGCGTCGGCGCCGGATACCGCGCGCCATTCGCCATGCTTTCGGCCAGCGCGAGTACGAGCGCTTCGTTCAATCAGGTTTCCTTTGGCGCAAGCGGCGGGTTGGTCATGCATCCCGGAGGCATAACGCTTGCCAACCAGCTCGGCGACACCATCGGCATCGTCGAAGCGCCCGGCGCCAAGGGCGCTGCCATAGGCTCGGCGACCGGCGCGCGCATCGACGGCGCGGGCTATGCCATCGTTCCCTATCTCGTCCCTTACCGGCTCAATCAGGTGGACCTCGACCCGCGCGGCTCGGCGATCGACGTCGACCTGACGAACACCAGCCAGCAGATCGCCCCTCATGCCAACGCGGCGGTGATGTTGAAATTCGGGACGAGAAGCGGACCGGGCGTGGTCATCACCGCGCGCCTGCTTGACGGTTCTCCGGTTCCCTTCGGCGCGGATGTCCTGGATGAAACGGATGTGGAGATCGGGTTGGTCGGTCAGAACGGGCAGATGTTCCTGCGAGGCGTTCCCGAGGCAGGCGACCTGCTGGTCAAATGGGGCGCCTCAAGCGACGATCAGTGCCGTTTCGGCTACAGGCTCCCGGTCTCAGGGAAGGATATCGCGCCCCTCGTCAAACTGGAGGTGCTGTGCCGGACCAATATCCCAGGCACGATCCTGGCCGAGCCGGAACCTCGCATCACCGCATTGCCTGTTTGAGATGCGGAGGGCTCCATGAACACGCTATTCGATCTGTTGCGCCGCTCGATCGGCCGCTTGGCCGGGATCTGCCTGCTGCTGGCCCTGGGCTTCAGCTCTCCGGCGCAGGCGATATCGATCGTCATCAGCCCGGCAAACCTGCCATTGAGCCCGGCCGGCCCGTACTCGACAGCGCGAGACAAACCGGTTGGCACGGTCCTGGCGACATCGACATCTACGATCTCCGCGGCCGGTGTCGGTGGCCTGTGCCTGGTTACTACGCTCTTCCTGTCCGGCTCGGCCGCGAACGGCAACACTTTCACGACCGGCGTGCCAGGCCTCGGCGTCAATTTTTACTATTACAACGGAGCAACCCGCACGCAGATCACTCCGGGTCTCCAGGCAAGCCTTGCCTTGTCCTTGAGCGCACCCGGCACACTCACCAGGGTGGATGCCGATCTGATCGTTACCGGACCGATCGGTTCCGGGACGCTGAATGCACTGCCGAGCGTCGGCCTGACTTTCGCGGCCGTCGGCCTGGGATGCGGCGTGCTCAGTCTCAGCGCCCAGACCCTGACGGTGACCGCCAACAATGGAACCGTGACCGGCGTTACCTGCCAGGTCGCCAATCCATCGATTGCGGTGTATCTGCCGGCCGTATCGGTTCAGAAACTCGTGGCGGCCGGGCAGACGGCCGGCGCGACAAGCTTCTCCATTTCGCTCAATTGCGCCACCGGCGGGGCCGATGTCCATGTTACGCTTACGGATACGACAAATGCCGCGAACACGTCGACGCTGCCGTCCCTGAAGGGAACCTCGACAGCTGGAAACGTGAAACTCCAGATACTGCGCAGCAATGGAAGCGCGATAAATTATGGCCCGGACTCTGCGGTTGCGGGCACGACGAACCAATGGCTGGTCGGTCCGTCAGGTTCGATCTCGTCCATCCCGCTTACGGTCCAATACTACGCGACCGGTGTAGCGACTCCCGGCCTGATTCAGGCAGCCGCCACCTTTACACTCAGCTATCAATAAAACCTCCGATCGAGTTCACTCCGCAGGATTCAAAGACAAGGATGTGTAAAGCGCAATGCGGATCGCATCCGTCGTACATTTTGCCTTGAGCTTGCCCATCATATGGGCGCGATGAACTTCAACAGTACGAGGGCTTATGCCCAACTGTTCTGCTATAGCGCGATTCTGGAGGCCCGAGGCTACACCGGCAAGCACCTGCAGCTCTCGGCTGGACAAGCATTCGATGCTCCGCCTGGCGGCAGCCTCGCGCACCCTCGCCAAACCGAAACTGTCGGTCCGCTCGCGAGCCAGCGCGAGCTTGCTTGTCGCCCTGTCCTTATCAAGGGGTAGCGTCCAATAATCGATTGCCCCTTCGAGTATGGCATCGACGATGCGATCCGGCTGTGGCGCTTCACTATAGGCGATTATCGGCAACCAGACGCCTGTGCTGGGAAGCCGGCCCGCAAGGTGGGCGACGCTCTCCTCCGTATCGTGAACCAGGATATGGCCGTCGCTTGGCCAATGTCCTTCGAGCTCTGAATCATTCTCGAAAGGCTCGATGTGGAACTGCATTCCCAGAAAAAACCGCGAGATCTCCGCTCTGCGATGCGAATTGCCGTCAATGAGTGTTATTCGTTTGCTGATGTCCATATTCTACCCGGCAACATCCACGAAATTTCCCCAAATATCTAAAAAACCATGACAATTCTCGAACCGGCGCGCGAGAGTTCCTTTATTCCCACCCGCCCTGTCAAATTAAAAAACGACAACTCCGCTTAACTTTACGCGACAATATCCGTGAAAATCACAGACAACTGGGGGAATTGGACCCCAAAAGGCATCACAAGAGTTAATGCGCCATTCTGGATGTATACAAGGTGCCGATGAGCATTCGTATAGCCGGCCATCTCGTTCAAAAATGCCACGCTGTTACTGACGAGCAGCACTTCCTCCACCGCGCATGAGCAGATCTCCGGGTGTGATAGCCGCCGACATTTCGGTTGCCGACAGGAATTCCCGCACCGATCGCGCCGAAATATTTGCATATGGCGCCGGGACGACCGGCGACCCATGGAAACGGCTATCCGGTCGGAATATCTTAACTTACCAAAGATCAACATGGTGAACGAAAAGTGCAATAGGCAACACATCAGCGAGGCCATCGTGTTTCATCCGGATATTAAATCGCGGGGCAGACGAATCTAAATGGTCACTTTCAACAAGTTGTTTGTCGTGGATGAAGATTGTACTCGCCGCGCAGCGATTGCTTTCGAACTTTCAAAAGGCGGCTACAGCGTCCTGCCGCTCGAAGACCCCAACGAATTGTTCCAGCTTCCACCCGACGGCGCCCCCATTCTGGTGCACGACAATGGCAGCGCGGTGCCAAAGGCAAAAGAACTGGCAAGAAAGCGCGAGTGCTGGTCGCCATTGGTCGCATTCGACGAAGTATGCGATTCCCAGCGCGTCGCCGCAGCAGCGATGGAAGGTGCCAGGGACTATCTGATCTGGCCGTTCAGCCACACCGATGTCGAAAAGAGCATCGAGCGCAGCCATCGATGGAATGGCAACATTGTTAACTGGAAAGTCCGCTATGAGGCCTCGGCCGACAAAGTTCGGAACCTCAATTCACGGGAAAGAGAGATCATGGCAAAAGTTGTCGATGGCCTCTCGAGCCGGGAGATCGGAGATGAACTGGGAATCAGCCCGCGAACGGTAGAAGCCCATCGCGCAAGTGTCATTTCCAAGTTCAAGGCGCGCGGACCTTCGGATTCCATTCGTATCTGGGTCGAAGGCACCTTCATGATCTAGCCGGGACCGGGCGCGTGAAATCGCCCAAGTATTAACTTGTTAACTTCGACCGTGCCTGGCTTGCGTTGCGGTGGGCCGAACCGCAATGAGTCAAACCGCCCGGATCGGGCGCGTGCCCATCGCGCTAGGTGACCGCTCCGAATGTTCCCCCGCCCAATGCCGAGTATCGCCATGTGCCGGGCTGCCGGGGATCGGCTACCACAAGGACCCTCGGCAGATACGCCCGCACCACCCGCGAATGCCCGCCTCGGTGTCACGATCCTCTTCGCTGGCGTGACGGTCAATCTGTTCGACCGGCAGGTCATCAACGTCGTGGCGGAGAGCATCAAGGCGGAATTGCATGTCAACGACGCCGGACTGGGCCTGCTGACCGGCGCAACCTTCGGCCTGTTCTTCGCTGCCGTGGCACTTCCCATGGGGTGGCTGGCCGACAGGACGGATCGTCGAAAGCTGCTCGCGGCGATGGTGGTGCTGTGGAGCGCCTCGACCTTGGTCTGCGGGCTTGCTTTTGGCTATCTCACGCTGGCTCTGGGCCGGATCGGTATTGGTCTGGGCGAAGGCGGTGCCCAGCCAGCAAGCACAGCGCTCGTCGCCGACCTTGCCTCACCCCGGCGACGCAGCTCCGCCCTGTCGCTGATGTTCGTGGGCGTCCCGGTCGGCACCCTGCTGGGCTATTTCGTCGGCGGTCAGGTCTCGCAGCTCTGGGGTTGGCGGGCCGCCTTCCTCGTTGCCGGGGCACCCGGATTTCTCGTGGCGCTGCTGATCCTCGCCTTTGTAAAGGATCCGCGTCCGCGCACTGCTCTGCACCGCGACGGCACGATGACGGCGGCGATCATAGCGGTCGTCCGCACGCGTGGTATGGGCTCGCTGGCCGTGGCGCTGTCCGCATCCAGCTTCGTCGCCTATGCGACAAACGCCTGGATTCCCGCGTTCTTCATGCGTGCGCATGGGATGAGCGTGGCCGAGATCGGCCTCTACGGCGCGCTTGCGGTCGGGAGCTCCGGCGCGCTCGGCGTGGTCGGCGCAGGTCCGCTCTGCGATTGGCTGCGGAAGCGCACGGCGCACCCCGAAGCCTGGTTCATGGTCGCCGCGACCAGCCTGAGCATTCCCGCCACGCTGGTGATGGTCACAGCCGACGACAGGTGGCTGGCGCTGGCGGCGATGACGCTGCTCCAGGCGCCGGCCTTCGCCTGGCCCGCTCCGGCAACGCGGCTGATCCAGGATGCGGCGGGACCGAGCCACCGGGCCTTGGCGGTCGCCGTCTGCTCGACCGCGGCGTCGGTCTTCACGCTGTGCCTCGGCATTCCCGCCGTCGGACTTGTCAGCGACCTGATGGCGCCGATGAGCGGCGCTCACTCGGTCGGCCATGCGCTGTGCCTGCTGGCCGTGCCGGTCGCGCTGATCGGCGCTGCGGCTTACGGCCGCGTGCTGATGTCGGGAACGGGATTAGTACCGGAAGCTCGCCGACAGTCCGTAGCTGCGCGGATAGGATCGACTGACGCGGATCGCCGTGCTGCCCGGAAAGATGCCGTTGCGAAGCCCGAACACACCGTCGAGCACCTGGTAGAATCGGCCGAGCGCATAGGACGCGTCGGTCAGGTTGGTGCCGAACAGCGACAGGGCCCAACGACGATCGACAGCGTTCAGCGTCATGCGCGCGTCGAGTAGCGCATAGCCCTTCTGGATGGTCTGCGGATTGACGTCTGATCCCAGCCCCAGAAACTGGCTGGTGACGAACGAGAGGCCCAGGTTCGCGTCGACCCGCCCTTGCGTCCAATCGGCGGCGACGCGGCCCGTCCAATTCGGCGAGGCGGTGGTGGGCTTGCCTTTGAGGTCCTGCGTGCCGCCCAGCCCAGGCAGGCCCGGCGCATTGGGATATTCGAGGAACCGCGAATCCAGGTAGGCGATCGACGAGGTCAGCCTGAGGCCCCCGCCCGGCGAAGCGATCATGTCATATTCGAAGCCCTGCTGGCGCATGCTCCCCGCGTTGAGCACGACGAAGCTGATCCCGTCGAAGGCGCGATCCTGATAGCCGTCGATGTCCATGCTGTAGAGCGTGAGATTGGCAGTGAGCCGGCCGGACAGCCAGCTTGTCTTGGCTCCCAGCTCGACATTCCTTGAGGTCTCGCGTGCGAACAGGCGCCTGGTTGAGACGAGCTTGCCGCTTGCATCGAAAGTCGAAAGCGGCGTCGCCCCGCCGCCGCTGTTGTAGCCGGCCGATTTGTACCCCGTCGACAGCGATGCGAAGACCAGGATGTCCGGCCTTGGCTGGTAACCGAGGCCCAGGCGATAGGTGAGCCGCTCGTCGCGGACGTCTGGCAGCGTCAGCACTTCGGGTGCGCGCAGCAGGGCGACATAGGGATTGGTGATCGTCTGCGAATAGCTGCCTTGCTTGCGGTCCAGGGTGTAGCGGCCACCGAGCGTAAGGCTCAGCGCCCCGGTCAGATGGATGGTCGCCTGACCATAGGCGGCATAGCTCCGGGTCGCCTGCGCGACTTTCTGACTGGTGGCGTCCTGGCCGCCCCCTGCCGCCATGAAGGCGTTGCATCCGACCCGGTTGCCTCCGGGCGGCGCGACGATGTCGCAATAGGCGGCGCGCATCTGGAACTTCTCGCCCAGCGCATAGTCCTCGCTGAACAGATAGACACCGCCGACCATGTCGAGCCGGCCGCCGAGCCATCCGCGCTCGGGCGAGATGAACTGCAGCTCGTGGTTATGGCTCCTCGATCGATAGTTCCCCACGCGCGAAAGGATCGGGACAGGCGTGTAGATGACATCACCGTCGAGCTGCCGGTTGCGCCAGTCGCGATAGCTGTCGATCAGGCGAACGGTGGTCCCGTCATGATCGAATGACAGCGTGCTCCAGAGGCCCCACTGCCGGTCGTCTAAGCTGGCGGTAACCGACTGGTTCATGCGGGTGTCGTCCAGTTCCAGGTCGGGAAGCACTCCACCGAGACGCGATCGGAACGCGGAAAGCTGCGCGAGCGAAACGCTGTCGGCGTCGAAATCGATATCGCTGGAACCGTCGCCCTTTGTCCGCAGGCGCTCGACGCGGACCAGCCAGGTCAGTCCGCCCGCCTCGGCCTTGTAGCTGGCACGCAGGCCCAGGTCGTCGGCGCCGCCATAACGCTTGCCATCGAAGCGATTGCGCCAGAAGCCGCCGAACCACTGGGCGCTACCAGCAACGCGAAGCGCCATGGCGCTGCCCAGCGGCAGATTGACATAGCCGTTCAGCTTATAGCGCGAACCGTTGCCGACTTCCTCGGCCAGGCCGGCGGAGAAGTTCGCCTTGGGCGGGGCCGTGTTCAGTTGGATCGCGCCCGCGCTGGCGTTGCGACCGAACAGCGTGCCTTGCGGGCCGCGCAGGATCTCGACGCTGTCCATGTCGAGCATGGTCCCGACGATCGCCCCCGGACGGGGAACGTAAACGCGGTCGACAAGAACCGCGACGCTGGGTTCGATGGTCGTGTTGCTCGCCGTTCCGATGCCGCGGATGGCGACCCGCAAGAAGGCCGACTGGGTGCCACGGCTGATCTGGAGGCCCGGCGCGATGCGAGTGAGGTCCGGCGCGCTGGCCACGTTAGCACGCATCAGCGCAGCGGCGTCGAACGCAGCGACCGAGATCGGCACTTGCTGGACGTTCTCGACCCGCTTTTGCGCGGTTACCAAGATCGCGTCCCCGTCTTCCGGGGTGACCGCCGCCTCGGCATGCGCTGCGGTGGCAGCACTCAGCGTGGCAGGAAGGGCAATCCAGAGACGCAGCGGAAAAAGGCGATCGAAATGCCCCCGACGCCCTCCGGTTGCTTGCCCCACCATTAATACCCTCCTGAACGATTTTCCGGCGCGCGCCTTTAGCCGACCGATCCCTGTCGACAACCGGCCGGGCCGCATTTCCACGAGATTATCCGCGAGGGCATGGTCATCCGCGCAATTCACGTCACGCAATTCGCCGATGACGCCACTTACCCTTCGTCCGTCGCGGAAGTTAATTGCTTAAAACCTTTTCTTAACGGCAATTCACCAAGCTCCATTTGCGCAGACGTTCACTCGATCATACCCGCATTCAAGATGACCTTGGAATGATCCGAAGAAGGGGTGAGCTCAAATTGCTATAGAATAAGAATAGTGAATTCATCGAGAAATACACGGGCAGAAAATCCCGGAATTATTGGGGGTCACATGGCCATTGACACAAATTTCGTGAAACCAACGGGAGCAAAGCATGCTGAACTGGTTTGAGAAGAACGCGCCCATCCGCGTCAAATTCAAGGCCCTCCTCGGGGTTCATACCGCCTTCGCCGGCGCCAGCCTCGCCACAACCTATCTCGCGGGCGGCAGCCCTGCCCTGCTCGGCGCGGCAGGTGCGGCCTTTGTCGGGACGGTCGGCACCGTCCTGGTTTCATCCTCCAAGATCTGCACACCCTATGTGAACACGGTGCTGCGCATGGAGGCCCTGGCCGCCGGCGATACCGACAGCTCGATCAACTACACCGACCACAAGGACTGCGTCGGCCGCATGACCAAGGCCATGGCGACCTTCCGCGACAACGCCGTGGAATTGCAGAACGGTGCCAAGGCGCAGGAACGTATCGTCGTCGACGCGCTCGGCATGGGCCTGAAGAAGCTCTCGCAGAACCAGCTCGACTTCCAGCTGAACGAAACCTTCCCCGGCTCCTATGAGGCGCTGCGCCAGGACTTCAACGCGGCGGTCTCCTCGCTGGCCGACACGATCCGTTCGGTCCGCGCCTCGGCCAGCAGCGTGAATGGCGGCGCGACCGAGATCCGATCGGCCTCCGACGACCTCGCCAATCGCAACGAGCGCCAGGCGGCCAACCTCGAGGAAGCCGCTTCGGCGATGAACCAGGTGACCGACAACATCAAGCTGACCGCGGAGCGCGCCACCGTGGTCCAGCGCACGGTGGTGAACACGCACCAGGAAGCCACCGAAGGCGGCCAGGTCGTCGCCCGCGCCATCACCGCCATGAGTGCGATCGAGAAATCGGCCCAGGAAATCGGCCAGATCATCAGCGTCATCGATGCGATCGCCTTCCAGACCAACCTGCTCGCGCTCAACGCGGGCGTCGAAGCGGCGCGCGCCGGCGATGCCGGCAAGGGCTTCGCGGTCGTCGCCAACGAAGTGCGCGCTCTCGCGCAGCGCTCGGCCGACGCTGCCAAGGACATCAAGGAACTGATCACCGCCTCGACCCGCCAGGTCGAGGACGGCGTGACCCTGGTCGCCGAGACCGGCACGCTGCTCGAGAAGATCCTCTCCAGCGTCGGCGAAATCAGCGGCGCGATGAATGAGATCGCCGAGAACGCCAACGCGCAGTCGGTCAATCTTCAGCAGATCAACACGACGGTCGGCGAGATGGACCGGATGACCCAGCAGAACGCGGCCATGGTCGAGCAGTCGACCGCCGCCTCGCGCAGCCTGGCCGACGAGGCCAACGAGCTGACCGCGCTGGTCACGCGCTTCGCCACCGGCGAAGACGCCGGCACCGCACAGCATGCATCGGTGGTACGGACCCTGGCGCCCGCGCGACGCGCCTCTGCGCCAGCGCGCATTCCGCAGGTCCAGGGCAATCTCGCCATAAAGCCGGCCGCCGTCGAGCAAGGCGACGACTGGTCCGACTTCTGACGAAGATGGGGGACAGGCTGTCCCGGCATGTCCCCCTCCTGGATTGTCATGGGTGCAGGAACACGGGCCTTCCGCGCGGAATGGCGCGACATGCCAAATTCTGGACGCGATCGGTTGCGTGCAATCGATGGCGATCTGCTGAAGAACGCAGACTCGGGAAGATGGGGCACCTCCTTCAGCCGCGGAAGCGCCGGCATGACGGCCGGGCCCTGTCCGCGGGAGCCTGCGCGATAGCGCTTGGCCTCCCGCGTCACCAAGCATCCGCGTGCCCGAGCGCCACCCGTTGGAGCAGTATTAGTTGTACAAAGTCCGCGCCGTTTCATTGTCGAACTTCGTGGACGTCGCACGCGAAGTCGGTATCGATCCATATGAGGCATTTCGCCGGACGGGCATTACCCAAGCCATGCTGGAACGTCCGGAAGACCGGATTCCCGCCAAGCTGGCGGTCGACCTTTTCGAATTCGCCTCGGCGAGATCGGGCTGCGATAGCTTCGGTCTGCGCATGGCAGAGAACCGCAGCCCCGCCACGCTCGGCCCGTTGAGCCTGCTTCTGGAGCGCGTGGCGACCGTGCGCGGCACGGTGCAGGTGCTCATCGACTACCAACGGCACATCAACAACATCCTGACCATAGCCTGGGAAGATCGCGCGGGCACGCCCTGCATCCGGTTCGAGATGGTTCCCCAATGCCTGCAGCCACAGGTCGTCGATCACTCGGTGGCGCTGGGCTTCCAGGCGATCCGCTGGGCATCGGGCGGCCAATGGTCACCTCTTTCCATCCATCTCACCCGCAAGGCTCCGGCCAACCTGTCCGTCTTTCAGCGATTCTACCCATGCCCGGTCAATTTCAGCAGCACCTTCAATGGGCTGCGCTGCACGGAAGCATCGCTGGACATCGGCAATCCGCTGGCCGACGCAACGATGGCGCAGCACATGCGCCAGCTTCTGGCGCTCGTCGAACTGGAAGAAGGCAATGAAGCGATTGGCGAACAGGTCAAACGCGCGATCACGCTCCTGCTGCCCAATGGCCAAGCCACCGTGGCCAATGTTGCCATGCATCTTAGCATGAGCGTGCGCACGCTGCAGCGGGTTCTGGACGGCGAGGGGCAATCCTTCGCAACCTTGCTGAACGACATGCGCAGGGAACTGACAAAGCGCTACCTGCTGGGCGGCGATCACTCGGTAGCCATGGTGGCCGAACTGATCGGCTATTCGTCGGCAAGCTCGTTCAACCGCTGGTTCAATGCAGAGTTCGGATGTGCGCCGCAAAAATGGCGCGCCGACGCAGCGGGCCGGTGACGAAGTCGTCGCACAGCCAGGGCGTCATCCAGCGATACTATTCCGGGCCAGAAACGCCTCACACTCAGAATGAGTCATCGGTCGACTGAAGAGAAAGCCTTGGCCTTGCGGGCATCCCAAGGCCTGAAGGGCTTCTTTCTGACCGACGGTTTCGATCCCCTCCGCCACCACGTTCAGCTTGAAGGCGGTGGCCAAATGAATGATGGCATCGACAATCGTTCGGGAATCCTTGTCGTATTCCAAATTTTCGACGAACGTCTTGTCGATTTTGATCGTTTTGAGCGGTATCTTTAAAAGATAAGAGAGATTGGAATACCCGATCCCGAAGTCATCCAAGGAAATCGCTATACCTCGATCGACGAGCTCTGCCAATTTGGGAAGAGAATCTTCGTCCGCCGTGGCAAAATGGTTTTCCGTTATTTCCAATTCGAGTGCGGCCGGCGGTATTTTGCTCTCGGCCAAGACGCTATCGATCGTTGACATGAAATCAGGCCGCTTCAAATGGCACGGCGAGAGATTGACCGACACATGATCCATATATCCGGCCGCGATCCAGGCCCCGGCGGCAGCGCAGGATTGCGTCATGATCTGCCATTCCAGGTCCCGTATCAGGCCGATTTCCTCCGCCAGGGGGACGAATACCGCCGGTGAAATCGGCCCTCGCTTGGGATGATCCCAGCGGGCCAGAACCTCGACGCCAATCGGCCTCGCCGAGCCAAGGTCGAACTTGGGCTGATACCAGGCGACGATCTGCCGATTGGCGACGGCCGACCGCAAGTCTGCTGCCAGTTGCCGATTTTCCTCGAAATCGCGCAACAATCGGGGGTGGAAGCCCGTATGCCCATTCCGACCGCTGCGCTTGGTCGCATAGAGCGCAATGTCGGCGTAGCGCATCAGATCGATCGACGTGGCTGCATCCCCGGGGAAGCAGGCCGTGCCCACGGATGCAGATATCCGCATTTCCCGCTCGCCGAACCAGTAGGGGTGAGACAGCTCTTTCAGCAGATCCCTGCAGATGCCATCGACACGTTCGATATGATGCTTGCCGAAGCACAATGCGGTGAATTCATCGCCTCCCAATCGGGCAATGAAGCTGCCATCGGGCAGGACGGCGCGGAACCGATCGGCCACCTGGCGGAGCAAATCATCCCCGGCGGCATGACCCAGATGGTCATTGACCTCCTTGAAATTGTCGAGGTCTATGGCCAGCATGACGAAAGGTTCGGTAGCGTTCTCCCCGCTTGCCGTTCTCGCCAGCAACTCGCCGTTGAGGCTTGCGCGGTTCGAGAGATTCGTCAGCGCATCATGCGCAGCAAGCGATACGGCACGCTCTCTTTCCGCCTCGAGTTCCGATGTTCGCTCGATTACCTTGCGCTCAAGCGTCTGATTCAAGAGGAACAACTGCCGCGACTTTGCCTCGAGAATCTCTTCCGCCGCCGTGCGCGCAGCGCGTTCACGGCGCGCACGATCACGCAGACGCTGACTGCGCCATTCGAGCTCTATTATCGCAGCCTCATTGTCCGCCGCAGGCAGGGCAAAGGTATGGGCATTCTCGAACGCCCGCGCAGATTCCATCCTGCTCACGACCGAATTTCAACATGAAAACGCACTGTCGGTCTATCGGCGAAATCGACACTTTCCGTCAGAATTTCGACATTCTCGTGATAGTGATCGGCAACCCCGGAAATGAGCCCAGTCGCAAGATCGGAAAGTGATCTGCAGCTAGCATAGTCCATTACGATAGAATTTTTTCTTATCTCTATGGTCTTGAAAGTCGGCAACTGCGCATCCGGGTACAGCTTCTTGACCTCGACATGGATATTATCTTCCACTTGGTTTAGAAGCTCTATCGTCCCACCATATCTTACAAATATATCGGGCCATTTTCTAGAGAAAGCGCCAACAAGATATTTCCCGAATAAACGAAGAATGTCGGGAGCCTTACTCCCCGTAAATTGACAATATAAACCAAGAAGCTTTGCCAATTCAGAAAAATCATACGTTCCGACGGACGTATACACCCCCTTGCCCGGCAGTTTCGCATGAAAAATCAAATCATCGACAAAATCGTCACCATGCCGATCCTCTGCAAAGGCAAGAAACTCGGTGAAAATGATGCCCTTCAAAGTGGCGCCCTCCCGTTCTCAGACTTCGGATAGAGAGCGCAGCCCCACTCGCGTCGCGCATCTTGCTCATCATACGCTATGCCTGAGCCTGGCAAGGTTAAAGAGCTTTTACCAAAGCCTGGCATCCCTCTGCCGCGGGTGAAGCAGACGCCATATGTCAATATAATGGCGCGATCGGCGGTATTAACTACGAGGGGTACCGCTTACCTGACGCCAGCAGACGACATCTTTCTGCGACTCTACCAGATCCGGACGCGCTTTTCCGGCGGGAGATAGAGCTTGTCGCCGGGCTTGACGTCGAAGGCCCTGTACCACGCGTCGAGATTACGCACGGTCTGGGCGCGATACATGCCCGGCGCGTGGCCGTCGGTCGCGATGCGCGCGCGCAAGGCTTCGTCGCGCATCTTGGTCGCCCAGCTTTGCGCATAGGCGATGAAGAAGCGCTGGTCGCCCGTAAGGCCGTCGATGACCGGGGCCTCGCGTCCGCCGAGCGAGGTACGATAGGCATCGTAGGAGGCGGCGAGGCCGGCGACGTCGGCGATGTTCTCGCCCAAGGTCAGCTTGCCGTTGACGTGCAGGCCGGGGAACGGCTCGTAGGTGTCGT
This sequence comes from Novosphingobium sp. G106, assembly GCF_019075875.1. Taxonomy (NCBI): domain Bacteria; kingdom Pseudomonadati; phylum Pseudomonadota; class Alphaproteobacteria; order Sphingomonadales; family Sphingomonadaceae; genus Novosphingobium; species Novosphingobium sp. G106. Next base: position 5,616,725 of record NZ_JAHOOZ010000001.1, on the reverse strand, counting down.
ACTGGTCCGCCAGCGCCTGGCCCGCAGCGTTGAAGCGCTGGAGATCGGCGTCGGTCCACCAGTTGCGCATCTTGCCGCTGGCATCGAAGGCCGCACCGTTATTGTCGAAGCTGTGGCTGATCTCGTGGCCGATGACGGCGCCCACAGCGCCATAGTTGAACGCGGCATCGGCCGCAGGATCGAAGAACGGCCGCTTGAGGATCGCCGCGGGGAAGTTGAGCGCATTCTGCACCGGCAGGTTTACCGCGTTGACGAGCTGCGCGTTCATCCACCATTCGCGCCGGTCGAGCGGCTTGCCGATCTTGGCGAGCTGCTGGCGATAGTCGACCAGCGAAGCCGCCTGGGCATTGGCATAGGCGGCCGACGGGCTGACCTTGAGGCTCGAATAGTCACGCCAGTGGTCGGGATAGCCCACGCCCACTTCGATGCCGCGGGCCTTCTCGATCGCCTGCCGCTTCGTCGCCGGCGCCAGCCAGTCGATCGCGTCGATGCGGCGCTCGAAGGCCGTCTTGATATTGCCGACCATCGCCTGCACCGTCGCCCGTGCCGAGGCGGGGAAATACCGCTCGACATAGAGCTTGCCGAGCGCATCGCCCATCGCGCCGTTGATCGCGGCGATGGCACGCTTGTCACGCGGTCGCGGCTCGGCCGTGCCTTGCAGCGCCGTGCCGAAGAAGGCGAAGTGATCGCGGTCGAGCTTGCCCGGCAGGACGTCGCTGTTGCTGTTGATCTGGTGGAACAGCAGCCAGTCCTGCCACGCCTGCAGCGGCTCCGATGCGACCAGCGCCGCGAGCCGGGGGATCGCCGCGGCGTGATAGGCAGCGAAACGCTGCTGCTGGCCGAGCTGTGCCCCAGCAAAGAAGGCATCCCAGTCGATGCCCGGCGCTTTCGCCGCGAAGTCTGCGCGGCTCCATTCGGCGGCCGATTTCTGGAAGTCCTCGCTTTCCGCCCGCGTGACATGGGCCTGCGCGATCTTCATCTCGAGGTCGTAGATGCGCTGTGCCCGAGCGTCGGCATCGGCGATCCCCGCATCGGTCAGAAGCTGCGTGATGTAGGCCCGGTACTTGCCGCGCAGCTCGGCCATCTTGGCGTCGGACGACAGGTAGTATTCGCGCTCGGGCATGCCGAGGCCGCCTTGGAGGAGATAGGGCAGCACGGGGCCGCCGGCGAGCGCCTGGGTGACGAAGATGCCGAACAGGTTCTCGGTCCGGAAATTGGTGGCGTTCAGCGGATCGACATCGGCACGGATCTGCTCGCCAAGCACGCGCGACAGCGCCTTGCGGTCGCGGATCGCGGCAAAGCGGTGCTGGTCGGGCTGGAGCGGCGCCATGCCCGCAGCATCGATCGCGGCGGTATCGAGATAGGCCTTGTAGAAATCGCGAATCCGGCCCTCGTCGCTGGCGGCTGGTGCGTTCGATTTCTCGATGGCGGCGATGAGCTCGGCCAGTTGCTCCTCGGTCTGGTGATCGGCAATGTAGAAACCGCCGATGCTCGACCGATCGGCCGGAATCGGCGTGTTCCTGAGCCAGGCTCCGTTGGCGAAGGTGTTGAAATCGTTGCCGGGCTTGACCGTCTTGTCCATCATCGCAGGATCGACGCCGGCTCCCGTCTGGCTCGCAGCGCTGCTAGGCGGCGCGGGAGTCTGACCGGCCACAGGAAACGCACCGACGGTCGCCGCGCCCAGCATCAGCGCTGCAAGAAGTTTCTTTTCCATCATCCGCCGGTTCCTCTACCGCTTTCAAAGATCAGCCCATGTAAGGCGACCGCACGCGTGGGACAACGCAGCCCCCGTCAAGCGACGCGCGCCTTCGCGTAACGGTAGAGCCAGGCGGTCAGGGCGATGAACAGCAGCGTTCCGCCGATGAGCGCGATAGGCTCGAAGCCCTCCCCGACGAGCGCCAGCGGGCTGTCGCTCCCCGTGACGGCAACGATACCCGCAAAGGCGACGCCCCAGAGGCTTTCGCCCACGATCATGCCCGTCGCCACCAGCACGCCCATCCGTAGCGCCGGCTCGGGCGCGGGTCGGCCATCGGCCCAGCGGTCGTAGAACCAGCCGACGATCGAGCCGATGACCACGGGCAACATCACCGCCATCGGCAGGTAGATGCCGATCCCGACCGCAAGCGGCGGCAGGCGCAGAAGCTTCGCCTTGCCGAGCAGCTCGTCGAGGACGACGAAACCGACGCCCGCAATCGCCCCATAGCCCAGCATCGGCCAGTTGAGGTCCCCGCCGAGCACGCCTTTGGCCAGGGCCGAGATCAAGCCGGCTTGCGGCGCCGACAAGGCATTCGGCCCGGCGCCGGGCGTGCCGACGAAGCCGAAGGCCGCATTGAGCAGGTCGAGCACCGGCGGCACGGTGAGGCTGCCGAACACGACGCCGATCAGCAGCGCGACCTGTTGCTTCCACGGCGTGGCGCCGACGAGCTGGCCGGTCTTCAGATCCTGCAGGTTGTCGTTGGCGATCGTCGCCACGCCGAACACGATCCCGGTCACGATCAGTGCATAGGCGATCAGCGCCTGGCTGGTGGCCACCGGGTTATCGCGCCCGAACAGCCCCGCGAGCAGGAGCGAGGCGGCGAGAACGGAAAGGATGCCGATGGCGGAAACCGGCGAATTCGACGAGCCGATCAGCCCGGCCATATAGCCGCAGACCGCCGCGATCAGCAGCCCGAACACGAAAATGAACAGCAGCGCGCCGCCCAGCAGCAGCGCCGCCGATCCGGTCAGTGGTCCACCGGAGAGGATGCTCCACAGCAGCCACAGGATCGGCAGCAGCACTGCGAACGATCCGCAGATGACGACGCCGATCGGCATGTCGCGTTCGGTCAGGGCCAGCACTTCGCCCTGCTGGCGCGCGCGACTGGCGGCAAAGGCCGAACGGATCCCCCCCACGACCGGGCGCGCGATGCGGATCAGCGCCCAGATCGCCGCCACGCCGATCACGCCGGCGCCGAAGAAGCGCACGTCGGAGCGGAATACCGCGTTCGCCCAGGTTTCGGCGCCGCCGGGCATCGGATGATCAGCGGTCAGGACCGGCAGCAGGAGCCACCAGCCGGTCACCAGGCCAAGGAACTGCGCGAGCCCCACAGAGATGCCGACCAGGTGCCCGACGCCGAGCAGCGCGAAGGACAGGCCGCCCGAAATCCCGGTCGCACCGGCCCCGACACGGAACCAGGTCGCTGCCTCGGCCGCGACCAGCTTGGTCTGCGTCAGGATGGCGAAGACGGTGGAGACGACACTGGCCCAGATGAGGACCCAGAGCCCCTTTGCGCTTTCCTCCGCGCCCTCGCGCGAACCCGATCCGACATGCAGCACCTCTGCCGCTGCACGCCCCTCAGGATACGGAAGCTCGGAATCGATGACGAGCGCCCGGCGCAGCGGCACTGAGAACAGCACGCCCAGCACCCCGCCCAGCCCCGTGATCGCCGCGGTCGTCACATAGGGGAAGTTCTGCCACCACCCGATCATGATGAGGCCGGGCAGGACGAAGATGATCGAAGCGAGCGTGCCCGCAGCGCTGGCGATCGTCTGGACGATGTTGTTCTCGAGGATGTTCGCGCCCGGCAGGTAACGCAGGATCGCCATCGAGATGACGGCAGCGGGGATCGAAGTGGCGAAGGTCAGCCCGACCTTGAGCCCGAGATAGACGTTGGCGGCGGTAAACAGCAGCGTGATGATCCCGCCGAGTACGATGCCACGGAGCGTGAGCTCGCGAAGGGGCTGCGGTGCGTCGCTGGACATTCTTCCCTTTATCCGATGTTGCCGATCGATGGTGGACGATGGCCGACCGGTCGGCAAGTGCCCCAGGGAAGGCCGAAGCAAGCCCGTCGGAAGACCTCCCTTCGAGGCATCGCGGAAATAACTACGGGTGGAAGCCTCGATCAAGAGCGATTGGCGGGCGGCAACCGGCGGGATATGTAGGCTGTTCGCGACATCGTCTTGGACGGGAACCAGAAGTTGACAGCGGAAACCGCCAAGGCCTGGTTGGCCGAAAACGCGCCCGATCTTTGCATTGTCGAGAATGGCCAAAGCGTTGCAACCGTGAACGAGGCGGCGCATGCGCTCGGCGTCGATGCAGCCCGGATCGCCAAGACGCTGGCCCTGCGCATCAACGATCGGGTGATAATCGTAGTCGCGCGGGGCGATGCACGGCTGGATAACGGCAGATGCAAAGCCGTATTCGGAGCGCGCCCGCGCATGCTTCAGGCTGCCGAAACCGAGGAACTAACCGGCCATCCTGTCGGCGGTGTCTGTCCCTTCGGCCTCGCGACGCCGCTTCCAATCTTTTGCGACGTTTCAATCAGACCATTTGCGACAGTTTTCCCGGCTGCCGGCTCGCGCACTACCTCCGTCGAAATAGAACCGGATCGCCTGTGCTCACTCGTCAACGCGCAGTGGACCGACATATGTCGAACCGTCGAAGAAACGCCCCGGGAAGTCGGCGAGGACGGCCTGACCGAACGGCACCGAACAACTCTGCCAGGCAACCTGAATAGTGGCTACCTTGCGTGAGAGAATGGAGTATCACACGCATGGCAGCGATGGAGCCGCCATCCTGCCTATATGTTTTCAAGCACAGAACTTTTTTGTGGGATTGATCGTCGTTCACTGCCGCCTAACGTAAGTATGGGGTTTCGGGCTGCACTTACGATATACCGTTCGAGTCGCTCAGAGAGGGATCACCCTCCGATAGGTGGAATATGGGTCAACTCAGCGAGGTTCAAAATTTCATCGATCAGTCGGGTCGCGTAAAAACGACGCAGGGCCTATCGCTCCTGATGGAGCAGATCACGCGCGATATGGGTTTTGACTATTTCGCACTAATTCATCACGTTGACATACGCGCCAAGGGCATCGACACGGCCTTGTGGCTGGAGAATTATCCGCGTCATTGGGCTGAAGTGTTCGTAAACACCGGCCTTTACGCCGATGATCCCATGCTGATCGCCAGCCATTTGACCAATGTCGGCTTTGCCTGGTCCGAAGTCCCTTCGATGATCAAGCTTACCAACAAGCACAAAGAAATTCTGCTGCGCGTTCGGCGAGAAGGGTTGGGCGATGGGTTCACGGTCCCGGCTCACGTGCCGGGCGAGGCCAATGGCTCCTGCAATTTCGCGATGGCCGGAAGCAGGCTGATCCCCCGCGAGAATATCCCGATGGCACAGCTGGTGGGAAGCTATGCCTTCCAAGCGGCGCGCAAGCTCGTGCTGCGAAGGATCAGCAGCGCGGATCAGGCAAGGCCCAAGCTGACCACACGTCAGATCGAATGCGTTGCGCTGATCGCCCGCGGCAAATCGGACAAGGAGATCGCGGCGCAGCTGGGTCTCAAGCCGGCGACGATCAACGAATATATCGAGGACGCCTGCGACCGCTACGGCGTCTCGCGCCGCATCCAGCTGGCATTCCATGCCGTCCACGACGGCTATCTCACCCTTTCCGACGCGATCGGGTCCGAAATACCCCCCCTTTTGCAGGGATGAACCAGGCGCTTCGCTGATTCAAACTTCCCTTCTCAAAAAAGAGGAGGGAGTCGAATGGTTCTGCTCGTCACATCCCGAAACAGATCTGCTTATGCGGCAGAGATCGAAGCGATGCACCGCGACCGAAAGCGCGTCTTCATCGATCAGCTCAAATGGGACCTGCCTCCCGCCGGCGATCTCGAAATCGACGCTTTCGACAACGATTACGCGGAATATCTCGTAGTCTGCGACGCCAAGACGCAAGAGCATCTCGGTTCGATGCGTCTCCTGCCCACGGAACGCCCGCATATCCTGGGCAATTTGTTCGCAAACCTGTGCGAGGAGGGCGTACCTTCCGGCCCCGAGATTCGGGAGATCACCCGCCTTTGCCTGTCACGCAGGCTCAAGAGCGCAGAGCGGCGGCTCGTATTCCACCGGCTCGTCACGGCGCTGGTCGAATATGGGCTGCTGACCGGGATATCCACGTACACCGCCGTCACGAGCATGCACTGGCTCACCCAGACCCTGGCCTTGGGCTGGCGATGCAGACCGCTCGGCATGCCGCAAATCGTCGGCGGCGAGATGGTCTGCGCGATGATGATCCACATCGAGCCCCATACCATCGAGCTGCTGCGCGAGGCGGGAACCTACCAGACCAGCGGTCTCAGGATCGAAGAGATCGAATTCGCGGCCGCGGCCTGAACTCAGCCCCGCCGGCAGCCCCAAACACCCAAATCGGAGGATATTCTCATGAACCTCTTTTCCCCGTCCCTCGCCGCCGAGATCCACGAAGTCAGGATCGCCGAGCAGGCCGAGCAACTGCAGCGTGACGGTTACCTGATCATGCGAGGTGCCGCAGACCCGTCGTTGATCGGCGGACTCGACGACGTTACTCGGCAGCGGTTCGAGAAGACGCCGTTCAGCAAGGGCAATTTCTACGGCGAATTCACCAAGCGCTTTGGCCAGGTTCTGACCCGTGCTCCTCGATCCGCGGAACTCGTCCAGCACGAAGAGATCATGGCCATCGTTCGCCGCGTGCTCATTCGCGATCACGGTGAGATCCAGCTCAACCTGACACAGGCGCTGGAAATGCACCCCGGTTCGCTGTCGCAGGTACCCCACCGCGACGACAGCATCTGGGACTGCGCCAAGGCGGCCGAATTCAGCATCAACGTGATGTGGCCGTTCACCGAATATACGCGGGCGAATGGCGCGACGAACCTCTGGCCGGGCAGCAACCACCACGAGGAGGTCCTGCTGCCCGACGAGGAATCGGTCGACATCGAGATGGAGCCAGGTGACGCGCTGCTTTACGTCGGGTCCGTCTTGCACCGGGGCGGCCATAACAGCAGCCGGATGATCCGCCGCGGCATGATCGTCGGCTACTGTCTGGGATGGCTGAAGCCGTACGAAAACCAGTGGCTTGCCTATCCGCCGGCCGTAGCGCGCAACTTCTCGCCGGCTTTGGCGAAGCTCGTGGGCTACCGGCAGGATCAGCCGAACCTCAACAATTACGACGGCCAGTGCCCATCGCTGCTGCTGCGCGGGCGGGTCCCGGATTTCCTGGGCGCTATCGACGAACTTCGGCCGGATCAGGTCGAGATGATCGAGGACTACCGCGCAGGCAAACTGTCGCCCGTGGCTTGAAATGATGCGGCGGCGGCATCCCTGCCGCCGCAATCACCGAGGTGAACAAGATGACTCATAATTTCCTCAAAATCACCGCCACCGGCTTGGATGGAGACGCTGATCGGATCCTGTCCGCGGGTAAAGCGCCAGACGATATTCCAGGCTCCAGCGACGGCAGCGACGATGCCCAACCGGCCCTTCCGATGTCGGCGCCCGAGGCCGAAAATTCCATCCGCGATCAGGAGACGCCGTCAAACCTTGCGGGATCGGGTGACGCTCATCTCATCGACTTCGCAGAATCGCTCTATCGCTCGCGGCAGCGCAGGGCCCATTTCTTTCCTCAGGATCTGCTGGGAGAACCGGGCTGGGATCTCTTGCTCGATCTCTTCATTCAGCATTCTCGCAGACATCTCATCAGCACGACCAGCGCCTGCATCGCTTCGGGCGTTCCGCCAACCACGGCCCTGCGCTGGATTTCGGTTCTCGAGGCCCGAGGTCTTGTCACCCGCACGAAAGCGGACGGCGACCACCGGGTGAACAACATCGCTCTGACCGGTCTTGGGGCAGATATGGTGCGTGAGTACCTGGCTGACGTTTGGGAGGCGTTCTGGCGATGACGAAAACCCGTAAATGGATGCAAATGGGAGCTTTTCGTTGCTCGTCTAAGCATCTTTTTTGAGCTAGGCTCCCAGCACTTGATGCCATACTGATTTGTAGCTTGGTCCAAACGGATTTGGCCGTCCCCAGAGTGGATGAGTGCATGGACAACCTTCATGACGTCGGCAGCTATCTGGCGCAATCGACATTTCTCCAGTTGCAACTGTGTCTGAAATCGCTCGACCTTATGGGGTGCACGATGGCCGCCATTTCGGTAGCGCAAGCGATCGACACAGCTCGCGAAGAGCTGGAGAGGAAAGCGCCATCGGCCGCCTCCCTCTTTCGTCCGGACGAAGACTTTGCCGAAATGGATGCGATGGCCGCAGAGCTGTTTTCCGGCAAGTATGGTCGGCCGCCATTCTGATCTCCCAATGCGGCCATCAGGGTTCAAGCGCTTTGGCATCGTAGCCACGCACCTCGTGGCCGCCAGCGACGACCATCTTGGACGTGGGCAAGCCCATATGGCCGAGGCCTATCCGGGCGACACGCAGGGCCTTCCCTCTTCCGTTAGCCCTTGCCGTGACCGCCCTCGAACAGGGCATAGGACGGATCGTTGCGATCCAACGTGAAGGTCGGGGTGATATAGCCCGGCGTCACGGCGCGGATCTCATCGAGATCGTGGGCGAATACGCGCCGGATGATAAGCCACCGGCCGTCCTGGCGCGTCCAGCGGTCGAGATAGCGACCGCGGGTGTTGATCTGCATGAGTTGGCCGTCGTGCATCATACGCATCGCCGAGGTCACGTAGGCCTCGCTCAGGGCACGGTCGCTATCGAGCTCGATGAGGATGTTGGTGATCTGGTGCGAATGCACGATGCCCTTGAGCGAGGAGTCGCAGATGTAGCCCATCGCGCCACGCCCGGTGCCCTTGTAGATGCTGCCATAGTCGGCCTCGGCATCGTCGTGCCAGACAGAATAGCCGAGTTCATGATCCGCCCGGTCGACCGCGCGGCAATAGGTGTAGAGCGCCTCGCTGATCGCTTGCTTGTCGAGCAGCGCGCGCATTTCCGCGTTCGATACGGGATTCTCGGTCTGCATCCTGCCCTCTCCTCTTGTTTTTGAGCGTGCCGGTCAGCCGCGGCAGGATGCTAGCTTTCCCTGTCCGAACACAAGGCCGGAATCGCTGCCTCGCCTCCGTTTGTTCTCTCCCTAACGCCGCCAGGCCGCATCCGCGCGCAGATGCCGACCAAGATCGCGGCGCTGCCACATGTTCAACAACGAAATGGTGATTTTCAGTTGCACACGCGCGGTTTCGTTCGCCGTGAAGATCGGATCGTAGCGGTCGGCGACCGCTCCCGGATCGGGCACTTCGCGCAGGATGGCCGGCGGCGCCGTCGTCATGTGGAGCGCCGACATCACCACATGCATTTCCAGATGCTGCGCAAGATCGCGTCGATCGAGGATCGGTCCTCCCGCGCCGGCATATTCGGCGACGAACAGATCGAGCAGTTCGTCGAGATGTCGATCATGCGTCTCGGGCTCCGCCGCGCCGATGCAGCCCCAGATCGAGGAAGCGACCGACATCTGCCCGACGCTGCCCCAATCGATCAGACCGGCCCGGAGCGCGCCGTCCGGTTCCCGCCAGAACCAGGCGTTGTCGATGTTCGCGTTCATGTGGCAGAGCGCCAGCATGTCGGGCCGCGAATAGAGGAACCGCCAGATCTCCTCCTGCCGTTCGACCGCCAGCGATGCATCGGCGCAGAAGCGGTCGAGGAAGGCCCGATCGGCGATGTGTACCGGCGCCAGATGGGGATACTGCAGCAGGAATTCCGCCAGACGGCCGATCCTTTTGGCAAGCAGCGGCCCCTCGAAACGCGCGCGCCCCGCGACCAGCCGGTCCGGATCGAGCGGGAAATAGCGCTCGACGAGGTCGCCGAGCCGGCCCGATTTGTGCACTCCCGACAGCCGCGCCAGATTCGAGACCAGGGCGCTGTAATGCGCGAGCGGATCGGGCAGTAGCTGATCCATGCATTTGGGATGATGCGGTTCGACGGCGCCTTGGCCGTAGGGGATGCGTTCGGTGATGATGATGCCGGTCAGCGTGTCCTGCTCGATGTCGGCATAGAAGCATTTCGGCACGACGACCGGAAAGTCGGGATTGCGCGATACATTCGCGAGCCGCACTTCCGGCGGCATATGATAGCGGCCGCTATCGCGCACGCTGTCTGCGAAATTGCGCGAAAACTTCACGAACAGGTCGCGCGACAGGCCCGGCGCATCGCGTTCGTAGGCAACCGAAAGCAGCGCTTTGACGCCGGTGCCGCCCAACGTCCATTCGTCGAAACCGGTGATCCGCGCGACCCTGTTGTCCTCACCGAGCGTGCCACTCGTGCGGAAAGCGCGCGTGAGGAATTCGGGTCCGACGGATTTCAGCGCTTCGGGATGCGTGGGAAAGTCGAGACCGAACATGTCGCCTCGCGCCCAATCTATGATCGTGGTTTCTGCCATGAAGCCCGCTAGCCCGGGAAGCGCCGCGAGCGCAATGAACCTTCACACGGCGCGCTAGCCGCACGACCATAATGCCATCGCCGGTCGGCTCCGCCCTGTTCCGGCAATGGCTGGAAGGCAGCACGAAGACCGTGCCGTCGGTTCAGCTCGAACAGGCTCTATCCAGCGTTCGCGAAGTCTTGCGAGACTGCACGTTTCCTCGTGAACGCACCTCCAGGGTGTTTACCAGCCGGAGCGCGACAGACGAGGACCGTCAGGCTGCCTGCGCCGCGCCGGCATGGGCGCTGAGACCTGCGTGGATCAGCCCGAACCATGCATCGAAATCCTCATCACCCAGCCAATGGATCGACAGGCGGTCGTCCGGGCGCGGTCTGTCCAGTCCAGCCTCGGCAATATCCGCGACGGGCGCACCACCGTCGATCAGCCACTGCACGCGCCGAATGCTCAAGTGCGAGGTTGTCGCAGCGGCATGCGACATCTGCCGTAACAGCACGTCGTCGGCGGTAAGGTAGGCGACGAGCATGAGCCAGGCGATCTCGCAGGGATCGAGCAGTCCCAAACTGGCGTCCTCCTGTCCCTGGGCACCGCAACGCTGCAGCAGCCAGGTTCGGGCGTTGTCCAGATCGCCGAGCGCAAAGGAGATCACGCCCATCATGAACCAGGGCTCCCCGACATGACCAACCCAGCTCATCACCTCGCGCAGACCGTCAACCGCCGGGGCGAGATCGCTCCCGCTCAGCAGGGCCTCGCGAGCTGCACGCAGCCGGACTGCCATAGGATTGTCGCGAACCGTGAAATCGGCGATCGTCGGCACCTGCGCAATGTCGGGCACGGCCTTGAACCTGCCGAACACGCCCTCCTGCTGGACCTTCTCACCAGGCTTCAGCGCTCTGCGGCAGGCATACCAGTCAAGGATGTGGGTCCAGGCCTGGCGTGTATAGCGCGCATGGACCAGCGCATGGCCGTTCGCGCGGATCTGTTCATAGAGCTGCGGATCGCGCGCCACGGCGACGATCTTCTTGTAGAGTTCGGCGCCGGCCGGCCCCAACAGGCAGTTTTCCATGTCGACGAAGCCGTAGTCCGAAAGAGCTTCGCACTCGGGCGACACCAGGACCGATCCCGCGGCCGGGATCTCCAGATGCTTGCGCACGACATAGTCGAGGACCGTAGTATCCGAGACGCAAAACTGGCTGCGCGACAGCATCCGGGCGTAGCTCTCGCCCTGGATCGCAAAGGGATTGTGGCCGCCATTGGCATAGCCCGGATGCGTGTAGAGCAGCGTCGGCAGGATATGCTGGATCTCTTGCGTGACCTGCGCCCGCCAGGGATAGAAGGTCGGGAACAGATGCGCGCTCATGATCGCGACGGGGATCGACTTGGCCTCGCCATAGTCGCGGAACACGCCAGAATCGACGAACTTGGGCAGGACGAAACAATTGAAACGCCGCAGTTCGTTCATCTGCTCGAGAGCCTCGTGGCCCATGCAGAAGATGGTGTCGATACCGTAGGTCGGCAGCATGTCCATCATCAGCGGTCGCATCGGATCGTGCGGATCGTTGTTGGCGAATAGCGCGCGCGGCAAATCGGGATAGGCATCGATATTGGCGATGTTCAACCTGTGCCGGCGTCCCCAGTTGATGGAATCGAATAGCAGCAGGTCGGGCTTCACCCGCTCGTAGACTTCGACGAGATCGAAATCCTGCTCGATCGTCTCGACATCGCAATGCAGCGCCAGCGCTCCGACCCACTCGTCGATCACCGCGTTGTGGATCGCGGCGCTGGCGACATTCGGCCGTGCCCGGACGCAGAGGATTTTCATACGCGAAGCGGTCATGGTTTCACCTGCTCAAAATAGGCGTGGATCGCGTCGATCACACGGTCTTGCTGCGGCGTGGTCATGCCGGCGAACATCGGCAGCGACAGCCCGTTGCCGGCCCAGTCCTCGGTGACCGGGTAGCCCTCGGGAGACGGCGACGCGATGCCCTCGAGGCAGGGCTGCTTGTACAGCGGCATCGGATAGTGGAGCCCGGTCGAGACGCCGTGCTCTTCGAGGAAAGCCTTGAGCGCGTCGCGGTCGTCCGCGCGCACGACATAGAGGTGATGCACGTGATCGCCGTGGACCACCGCGGGCAGCCGCAGCGGCGTATCCGCCAGAGCTTCGGCATAGCGCGCGGCAATGGCGCGGCGCTGATCGGTCCAGGTGTCGAGCCGCTTGAGCTTGTGGCCCAGCACCAGCGCCTGGATGCCATCCATGCGATAGTTGTAGCCGATACGCTCGTGGACGTAGCGCTGCGGACCCTGGCCGTGCTCGCGCAGCGAGCGCAGGACCTTGGCCTTTTCGTCGTCATTGGTGATGACGAGGCCGCCCTCACCCGCGCCGCCAAGGTTCTTGCCCGGGTAGAAGCTGAAGCACCCCATAGATCCGAAAGTCCCGAGCGAGCGCCCCTGAAAGCGCGCGCCGATCGCCTGGGCGCAGTCCTCGATGACGGTGAGCTCATGGCGTTCGGCGAAGGCGAGTACGCCCGCGACGTCGACCGGCTGGCCGTAGAGATGGACCGGGATGATCGCCTTCACGCCGTCTTCGATGCGACGCTCGGCATCGGTGAGGTCGATGTTGCCCGTGGCTTCCTCGACGTCGCAGAACACCGGGATCGCACCTTCGTAGATCAGGCCCCAGATCGTGCCGATGAAGGTATGCGCAGGAACGAGAACCTTGTCTCCGCGCTTGATGCCGGCGGCGATCGTCGCGACGTGAAGCGCGGCGCTGCCACTGGAAACTGCTATCGCGTGCTTGACGCCGAGGTATTCTGCGACCTGTTTCTCGAACGCCACGGCCCAGGGGCCAAGGCAGAAGGCGCTGGCCTGGAACAGCTTCTCGAGGTCGGGCATGACTTCGGCCCCGATCTGATCCCACTGAATCGAGAGATCGACGAAGGGGACGGGTCCGATCGACTGCATCAACATGCGCTTGCGCCTTTCGCTTTACGGGTGTCGCCAACGACCTTGGCGGGCACGCCCGCGACGATGGCAAAGGGAGGGACGTCCCGCGTCACGACCGCGCCGGCCGCGACGAGCGCGCCTTCGCCCACGGTCACGGGCAGGATGGTTGCGCCGCTGCCAATAGAGGCGCGGCGACAGATACGAGTCGGAAGGCAGATCCAATCCGAAGCGCCCTGGAGGCTGCCGTCGGCATTGGTCGCGGCCGGATAGAGGTCGTTGGTGAACATGACGCCGTGGCCGACGAAAACCTCGTCCTCGATCGTCACGCCCGAACAGAGGAAGGCGTGCGACTGGATCTTGCACATTGCGCCGATCTCGACATCCGACTGGATCTCGACGAATGTGCCGATGCGCGTCCCCGCGCCGATCGTGCAGCCGTAGAGGTTCACCAGATCGCGATGATAGATCACCGCCTCGGGATGGAGACTGACGCTGTCGGCGATCGGCATCAGGCCGCTCTTTTCGCAGGGGCCGAGGCGAGTGCCCGGGCCAGAGCATCGGCCACCACGACCTGATCTTCGTCGGTCATGGCATCGTAGAGCGGCAGGATCATGTGCTTCGCACTGACCGCTTCCGACCGGCTCAGGTCGCCGCGGCGGGCGTTCCGCCAGGGCTTTTCGAGATGGCTCGACATCACGGCACGGCGCGTCGAAACGCCGGCGTCGAGCATCGACTGCATCACGGCCTCGCGGTCGGCACCGTCAGGCAGGCCGATCGTGTAGCTCTGCCAGTTCGAGCGGGCCCACTCGGGCTGTTGCGGAACCGCGACGCCGGGAATGGCACCGAGCAGTTCGGCATAGCGCTCGGCCAGCTGCTGCCGGCGGGCGACGATGCCGTCGAGACGGCTCAACTGAACGCGGCCCACCGCAGCCTGCAAGTCGCTCATGCGGTAATTGAAGCCGACTTCGTCGTAGGTCTCGGTCACGACCTTGCTCGACGAATGCCGCGCGAGGTCGGACAGGCTCATGCCGTGCTGGCGGAGCAGCCGGCACTTCGCGTCGATCGCCGGGTCGTTGGTCGTGATCATCCCACCCTCGCCGCAGGTCAGGATCTTGCGGGGGTGGAACGAGAAGCAGGCAACATCGCCGATCGGATTGCCGATCCGCTGCCACTTGCCATCGATGAGAATTTCCGAGCCGCTGGCGCAGGCCGCATCCTCGACGAGGCGCAGGCCGTGCTTCTTCGCAATGGCGGCGATGGCCGAAAGATTGCAGGGCATGCCGATCTGGTGGACGCAGAGGATCGCCCGCGTACGCGGCGTGATCAGCGCCTCGATCACGGCGGGATCGATATTGTAGCCACCCTCCTCGATATCGGCGAAAACCGGCTCGGCACCGCACATGTGCACGGCATTGGCCGTGGCGATGAAGCTGTGGCTGACGGTGATGACCTCGTCACCCGCGGTCACGCCCACGGCGAGCAGCGCGAGATGCAGCGCTGTCGTGCAGTTCGATACGGCGCAAGCGTGGCTCGCGCCGCTCATGGCAGCGAATTCCTGCTCGAAGGCCAGGACCTGCGGTCCCTGTGTGAGCCAACCGGAGGCGATCACCGCGGTGACGGCATCGGCCTCTTCCTGCCCCATGACAGGCTTCATCAGCGGGATCATTCGGCGGCAGCCCGTTCGAGGTCGCGCTCGCCCTGCCACCAGGCAACGAGATCACGCAGGCCGTCCTCGAGCGTGATCGTGGCAGTGAAACCCAGTTCCTCGCGGGCGCGAGTGACATCGGCCAGCCGGCGCTCGACCGGATTGATCGCGCGGGCCTCCTGATATTCGATGCCGAGATCGGGGCGGCCCATGATCGCCAGCAGGCTATCGGCAAGCTGCTTGAGCGAGACTTCGGTGCCCCAGGCGACGTTGTAGACCCGGTCGGAAGTGGGCGCGAGCGCCGCGGCGATGTTGGCGCGGGCGATGTCGCGAACATCGACGAAGTCCATCGTCTGCAGGCCGTCGCCGAAGATCAGCGGCGGCAGGCCGGCCTCGATGCGCTCCATCCAGCGGATCAGCACTTCGGTATACTTGCCGTGGATGTCCATGCGCGGGCCAAAGACGTTGAAGTAGCGCAGCGCCGTGTAGTTGAGGCCGAACATGTCGTTGAACGAGCGCAGCAGGCTTTCGTTGAGCATCTTGAGCCCGCCGTAAAGCGTGCGGTCGGCATAGGGCGCCGCGGCTTCGGTCGTCGGGAACTCGGGGGCGAGACCGTAGATCGAGGCCGATGAGGCGGCGACGAGCTTTTCTACCTTGTGGGTGACACAGGCCTCGAAAATCTCGAAGGCAGCGCGGCCCATCACCTCGAAAGCGAGACGCGGTTCGGCGGCACAATGGGTGATGCGTAGCGCCGCCTGGTGGAACACGATCTGGGCGTCGCGGACCAACGCGACCATCCGCGGCTGGTCGCAGATGTCGCCTTCGATCAGGTTGACGCGGCCGCTCCGCAGCGCGGCCGCGAGGTTTGCCGGCCGGCCACGCACCATGTTGTCGATGACCGTGATCTCGGCCGCGTCATGGGCCAGGAGCTGGTCGACGATATGCGATCCGACGAAGCCGGCGCCGCCCGTCACGAGGACGCGCTTGCCGGCTAGGGTGTTGGGGTAAGGGCTGTTCACAGGGATCAGGTTCATCATCTCATTCCGCGGCGATGCTGTAGAAGGCGTCGGCCATGGCCACGTCGACCTGGCGCAGGCTGATGTCGAGCGCGGCCTGGGCCCTTTCGAGCGTGCGCAGGACGCGGCGGCCGACGTGACCGTCCGAGCGCGGCTTGGCCTGGCCGAGAATGACCTGGCGGAAGTTCTCGACGACATCGACGAGCGGCTCATTGCCGGCAAGGCGCGGCGAGGAAACCGAGCCGATGCGGTAGGACGGCAGGATGATCTCACGGTCTTGGCGGGGGTGCGTGGTGATGCCGCTGTCGTAGATCTTGATCGGCTCTTCGCGGTTCATGTCGTCCCAGACGACCATCTTGTCGCTGCCGCCGACCGCGATGCGACGGACCTTCACCGGCGACATCCAGCTGAGGTTGAGGTGGGCGACCATCGAATTGGGGTAGTGGAAGGTCAGGTAGGCAATGTCGGGGAAACCCGGGTTGACGTGGCAATAGCCCGAGGCTTCGACATGGACCGGCTCACCGCCGAACAGATAGTCGATGATCGAGATGTCGTGCGGGGCGAGGTCCCAGAGCACGTTCACGTCGGGCTGGAACAGGCCGAGATTGACACGCTGCGAGTCAAAGTAGCTGATCTGCCCGAGCGCGCCCGAATGCACCAGTTCGCCCAGCTTGAGCACGGCCGGATGAAACAGGAAGGTATGATCCGCCATCAGCGTCAGGCCGTGGCGCTCGGCGCGGGCGATCAGGTCGTCCGCCTCGGCGCTGGTCGTGCACATCGGCTTTTCGACCATCACGTGCTTGCCGGCATCGAGTGCGGCCTTGGCCTGGGCGTAGTGGAACGAGACCGGCGTCGCGAGCACGACCGCGTCGATCTCGGGATCGGCGATCAGTTCCAGTGCATCTGCGTAGAGCTTGAGATGGGGATGCGATGCCGCCAGCTTATCGCGGGTTTCGGCCTTGGCGTCCGCGACACCGACAAATTCGATATTCGGATTACCCGATATGGTCCGGAACAAGTTCTTGCCCCAGTACCCCAAACCACAAAGACCAACTCTGATCATGATGATGCTACCCCTTCGGGGTCACATCCCTATGGGGAACATCCTTAAAAAGTCTTAACCATACCTATGAACCAGTACGACACCGGTTTTTCTCGCCGATCGGAACGATCGCGCGCGGGAATCTGAACGGGATTCAGCTCTCGGACTCGGCCAGGCGCCGCTCCAACTCATCGATCCGCCTTTCCAGCTTCTTGAGCGACAGCGGACCGCTGACGACTTCGCGCGGGGCAACATCGCGGTCGACGAAAGTCATCGGCGAAATGACGGCGCCGTCGCCAATCGTGACGCCGGCGGAAATGACCGACGGCCCCGAGATGAAGCAGTTCTTGCCGATATGCGTCGGCATATATGCGATGCCCTTGCGCGATGTGCCGGTCTCTCCGCGGATCGCCTGGAGGTGGCTCGTGTGGGTCCAGACCATGACTCCGAGCCCGATCTGGGTGGAGTCGCCAACGGTGAGCCCGCCCTGGGCATCGAGCACGGCGCCTTCGCCGATCCAGACGTTCTTCCCGCAGACGAATTTCTCGGGCGCGAGGATCTTGGCGCGTTCGCGGATGCGGCAACCCTCGGGCAGACCCAGGAAAGCCGCCCGCTCGCGATCGGTCATCAGTTCCGTGGCGTGATAGCGTAGGATCTGTTCGCGGATGGCCAGATCGGCTTCGACCTCGGTGGACTCGCGCCGGGCGCTGGCGGCGATCAACGGCAGTAGCCCGAACAGGCGCTCGTCCGACAGCAGCCTCTCGATACCGGGCACCGCACGCTCAAGCGCATCCCGGTCGATCTTCAACAGCGCTGCGAGATCATCGATTGGAGTAAGTGACATAATCTCGGCCCGCCATGCGAAGGAACTGAAAATGGGGAACGGCGAAATTGCCCGTCACGAGGCGGCCATCCTCGACGTTGCGCGTGGCCACCGATCCCAGCGTGACGCGCAATTCGACTGGATCGCCGCGCCGCGTCTGCCCGCACCGATGGCAACATCGTCCTCGATCGTCACCCCCGCCCTAGCCATTGTCGAAATTCGCTTTCAGATCGCGATTGCCAGCCTCCGGTGAAGCGAATCCCGCTCGCGCGGTCAAGAGCCAGCAAGAACTGCGGCAGAACGCCCGTCGCAAGCGGCGAGCGGGAAACCCTTTAACGCATTCGATTTGCTGTGCGGCCTATCCCCTTGATATTCGGGAAATGGGTACGCGAGGGAACAACGATGAGGGTCAATCCGATGGTTTGCGCGGCGCTTGTCGCCGCTATGATGCCGGCTACCGCCTGGGCCGACGATCCGCATGATCCGGCCATGCGCAGCGCCGCCGCGCGGGCGCGCGACCGCGAGATCATCCGCCAGCTCAATCTCCAGGAAGCCGCGCGGGTACGCGAACGCGACGCGCGCTATGCCGAAGGCTGGCGTGCCTACGATGCCGACCGCGAATACTCGTCGAGCGACCACCGGCGCGCCATGAACGGCTACGCCCGCGATCGCGCGCAGTACGAGCGCGACATGGCGCGCTGGCGCCGCGCCGTCGCCGCCTGCCGCGCGGGCGACTATTCGGCCTGCGACTGAATAACAGGACCCGGAGCGCGCCTAGATCGCGAGGATCAGCGCATCGTCCGAACGGGGCACGGTGGGCTGATAGGACGGCAGCGGATCGAAGCTTTCATCGAGCAGTTCGGTCGAGCCCAGGCCCGCAAGCTTGAACTGCCCCAAGCGCCGCTCGTCGTCGCTGCGCCAAGTCTTGCTCATGTTCAGCGCGCTGACGAATAGGTCGCCGTGCCGTTCGAACAGCATGTGCGGGGCAAGCTTGATGAGATCGCCATTATAGCGAGCCTCTACCGTCTGCTTGCGGGCGATCGCCTCCATCAGCTTCAGTCGGGTTTCGCTCATAGTTCACCCGTCCGCAGGGCATAGAAAGAATAATTGTGCATCGCAGCATAATGGTCGAGCGAGCGCTAGGTTGCAAGATGCAACTTCTGGCCGTCACATTAGCGTAATGACGATTGCGGGATCGCGCCGGCTCAGCGGGCGGCAGTCAGGGCCCGGCTGAGGCTGGGTTCGATCGCGGCATAGCCGGCAGCATTGAGATGGGTGCCGTCGACCGTAAAGTCCGGCCGCAGCGTGCCGTCGGGGGTAGCCAGCGCCTTGCCGTAGTCGACAAAAGTGACCCGCTCCCTTGCGGCAAGCCGACGAAGCCGCTCGTTGAGCGCGGCGATCACCGGGGCCGGATGCAGCGTCGGCGACCATTGGAAATGGCTCGCCGGCGGGGTCGAGGCGAGAATCACCTTGATGCCGGCGGCTTTCGCCAGCACGACCATCGCAGTGATGTTGCCCTCGATCGCTTCGAGCGTCGTCGGCCCCGCATTGCCCGCGACGTCGTTGGTTCCGGCCATGATGTGGACCACCCGCGGCTTCAGCGCGAGCACATCCTGCGGAAAGCGCAGCAGCATCTGCTGCGTCGTCTGGCCGCCGATCCCGCGGTTGATCCGCCCATCCCGGTAGAATGCGGGATTGGCCGCCGCCCAGCCTGCGGTAATCGAATCGCCGATGAATACGATGTCGCGCTCTGCCTTCGGCAAGGTCTTCAGGCGGGTATTGTCGGCGTGATAGCGGCACAGATCGGCCCAATCGGCCGACACCGGGAGAGGAGCCAGGCAAGGGTTGTCGGTCACACCGATCGCAGCAGCGGCGGCGAGAAACAGCGAAAGAGCCATCGTTGTAAACCCTTCAGATCAGATTGAAGCGAGCCAGTGAGCCGACCCTTGGGGGATGGTCCGGCGGTCAGACACCCAGCCGCGTCAGGGCCGTGGCGATACAGTTCCTGGTGTCGCCGTCGGCGAAAGGAAACGCCGCGAAAAACCGTGTCTGGCTGACATTCGGATCACGCATTTTGGCGGTCTGCACCCAGGCCTGAGCCTTGTTCATGTCGCCGTTGATCACCTGGCACACCGCGGCGATCAGCGCGATCAGCCCGTGCGCGCCGGGCGACTGCGCGGCTTCGTCGCCCCAGCAGGCGGCCGTGGCGCTCTCACCGCGGATCAGATGCGTCAGCGCGCGCGTCGCCAGCATGGCGTAGAGCATCGGGTCGATCGGACTGAGCGACATCGCCGCATCCGCCTGCGACTGCCCCACCTCGCCGTGCCCCAGCAGCGTTTCGGCCCAGGCCTTGGCATAGCGGCCCTGAGCATAGTTCGGCGACAGCGCGATCGACCGGTCGAGCCACCGCAGGCTGGTCTCGACCTTGTCGTCGAGCCACAGCGATCGCCCGAACGTGAAGTTGGCGAACGGATCGAGCACGTCGATCTCGAGCGCGCGCTCGGCCGCCCTGCGCGCTTCCTGCGCGGCCGCCTTGGTATCGGGCACATAGCTCAGGAACGCGTTCTGGAAATGGGCGAAGGACAGTCCCGCATGGGCCCGCCCGAAGCCGGGCTCCCTGGCGATCGCCCGCTCGAACATGGCGAGCGCATAGGCGTTGTCACGCTGGTTGAACCGATAGGCGTGCTGCAGCCCGACATGATAGGCCGACCAGGCATCGAGGTCTTCGGGCGATCTCAGCCGCGCGTTCTGCGCCTCGCGCAGGGGGGATGTGGATCTCCATCGCAGTGCTGATCGCAGCCAGGATCTCGGCACGCACCTCGTGGATCATATTGGCAGTGGCCGAATAGTGATCGGCCCAGATCACACCGCCGGTCCGGGTCTCGGCCAGTTCGACGGTCAGCAGCATGCGCCCCTGTTCCATCGCGACGCTGCCCGACAGGCAGTAGCGAACGCCGAGGATGTCGCCGATGCGGCGCACGTCGGGCGCAGGGTGGCGAAAGCGGAACGAGGAACTGCGCGCGATGACGAAGAGCCAGCGCAGCCGCGACAGCTCGGCGATCACTTCGTGGGGGAAGGCGTCGGCGATCAGCGAGGCCTGCGGATCGTCGCCGATCATCTCGAAAGGCAGGACGGCGATCGAAGGCTTGCTGGTCGAGGCTTCGGGGACCAGTTCGGACGGGGGCGTCGGTTCGGGTGTCGATACGACGAGTTGGCCAGGTCGCTCCACTTCGCCGACGAAGCGGTAGCCCTTGCCGTGGACCGTGCGAATCAACCGCTGCTCGCGGCCATCGTCACCCAGCGCCTGCCTGGCCGACTTTACCCGGCTGGTGACCGCGGAATCCGAGACGATGCGTCCCTTCCAGATGCGGTCGACGATTTCGTCCTTGGTTATCAGGCGATCGCGGTTCTCGACCAGATAAAGCAACAACCCGAGCACCTGCGGCTCGACCGCGACCGCATTTCCCGCGCGCCGCAGTTCGAATTTCAGGGGATCAAGTTCCGTTTCGCCGATCCGGTAGGACATGGCCGCGGCCCATAGCACGTTCGCGCAATCTCCATGAAATCTCCAGATCACCTTCAAGCATCGATTTCGCCGCTCCTCTATCTGGACTCATGACGGTGTTGCCGGTGGTCGGCGACAGTCGAAGCGAAGGAATCGAAACATGCCGCTCGTTACTATCGACGTCATCGAAGACGTGTTCACCCCCGCGCAGAAGCGCGACCTCATCGCCGGGGTCACCGATGCGATGATCAAGGTCGAAGGCGAGGCCATGCGCCAGGTCACCTGGGTGCGGGTCCGCGAATTCAAGCAGGGCGACTGGGCCATCGGCGGCAAGATGCTGAAGGCGGCCGACGTCCACGCGCTTTCGGCCTGAACTTGGGCGCTGGAACTCTCCGGCGCCCATTTCCCCTATTCGGAAAAGAGAGGATCCGACATGCGTAGGATCTACAACAGCATCGTTCTGCTCGCTTCGGCAGCGCTATTCCATGCGTCGCCGCTGCTGGCCGAAGTGCCCCAGCGCAGCGTACCTCCGGCGAGGGTCGATGCCTGAGTCGGCGCGGTCAATGCCCGGACCTCCGAGGTCATGGTCGAGCCGAACGGCCTGACCGGCATCACGACGGCGCTGTTCCGTCGCGGCGAAGACGGACGCGCCATGGACATCGTGCTCATCGGCGCGACGCCGGGCGCGGAGCGTGCGGCTCGG
Organism: Novosphingobium sp. G106; assembly: GCF_019075875.1. Lineage (NCBI taxonomy): Bacteria > Pseudomonadati > Pseudomonadota > Alphaproteobacteria > Sphingomonadales > Sphingomonadaceae > Novosphingobium > Novosphingobium sp. G106. Next base: position 5,594,858 of record NZ_JAHOOZ010000001.1, on the reverse strand, counting down.
CTCACGCTGCAGCGGCTCGGCCAATTGCCTCCCTTGCCGCAAGGCGTAAATCCGCGCCAGCGGATCAAGCTCCAGCTGCTTCTCGACAGCGGGTACGACGCCGGCGCCTTCAAGAAGAAGCTGCGGGACATGCTGGCCGCGGCCGACGAAGCGAACCGGCGGTTTGCCCAGGGCGCGGCGGCGACATTCGCGGACCTCGCAGTCAATCCGTGACGCCCGAAGCTGCGGTGGGACCAGCCGAACCTGCTCCCGCCGCCAAGCCGTTATGAAATAAGATTATATCATATTGGACAGATAAGAGTTACGAAGTGAACACTTGGAGGCTCCTTACCCTCAGCCTTCAGTTCATCCGATGAAAATAACCACTCATCCTGGTTAATGTCGGGATAACGCACCGAAGTAACACTTCGGCGACATGTCATTGCCATGATCACTTATCTGCTGGAAATCCCGCATCGGGATGCGGGGACTCTTTTCCAAGCACTAACTCTTATTCATGGATCGGCATGACGCAAGCTAGCGCCTCCGAGCAGTACATGCTCGAACTCATCAATGCGGACCGCGCCAAGGTTGGCGCAGCGCCGCTGGCCTTCGACAGCAACCTGAACACGGCGGGCGAGGTCCACAGCAAGTGGATGCTCGATACGGACACCTTCTCGCACACCGGATCGGGCGGATCGGACGCCGGCCAGCGGATGACCGCGGCGGGCTTTACCTTCTCGGGCTCGTGGTCCTGGGGTGAGAACATCGCCTGGGCCAGCACGCGGGCGCCCGACGGCTACCAGGACGAGGTGCTGCTGCTGCACACCAACCTGATGAATTCGGCCGGCCACCGCGCGAACATCCTCAACACGACCTACCGCGAGATCGGCATCGGCTTCGAGATAGGCGAGTTCCAGGGCTGGAACGCGGCCATGGTCACGGAAGACTTCGCGCGCACCGCAGGCAACCCTTTCCTCGTCGGCGTCGCCTTCGACGATCTCGATGGCGACCACTTCTACGACATAGGCGAAGGCCTCGCGGGCGCCACGGTCAAGATCACCAACACCGCCACCGGCGGGACCTCGACGGTCCTGACCGAAGCCGGCGGCGGTTATCAGCTCGATCTGGCGGCGGGGACCTATTCGGTCACCTTCTCCGACACGAGCCACGTCGCGACGACGAGCACGGTCACCATCGGGTCGAACAACGTCAAGCTTGATTGGATCGATCCGGCATTGGGCTCGGGCACACCCACCCCAACGCCAACGCCGACCCCCACGCCAACCCCGACACCTACTCCGACCCCTACGCCTACTCCGGCGCCCACCCAGGGCACATCGCGGGCGGACACTTGGCACGGCACGGAATCGGCCGACACCTATAACGGGCTCGGTGGCAACGATCGTCTCTATGGCCACGGCGGCAACGACACGATCAATGGCGGCGACGGCAGCGACTATCTCTACGGCGGGCTGGGGAGAGACATTCTCACCGGCGGCACCGGCACCGATCGGTTCTATTTCGACAGCGCGCTCGGCAACGGCAACATCGACAAGATCACCGACTTCACCGTCGGTCAGGATCGCATCATGCTCGAGAATTCGATCTTCACCGCGCTGCGCAGCACTGGAACCTTGGCTTCCTCAGCCTTCTACACCGGTGCCGATGCGCACGATTCGACCGATCGGATCATCTACAATTCCGCGACCGGCCAGGTGTTTTACGACCCCGACGGGACCGGATCGGCCCAGCAGATCCAGTTCGCCGAAGTGAGTCCGGGGCTCAACCTCAACTACCAGAGCTTCTCAATCGTCTAGGGTGCGGCGAACAGTTCGCTAAAACCGAGCCGCGCGTGCGGGCCCATGCCGAAGGACTCGAAGGCGCCGATGCCTTGGAGGACCTTCGCTTCGGGCGTCGTCATCCGCACCGTGGCGAAAGCCTGCGCGTGGATATGCGGCGGCGCATAGACCGTGACCTCGTCGACCCCGCATTCGTCATAACCCACGGCCAGCGGTCCCTTGTTGACGCCATGGCCCCATTCGGGATGCGTGTAGCCGAGCCCGTAGAGGTAGAACCGGCGCTGCGATGAAAGCTCGACCCGGTACTCGCCACCTGCTTTGTCACGTGCGGTGATGACACCGCCCGTGGGCCAGCGGGTGCCCGGCGCTAACACCGGCTCTATCCGCGCCTCGCGCAGCCGTTCGGGCGCCTCGCCGTCCTTCACGACGATCATGCCGAGATTCCACACGTCGCCCAGTTCGTCCTCGTTGATGTAGAAGTGCATCACGCGGTCCGCGAACTGCGCGGGCACCCAGTACCAGTGGAACTGCGCGGGGATCGGCGGCGCGGCGGGCTGAGGATCGCGCATGCCGATCGCGCGGATGCCCCAGGACCGGTCGCGTGTACCGAGGCATTCGCCTTCCCCGAACCGTACCTCCTGCCCGCCGGCGCGCACCCAGCCGGTGTAGCTGCCGAGCTGGGTCAGACGGGTCACGTCCATGTAGAGCCGGGTGCCGGCCCAGCGTGTGTGGCGCGGCTCCTCGATCGGCGCGTGGCGGCCGTCAAAGGTCAGCTCGGCGCTGATACCGTGCTCGTTGTCGGCCACGGTGATCCGCAGGCTCTGCAGCGGCTCGATCACTTCGATCCGGATTGGCCCGACCTGCGTATCGGTCCGGTCCCAGTTCAGATGGCGCGAGGCATGGAGGTTGTACTGCCGCCCCTCGATGCGGATCGCGAAAGCCGCGTCCATCACGCCGAGCTGCGGATAGACCCCCAGCGCCGCGCCGAAGAAGACGCGGCCATCGGGCGAATAGCCGTTGAAGAAATAGCGATCGTAGAAATTCCGGTCGACGCCCGAATGGGCAATCGGATCGGGCGTCTGGTGGACCGGATAGTCGTCGGCCTTGCTCAGCATTGCGCTTCCCCCTCAGCCCTTGACGGGCAGCCTGGTCCCCTGCGCGATCGCGCAAGCCGATCCCCAGCCGATGCGGCCTTCCACGTCGTAGATGTTGCAGTGGCCCAGGGCGATGCCATCGCTCGCCTCGTGACCCAGGGATTCATAGCCAATCCACTCGCCCACCGGCAGGCGATGGAGGTACATCGTCAGGTCCGAATTGATGTAGCTGTAGTTGCCGAGCGTCCCGACATTGGCGAGCGGGCTAACGTAGTCGACCCCCCCGGCGACGCGCTGGAACGGGGTCAGCGGCTCGCCGCCGATCATCGCGCGCAGCTCGCGCATCCAGACCCGGCGCTGGCCGATTTCGCCGAGCCGGCCGGAAATCCAGCGCAGTTCCCAGGCACCGTCCATCGATTCCCGGCCCCGGCCTCGCTGCGGGCAGGCTGTCCGGTGCGGGTGCGTCCCATACGTCGCCGCGCCAGGCCTCGCCTTCTGGCTTTTCGCCCAGCCGCAGCATCTGGCAGGTGGCGCGGCCGGCGCTGCGCCCCTCGGAGATCAGGTCGGCGTCGATCACCTTGATCCGGTGGCCGTCGCGGACGATGCGCGTCTCGACATGCAGCGGCTCCATCGACGGCGCACGGTACATGTCGACGGTCAGGCGCACGGGCATCAGCTCGGGATCGCCGTGGTTGCGCTCGATCTCGGCGGCGAGCAGCCCGGCGATCACGCGCCCGTGCAGCGAGTTCGCCTTCCACGGCCCGCGCGCCTGCCATGTCGCAACCAGCCGGTCGCCATCACGTTGGAAGAAGGGTTCGGCGTCTGGGCTCACGCGGCAACCGCCGCATAGCGCATGCGCAGCGCCTTCTTGTCAGGCTTGCCGAGCGGCGTGACGGGCAGCGCGTCGACGAATTCGACGCTCTTGGGTGCCTGCACGGACCCCTTGCGCTCGCGCACGCTGGCGATCAGCACCTTCTCGTCGACGTTCGCGCCCGGCTCCAGCACGACGATCGCCTTGACCGCCTCGCCCCACTTAGGATCGGGCACGCCGATCACCGCTGCCTGGCGGACCGAGGGATGCTCGGTCAGCACGTCCTCCACCTCGCGCGCGAAGACGTTGAAACCGCCGGTGACGATCATGTCCTTCTTGCGGTCCACGATGCGGAAGAAACCGTCCTCGCCGCGAATGGCGACATCGCCGGTATGCAGCCAGCCGCCTTCGAAGACCTTCTCGGTCTCCTCGGGCTTGTTCAGATAGCCGAGGTTCACCAACGGCCCCTGCACGCAGATCTCGCCGGGTGTGCCGACGGGCACCTCGTTCAGGTCGTCGTCCATCAGCGCGACGCGGACCAGCGGCGTCGGCCGGCCGCAGCTCGCCAGCCGCTCGGCACTGTCGACCAGATGCTCGTCGCGCCGCATGACGGTGACCGACATCGGCGCTTCTGCCTGACCGTAGAACTGGAAGAAGATCGAGCCGAGCTTGCCGATCGCATCCTTGAGCCGCGCCGCAGGAAAGGCCGAGGCGCCGTAGTAGATGATCTCCAGGCTCGACAGGTCGAACTCGGCGAAGCGTGGGTGATCGATCATGGCGATGACCATCGTCGGCACCATCAGCACCGAAGTGATCCGATGCTCCTGGATCGCCTGCATCACCGCGACCGGCTCGAAGCCCGGGACAACGACCATGTAGCCGCCCTTGAGCAGGATCAGGTTGAACATCGAGGCGCCGGCATGGCTCAGCGGCGCGCAGATCAGGTGGCGGAAAGTGCTCGGGCATTCCCAGCTGGTGAGCTGGATCAAAGTCGAGGTCGCCGTGGAGCCGTGCGAGCACATGATCCCCTTGGGCTTGCCCGTGGTGCCGCCCGAATAGGCGATGCGCGACAGGCTGTCCGGCGCGACGACGGGCGCCGTCAGCGGCTTGGGAGCGAAGGCGGCGGCCGCCTCTCCGATATTCCTTCCTACGCCTTCGCCGCCCATCGCAAGGACATGCTTAAGGCCCGGCGCGCACGCCTTCAGCGCCGCTGCGGTCTCCTCGTAGTGGTCGGCGTCGTAGATCAGAAGATCGACCTCAGCGTCTTCCAGCACATAGAGATAGTCATCGACCGAGCCCATCGGGTGCAGCGCCGTCGCCACCACGCCGGCGAAGGCCAGGCCACTGTTGACCGGCAGAATGTCGAGCCGATTGCGCGAGAGCAGCGCCGCGCGGCGCGGCCGCGGCTCGAGGCTTTCGAACACCTGCTGCATCCGGCTGATCCCCTCGGCGAGCCCGCGCGCGGTCAGACGCTCGCCCTTCGTGCCGATCGCCACCAGCCGGTCGAGGTCGCGCGAGAGCGCCTGGACGACGAAGTCGGAACCGGTCGGGGCTTGGTGGAGAAGATCGGTCACGCGCAGGCTCCTTGTGGATTCACAAATTGCAATAGACGCGGTTCATTCTCCGGTAAACACGGGTTTGCGCTTTTCCTTGAAGGCGGCGATGCCTTCCTTGAAGTCGCGAGTCCTGGTCACGGCGACCTGGTTGTCGCGCTCGGCATCGAGCGAGGCCTCGAAGCCCGCATTGACCGCAACGTTCACCTGGCTCCGGATCATCGCGAGCGTGCGCGTCGGCATCTCGGCCAGCCGCTCGGCGATCTCTTCCGCGCGTGCCATGACCTGATCGTCGTCGACAACTTCGGAGACAAGGCCCGCGGCGAGCGCTTCCTCGGCAGGCATCTTGTCGCCGAGCAGCGCCATCTTCATCGCGCGCAGCCGGCCCACGGCGCTGGCCACCAGCCAGGTCACGCCGACGTCGGGCACAAGCCCGCGGCGGACGAAGGCCAGCATGACGTAGGAGGATCGCCCGGCGACGACGATGTCCCCCGCCAGCGCCAGCGAGGCCCCGCCCCCGGCCGCCGCGCCGTCGATCGCCGTCACCAGCGGCACGGGCAGTTCCATCAGGAAGCGCGCCAGCGGGTTGTAGCAGTCCTCCATTCGCGCACGCACGTCGATCTGGCCCGTCCCGACCCCGGCAGGCGCGATGTCGGCGCCCGAGCTGAAGTTGCCGCCCGCACCGGTGAGGATGATCGCCCGCGCGCCCGCGTCGATCTCCGCCTGAATCAGCCGCGGCAAAGCCAGAGTCATGTCGAGCGTGAAGGCGTTCATCTGCGCAGGACGGTTAAGCGTGATGCGCGCGACCTTGCCCAGGCGCTCGACGACGATATCGGAATCGGAACTCATCCGGGCCTCTCCTACAGCCGGTTTACGCCATTGACCTTGCGGCTGCCCGGCTTGTCCATATCGGCCGCGCAGATCATCGGGGGGACGATACCGCCTCCTCTTCGCTAACGCGTCCGCGGCAAACCGAGCTGCTTTTCGGCAACCTGACTGCGCTGCACCTCGCTGGTGCCGCCATAGACCGTGGCGACTTGCGAGTGGCGGTAGCACTGGTTGATGAAAGCAGCGTCCTTGTCCGCGAAAGCCAGCGATTCCGGCGCGGTCAGGCTCAACAGGTCGAAGGCATCCGCACGGTAGGCCTCGGCAGAGAACAGCTTGACCGCGGGGCCATAGGCGAGGTTCTGCTTGCCCTCGGCGGTGACCCACAGGATGCGGTCGTGCAGGCATTGCGAGGCGATGGCATTGGCCCAGACCCGGGTCAGCCGGAGTTGCACCGCCGGGTCCTCGATCGCCGGCCTGCCGTGGCGCATGGCCTTGCCGCAGAGCCGCTCGGCGGCATGGAGCAGGCGCTCCTGGTAGGGCCCGAAGCTCATGCCCTGCTCGATCTCCAGCGCCAGCGACATCACCGCCAGGCCGCCGTTGATCTCGCCCAGCCGGTAAGCGTCGGGAATCAGCACCCCGTCGTAGTAGGTGATGTTGGTCCGCTCATCCTGGAAGGTCTTGACCTCCTGGATCGTCACGCCCGGCACGTTCAGCGGCACCATGAACATCGAGACGCCTTTGTGCTTGGGCGCCTCGGGATCGGTGCGGGCCAGCATGATGACGTAGTCGCCGTGCTCGGCGCCGCTGGTGAACATCTTCTGGCCGTCGATCCGCCAGGAGCCGTCCGCCTGCCGCGTCGCGCGGGTCTTGGCAGCAAAGACATCGGAGCCCGAGCCCGGCTCGCTGTAGCCGAGGCTGCAGATGATATCGCCGGAGATGATCCTGGAGAGAATATCCGCCTTGCACTGGTCGGTGCCGAAGCGGTCGATCATCAGGCCAATGATATTGGTCGTGCCGTGCGGATGGGAGGTCCAGTCGTAGTCCTCCCAGACCTTGTGCGCGGCCTGCATCGCATAGGTGCTGACCCCGCGCCCGCCGATCCGCTCGGGCCAGTCGGGATAGAGCAGCCCCGCCTCTGCCAGCTTCCTGTGCACGCCGGGATCGTGGCCCCCATAGGAATAGTGCGCCTTGGCGCGCAGTTCCGGCGTCAGCGTCGCCTCGAAGAAATCGCGCGTTTCCCGCGCCAGCGCTTCGGCCTCGTCGCCCAGGCCGTATTCGACGTTCATCGCGCCAGCATCAGGCAGCTTCGCGATCTCGCCGCGGTAGCGCCGGCGTGCCGCTTCCTCGAGCAGCAGTTCGGGATCGCCCAGCACGAGTAGCCAGGCACGCGAGCGCAGGTTGAACAGGTGGATGTCGTATTCGAGCGTCAGCCCATAGCCGCCGTGGGTGTGGAGTGCGCGCACCACCGCCTTCTCGGCGGCCTGCCCCGCCCACCAGGCGGCGATCGAGACGCGCTCGCCGGCATCGGCATCGCCGTCGACCGCGGCGCGGATCGCGCGCCAGAGCATCAGCCGGCCGGCATCGACCTCGACCACCGCATCGGCCAGCGGATGCGATACGCCTTGGTAGGAGCCGATCGGGCGGCCGAACTGCTCACGCTCGCAGGCATAAGCGGAGGCGATGCGGATGGCCTCGACGGAAAGCCCCGCGAGCGCCGAGGCGGTCAGCAGCTTCCATTCCTCGACAGCGGCAGCGTGGAGCGCGATAGCCTCCGCACCCCGGCCGAGCACCGTCCGCTCTACGCCCGACAACGTCAGTCGCGCGATCGGCGTGGAAGCCAGAGTGCGTTCGGCCTGCTGCCGGCCCGGCCGCACGAGCACGACCGCGTCGCCATCACGGACGATTACTGCATTGGCGACCGCGCCGCCGGCTACGAGTTGATCGGGCGCGACCGCTACGTCGTGGAAGGCGAGCGTCGCCACGCTGGCGCCGCTCGCAATACCATTGCGCAAACCGGTCGCGTCGTCGGGATCGAGCAGGGCCAGCAGCCGCGCGGCGACGATCGCCTCGGCCAGTGGGCCGGATACCAGCGTGCGGCCCGCCTGCTCCATCAGCAGCGCCGCATCGAACAGGCCGAGGCCCAGCCCGCCCATCGCCTCGGGCACGCGGATCGACAGCGCCCCCCTGCTCCGCCAGCCCGCGCCACAGACCTGAGTCGAAGCCGCCCGCAGGGATCGCCTCGCGGACCCGCGAGATCGGGCTTTCCGCGTCGAGGAAGCGCGCGAACATGTCGGTCATCATGATCTGGTCTTCGGACGGGTCGAGTTGCATGGCCTCTCCAATGACCTTTCCAGGCGATGCCACCCGCGCGGAAGGCTGCCATCTAATCCGACCAGAAGCCGAAATCGGCAAGCGTGTAACGCGCATGCTAGCCCGGTGTGGCGGCCATCCCAACTCGCTCTTGGCGGCAGCCTCGAACCCGCCTCTGGCGGAGCAAATGCCAGTATCGAACAGGTAGCGAAGAAGAGAGAGAAAGTGGCGTGGTGAAAGTCTACGTATTTTTACTGAAAATTGCGCCATATGATAAATGTCAATCCGGCAAGCAAGTCTCAGGACTCAAACAATCTATGGACCATTCAATAGGTTAATAGGGGTTTAAGCATAAAATAGACCATGACGGTTCGGCGGTAGAACTGTTAGTAGACGCTGCTAACACTGGGATCGTCACCTTGCTAACAAGATGACGATCATTGCTGGGGGATGAATTCTGGATTAATGATCGGCCCACCAAAGGAGGCTCCGATCATGACGAAGAGATTCCGGTTCAGCACCCTGTGCCTTGCAACGGCACTGACCCTCGTATCCACCCAAGTATCCGCCGCTACGGTGACTCTGACCAAGCTCTCCGGCGTGACGGGCGACAATCCAGCGAATACCGCTGTCTTTGCGGCCGATCTGACGGCTTATGGGGACAACGTCACGTCGATCCTGATCAGGGATGCCAGCAACTTCACGGGCGGTTCGCCGGGGCAGTTCTCGGGCTTCGATCTCGATGCGATCAAGCTTTCGCTGTCACCCTGCGCCACGGCGGCCTGCGTGGCCGGCCTGGCCGGTCTCAGCGTCTTCAATTTCGGGGCTGGCGGCACGGTCTTCACGCCCGGAACGCAGCGTCCGACTGTCAATGCCAGACTGTTCGGGACCACGGGGGCGAACGTCTTCGACAATTCGATCGCGACGCTGGGTGCCTTCGACGCCGACTCGAGCACTACGCTGCCCGCCGGCTTCCTGAGCCTCGGTGACAACGGCCAGATCATGTTCAATCTCACCAGCGCGGTGAAGTTGAATGGCCTCTGGCTGTACATCGGCGAAGTTGGCAACAACGGTGAAAAAGCCAACTCGGCCATCGAGATCTTCTCGAACAGCGTTCCCGAACCCTCGACCTGGGCGATGATGATCCTCGGCATCGGCTTCGCGGGTGCCGCGATGCGCCGCCGCCAGCGGGTCAGCGTTTCCTACGCCTGATCGGCCGGGGCACGATCAAAGGCGCCGCCGACCCTAGGGTTGGCGGCGCCTTTCGCTTGCACGTCAGTCGAACACCACCACCGATCGCGCCACTTCGCCCTTCAGCATGTCCGCGAACCCCTGGTTGATCTGCGCCAGCGTCAGCCGCTGCGAGACCAGTTCGTCGAGATTGAGCCGCCCCTGCATGTAGAGATCGGCATAGCGCGGGATGTCGATCAAGGTGCGCACGCCGCCCATGTAGGAGCCCTGCACGCGCTTCTCGCCGAGCATCATCAATAGCGGCGACAGCTCGATCGTGGTCTGGCGCGAGGTGACGCCGACGATGGTCGCGGTGCCACCCTTGCCGAGCATCCTGAAGCCATCCTCGATCGTTACCTGGCGGCCGACGCATTCGATCGCGTGATCGACGCCGCGCCCGCCGGTGATCTCCTTGACCTGCTCGACCACGCTTCCCGCCGAGGCATCAACGACGTCGGTCGCACCGAAGCGCCTGGCCATCTCGAGCTTCAGCGGCAGGCGATCGATGGCGATGATCCGGCCCGCGCCGGCAATCGCGGCGCCGTTGATCGCCGAAAGGCCGACGCCGCCGCAGCCGATTATCGCCACGGTCTCGCCGGGCCGGACTCGTGCGCTGCGCACCGCCGCACCGACGCCGGTGGTGACGCCGCAACCGATCAGCGCCGCCCTGTCGAACGGAATGTCGCGGCGAATTGCAACGCAGCCGCTTTCATGGACGAGGACCTGCTCGGCAAAGCCGCCGATGTTGGTGAACTGGCCGATAGCCGCGCCGGCAGCATCACGCAGGCGCGGCTCCTCGCTTTCGCCTCGCATTGCCTCGGGCGGCAGGCAGCGGTTGCTGTGCCCGCTCTCGCACTGCTCGCAATGGCCGCAATGGAAGGCCAGGCAGACGACGACGTGATCGCCGGCCTTCAGCCGGTGCACGTCCGCGCCGACTTGCTCGACCACGCCGGCAACCTCGTGACCCAGCACGATCGGCAAGGGCAGCGGCGCGCCGCCATCGATCACGTGCATGTCGGAATGACAAAGGCCCACCGCGGTCACCCGAACGAGGACTTCACGGCCTTTCGGCTTGGCGATCGTCAAGTCCTCGATCACGAGGGGTGCCGATCTCTCGCGCAGGACCGCCGCCTTCATAAAAATGCTCCTTCTTTTCGCAGCTGGGTATCGGCCGGATGGTTGTGCAGCAAGGCGGTTAGCCTGCGCGCGCCGCTATATCGTCCCCGCGTCTGGCCGAAGCTGCCGTCGATGATATGGAAAGACGAAACTCTAACACGAGCAGGGAGAGCGCCGATGAAGCTCGGTCTCGACATAGGTTACAGCGGCGCGAAGATGGCTCTACCGATGGAAAAGATCCTGCTGGCAGAGAAGCTCGGCTTCGACTCCATCTGGTCGGCCGAGGCCTACGGCTCCGACGCGATCACGCCGCTGGTCTATATCGGCGCGCTGACGAAGAAGCTGCGGCTGGCCACCGGCATCGCCCAACTCGCCGCGCGCACGCCGACCAACCTCGCGATGACCGCGCAGACCGCCGATGCCCTCGTCGGTGAAGGGCGCATGGTCATCGGCTTGGGCGTGTCGAACCCGCAGGTGGTCGAGGGCTGGTACGGCCAGCCCTGGGGCAAGCCGGCCGAGCGCATCCGCGACTATGTCGCGATCATGCGCAAGGTCTGGCGCCGCGAGGAGCCGCTGAGGCATGGCGGCGCCGAGATCCGCATTCCCTACGACGGTCCCGGCGCAACCGGCCGGGCCAAGCCGCTCAAGTCGATCCTCCATGGCGATCCAAACATTCCGGTCATGCTCGGCGCCAACACTCCCGGCAACCTGCGGCTGACCGGCGAGATCACCGACGGGCTCGTCGCGATGCACACGACGCCGCACAACCTGCCTGGCAAGATCAAGTACATCGAGGAAGGCCTGGCCAAGCGCGCCGACGGCAAGACGCTCAAGGACTTCGAGATCGTCGCCAATGTGGGCGTCATCGTCACCGACGACATCAAGGGCGCCATGGCCGAGGCGCGCAAGGTGACCGCGCTCTACGTCGGCGGCATGGGCTCGAGGGATCAAAACTTCCACAACCAGGCCATGGTCGGCCGCGACTTCGGTGCGGAAGCGGAACGCATCCAAGAGCTCTATCTAGCAGGGCGCAAGGAGGAGGCGGAAGCGGCAGTGCCCGAGGACTATCTCGACCAAGGCGCGCTTTACGGGCCGCCCGCGCGGATCAGGGAGCGGTTTCCCGCCTGGCGCGACGCCGGCTTCACCGTGCTGCGCCTGACCAATGTCGATGAAACGGCAATGAAGCTGATGGCGCAGATCGCCGGCTGAAATAGCAACGCTTCGGCTGGAAAGCGCGCGCGCTTGGCCCTAGGGGCGAAGCTTCGCTGCGCGGGGAACGACTTTGGACCAGGCTCATCTACTACAACTGGCGATCCTGTTCGTCGCAGCCGCTTGGGCGGGCGCGCAGAACCAGCTCGCCGGGGGCGGGTCGTTCATCACGCTGCCCGCGCTGATCCTGACCGGGATGGATGCCCGCGCGGCCAATATCACCTCAACGGTCGCGCTGTTCCCCGGCCAGGTCACCGGCGGCTGGATCGGGCGCAAGCTCGCCAGCGGGACCGAAAGCCTGTCGTTCAAGGCACTGACCGTGATCAGCCTGATCGGCGGCGCGATCGGCGCCGTGCTGCTGCTGTGGACGCCCTCGGGCGTCTTCGCGCAGATGGTGCCCTGGCTGGTCCTGTTCGCGACCGTGGCCTATGCCTGGGGCAGCTTCGGCCGCAAGCCGCAGGCCGGAGAAGAGGGCAAGCCGCTGAGCGCCGTTGTCGCCGGCACGGTCCAGATGGGCATAGCGATCTACGGCGGCTATTTCGGCGGCGGGATCGGCTTCCTGATGTTGGCAGCGCTGGCGCTCAGCCGCGTGCCCGTGCGCGCAGCCGGCGCGACCAAGAACGTGCTTGCCGGCGCGATGAACTTCACCGCCGTGCTGATCTTCCTGTTCTCTGGCCAGGTCCGCTGGCTAGCCTGCGCCGTGGCCTGTGCGGGCGCGCTTGTCGGCAGCGTGTTCGGCGCGCGGCTGCTCAGCCGGGTCGACGAGAAGATGCTGCGGCTGGTGGTCATCGTCATCGGCGTGCTACTGACGATCGGACTGTTCCTGCGCGCCTAATCGCGGTCGTACTGAACCAGCACCTTCGCCGCCTCGCCGGGCCGGCTCGCCATGGCGAAAGCGTCGAGGAAGTCTTCGCCGGCGAAGCGGTGGCTGACCAGCGGGCCGAGGTCGACGGTGCCGCCGGCCAGCATCTCCAGCACTTCGCCGAACTCGGTCGGATAACCCAGCGCCCCGACCATGCGCAGCTCCTTCGACATCACGAGGCCGAAATCCACCTCGACCGGCTTCTTCTGCACCGAGATCACGCAGAGCGAGGCCCGCGCACGAGCGAAGGACAGGATATCGGGAATGACCGGCGCGCCCGAAGCCTCGAGATAATGCGTCGTCGCGGGTAGCGATTGGCGGAAGGTCGCCACCGCGCCGTGCTCGGCCAGCAGCGTCTCGCGCGGCGCTTGCTCGCGCGGGTCGAAGGCGGCGCGGGCACCCAGGGCCAGCGCGCGCTCGCGGCGGAAGGGCGAGAGATCGAACGCAATCACGTCTTCGATCCCACGGTGCCGCAGCACGACCAGCGAAGCCAGCCCTATCGGCCCCGCGCCGAAGACGGCAACCTTGTCGCCCGGTTTCACACCGAGCTGGTTTACCCCATGCGTGGCGACGGCCAGCGGCTCCACCAATGCGCCAGCGTCCAGCGATAACCCCTCGGGCAGCGGTAGCAACGATTCCGGCCGCGCCACGAAATCGCGGATCAGCAGCTCGCGCGCAAAGGCACCCTCGGTCGAACCATTGCCGATGAGATTGACCAGCGGATTGACCACGACGCGATCGCCGAGCTTGACGGAACGCACCTCGTCCCCCGCCGCCATAACAGTGCCCGACAGTTCGTGCCCGATCGGGAAAGGCTTGTCCGCCGGCCCGACCGTTCCGCCCGCGGCGACATAGCCGAGGTCGCTGCCGCAGATGCCGACGCTGCCGACACGCAGCACCACGTCGCGCGGACCAGCTCGCGGCGGTTCTATATCGAACAGGCGCAGATCGTTCGGGCCGCAGACAAAGGGTACTTGCATGGGCGCAGGATAGACACGGCCCTCCCGCGCTCCAGCGAAAAGCCGATGCGCGCGCCGACTCCGTCCCGGCGATGTGCGGCCATCGGCTTGACACTCCGCCTCGATGCGGCCGAGGTTTCGCCAAAGCCAGAGCCTGAGAAAGCCCAAGATGTCCGACGAAGCCGAACAGCCCGCTGTCCTGTCCGAACTGCGCGAGGGCGTCGGGATCATCACGCTGAACCGGCCGGACAAGCTCAACGCCTGGAACTCGGCGATGGGCACGCTCTATTTCGACACGCTCGATGCCATGGCCGCCGATCCCGCGGTGCGCGCGGTCCTGGTCCTCGGCGCGGGGCGCGGCTTCTGCTCGGGCGCGGACATGTCGGCGCTCGGCAATCTCTCAGCCCGGGGCGAGATCACCAAGCGCGACGGGCGGCCCTATTGGTATGCCATGGGCGTGGGCAAGCCGATCGTCGCGGCCGTCCATGGCGCCTGCTACGGCGTCGGGCTGCAGCAGGCACTGTGCTGCGACATCCGCTTCGCCGCGCACGGGGCGCGGTTCTGCGTGCCTTACGTCAAGCGCGGCCTCATCGCCGAGCTCGGCCTGTCCTGGCAGCTCAGCCGGTTCATCGGCGCCGGCCGTACCACCGACATGCTGCTGTCGGCCCGCGTCGTCGCTGCCGAAGAGGCGCTGGCGATCGGCCTCGTCAACCAGCTGGCGGCACCCGACGACCTGTTCGACCGCGCCTTCGCCTATTGCCGCACGATCGCGGCGGAAAACTCGCCCTGGGCGATGCGGACGGTGAAGCAGCAGATCTACCAGGACCTGATGACCGCTTCGATGAAGGAGCCCTTCGCCGAGGCCGACCGGCTGCTCGGCGAGGCCGTCGCCGGTCCCGACATGAAGGAAGGCATCGCCGCCTTTCGTGAGAAGCGACCGCTGGCGTTCCCGCCGCTGTCGCCCGACCTCGCCCGTCTCGATCCGTTCGACTAGATCCGCTGCAGCGGCACGACCATCGGCGTGGCGCCGGACATGTCCACCATCGCGCTGATGCCATAGACCGCGCGCAGCCGCTGGGCGGTCAGCACTTCGCTTGGCGCACCCTCGGCGACCAGCTTGCCGCCGTCCATCAGCACCAGCCGGTCACAATAGCGCGCGGCCATGGTGAGGTCGTGGAGCACCGCGATCACCAGCGCGCCGCCGCGAGCTTCGCGGGCGAGCAGTTCCATCACGTCGATCTGGTGTCCGGGATCGAGCGAGGCCAGCGGCTCGTCGACGACGAGGCCGGCGGCGCCGACCGCCAACGCCCGCGCCAGCATGACGCGGGCACGTTCGCCGCCCGAGAGCTCGGTGGCGGTGCGGCCGGCAAGATGCCCGACATCGGCGCGCGCCATCGCTTCGGCGACGGCGGCGCGATCCTCGGCGCTGACGCGCGACAGCGGCGCGAGGTGCGGCAGGCGGCCCAGCGCGACGAGGCGCTCGACCGACAGCGGCCAGTGCAAGGTCTGGCCCTGCGGCAGATAGGCGAGCATTTTCGCCCTTTCTCGCGGCGACCAGTGCGACACCTCGCGGCCGTCCAGTTGCACCCAGCCCCCGCTGGCCGGAACGAGACCGAGCACGGCGCGCACGAAAGTCGACTTGCCGGCGCCGTTGGGCCCGATCACGCCGACGAGTTCGCCGCTGTCGAACCGAGCCGACAGGCCTTCGACCACGCGGCGCCGGCCGAGATCGACCGAGAGGTTCTCTACCGCCAAGGTCACCATAGCCGGCGCTCCCGCAGCAGGTGCAGCAGGAAGATCGGCACACCGAGGAAAGCCATGACCACGCCCAGCTTCAGCTCGGCATTGGTGGGGATCAGCCGCACCAGCACGTCGGCCAGGGTCAGCAGCGCGGCGCCGCCGAGCAGCGAGGGCAGCAGGATCGCCGAGGGGCTGCGGTCGGTCAACGGGCGGACGAGATGCGGCACGACCAAGCCGATGAAGCCGATCGAGCCCGAGACCGCAACGGCGCCGCCCACGCCGATACCCAACCCCAGCAGGATACGCAGACGGGCCTTCCCGAGATCGAAACCCAACGAGCGGGCGCCGTCTTCGCCCAGGGCCAGCGCATCGAGCACGCGGCCGTCGAACAGCAGCAGACCGCCGCCGATCAGGACACAGGGCAACGCGATCCAGACGTGCTCGGTCGAACGGTTTTCAAGCGAACCGAGCAACCAAGTCGTGATCTCCATCGCGGCAAAGGGATTGGGCGAGAGATTGAGCGCCAGATTGATCCCGGCGATCGCCAGGGTCATGACCGCGATGCCGGCCAGGATCAGCGTCAGCGGGCTTTCCGAACGGCCCGCCAGTACGAAGACCAGGACCAGCGACAGCAGCCCGCCGAGGATCGCCAACAGCGGCAGCGTGGCGACGTGCCATTCGGCAAGGCCGAAATAGATCGCCCCCACAGCGCCGAGCGATGCCGCGCTCGACGTGCCCAGCACCGAAGGCTCGGCCAGCGGGTTGCGCAGGTAGCCTTGCAGCACGGCGCCCGAGAGGCCGAGAATAGCGCCGACCAGCAGCCCGATCAGCGCGCGCGGCAAGCGCAGCTCGAAGACGATGGTACGGGCGATCGGATCACCGTGGCCGGCCAGAGCCGCGACGATACGCGCGGGCGACAGCGGCACCGAGCCCAGCCCGATCGAGGCAATCGCCGCGACGATCACCAGGACCGCCAGCGCCGGTATCAGCAATGGGTGACGTCCCCGAACCACTTTAGCTCCCTGCCCGTGCCGGTCCCACCAGCGAGCGCGCCGGTTAGCGGCAATCCTCGATGGCGACAATTGCCATGTTCGGAGTGACAAGTGCAGCCAACGCTCCTATGGGCGCGGGCATGCAAGCCCTGCGCGCCCTCACCCACAGACATCGCCTGCTGGCGCTGCTGCTCGTGGTGCTGGTGCTTGCAGTCAAGGCCGCGGTCCCGGCCGGCTACATGGTCGGCCAGCACGGCAAGGTACTCACCGTCGAGATCTGCGCCGACGCTTCGGGCGGTACGGTGACCAAGCAGATCGTCATTCCGCAGTCGGGTACGCCAGCCGATGGCAAATCGGCGCACGACAAGGCGCCTGCGACATGCCCCTATGCCGCACTCGGCTACGCTTCGCTGGCGGGCGCCGATGGGCTGCTGTTGGCGCTGGCGCTCGCCTTCATCCTGGCGCTGGGCTTCGCCACCGCGCCGCGCTTGCCACTTCGGCGCATCTTCTTCCTGCGACCGCCGCTGCGCGGCCCACCGGCACTCGCCTGACAGACTGCCGGCCCGCCTAGCTGCGCGGCCTTCTGACAGGTCATGTCCCTGACGCCCGGCGTCGGGGACCACGGTTCCGGATATATCCATGAAGATTTCGCTGATCGCGCTGGCCACGGCGCTGAGCATTACTGCACCGGCATTCGCCGAGGAGGCGGCCGCCGATGCCGCTGACGCGCCGGAAAACTCGATCCTCGTCGTCGGCCAGTCCGCCAAGGCGATCGAGATCGCCCCGCGCGGGCTCGCCGTGAGCCTCGGCGCCGAGCAGCTCGAGGCGGTCAACGCCTTCAACACCGAAGACCTGATGAAGTACGCGCCGGATTTCTTCGTGCGCAAACGCTACGCGGGCGACAGCAACGGCGTGCCCGGCTTCCGCGGCACGCACTCGTCGCAGAGCGCGCGGACGCTGGTGATGGTCGACGGCTTCGTCGTCTCGAACTTCCTCGGCAACAGCTTCGGCTTCGCGCCGAAGTGGGGCGTGGTCGGACCCGGCGAGGTCGAGCAGTTCGACATCGTCTATGGCCCCTATTCGTCGCGCTATGTCGGCAACTCGATGGGCGGCGTGGTCAACATCACCACGCGCGATCCCCAAGACACCGAGGCTTTTGCGACCGTACAAGGCTTCGTCCAGCCATACCGCCAGTTCGGCACGAAGGACGACTACTACGGCTATTCGGCCGAGGCAGGTCTGGGCTGGAAGCAGAAGGACGGGCCTTTCTCGCTTCGTGTGACGGGTCGTTTCTTCCGCAACGAAGGCCAGCCGATGATGTGGTACGGGCTGGTGCCCGCGGCGGGCACGGGCGGAACGCCGGTCACCGGCGCGGTGATCGATCCCAGGCAGGTCGAAGCGATCACGGCCGGCACCGGGCTCGCCAACCTGCCGCCGAACCTTCCCGGCCAGCCGGCCCAGCCGATCCCGGCGGTGCCCGGTGCACCGACCAATCCGATCTTTGCCGCGCAGTCTCCTGCGCGGATCACGCAGGCGCAGACCAAGGTCAAGCTGGGTTACGACGACGGCACCGTCACGGGCCAGTTCCTCTTCGCCTACTGGCACAACGAGGACCGCCAGACCGCGCCCGACTGCTACCTGCGCGACGCCGCCGGCAACGTGGTCTGCGAGGGCCGCGTCGCGATCGGCGGGCAGGCCTATTCCGCCGCGGGCGCGGTCTTCTCGAAGACCCTGCGCGACGAATTCCTCGCCGGCCTGAAGCTGGCCGCGCCGATCGCGGAGAATACGACCGCGCGGATCGCGGTATCGACCTACCAGATCGCGCGGTCGGACGTGTTCACGTCGAACGGCTATGTCACCGGCAAAACCAACGGCGCGGGCACGCTGGCCGCGCAGGGGCCGACCGGCTGGTGGACCGCCGACCTCGCGATCGAGAACAAGACCGATCGCCGCGAGTTGGCGGTGGGTTTTACGGGCAACGCCTATCGCACCGACCAGACGCGCTACACGCTGGCGAACTGGACGAGCGACGCCGGCGAGACCTTCGCGACGCGCACTTTCGGCAAGACCCGGCAGCTTTCGGCCTGGGCCGAGGCACGCCTGCTGCTCGATCCGCTGACCGTGACGCTGGGCGCGCGCTATGACAACTGGCGCGCCTATGACGGCGGGCTGACCCGGCTGAACGCCGCCAATGCCCCGGTCGGGAACGGCTACGCCTCGCGCCAGCAGGACTCGGTCGATCCCAGCCTGTCGTTCGAATACCGGATCGACGAGGCGACCCGGCTCCAGCTCAGCCTGGCCATGGCGACGCGTTATCCGACGGTGGGCGAGCTGTTCCAGGGCAGCCTCAACGGCGACGGCACGTTCAATGCCAACAGCTTCGACATCAACCTGAAGCCAGAGCGCAGCAAGGACGCGAACCTGGTGATCGTGCACGACTTCGGCCCGGTGAAGCTGACCGGATCGGCCTTCTGGCAGCGGGTGAAGAACACGATCTTCCAGTTCTATGGCTTCAACCAGAACGGCATATCGAGCTCCACCTACAAGAACATCGACGTCACGCGCCAGTTCGGTTTCGAGCTGATCGCCCAGACCAAGGACTGGCCGCTGCCCGGCATGGCGATCGACGCCAACGCCGCCTACGTCGATTCCAAGACCATCCGGAACGCGTCCAACCCGGCCGCCGAAAGCGTGCAGTTCCCGCGCATCCCCAAGTGGCGGGTCAATGCCAACCTGCGCTATGCCTTTACCCCGGCGGTCGAGGGATCGCTGGGCATGCGCTATGCCAGCCGGCCCAACACCGACCTGTTCGGGCTGCAGCGCGGCGACACCTACGGTTTCACTTCGGAGCTGTTCGCGCTCGATGTGCGGTTGAACTGGAGGCTAACCGAGCAGCTCCGGCTTTCGGCGGGCGTCGACAACCTGACCAACGACCGGGCATGGGTGTTCCACCCCTATCCGCAGCGGACCTTCCTGGTCGAAGCCGGCTGGAGGCTGTGATGGAGCAGGTAATAATAGAGCGTAACGCGATATATCGCACGATCTGGCGCTGGCATTTCTACGCCGCGCTGTTCGTTGTGCCGATGGTCCTGATCCTCGCGCTGACCGGCGCCGTCTACCTGTTCAAGCCGCAGGTGGACCACTGGGAGGAACGCGATTTCCGCGGCCTGTCCGCGGAGGGGGGCGGTTTCACCCGACGACCGGGTGCAGGCCGCGCTCTCCGCCTTTCCGGGCGCCCGCTTCCATTCGTACCGCCTGCCCGAAAGCCAGGCCGACGCCGTGCTGGTCCATATCAGCCTGCGCGACGGCAAGGCTATGCGCGACGTCTTCGTCTCGCCGCAAGGCAAGGTCGTCGGCGTGCTCGATCCCGAGCGGCGGATCATGCAGATCGACCACGACATCCACGGCGAGCTCCTGCTCGGCGAGCGCGGCAGCTGGATCGTCGAGCTGGCCGCGAGCTGGGCGATCGTCATGATCCTGACCGGGCTCTACCTGTGGTGGCCGGACGGGCGCGGGCTGGCCGGCGTCGTCTGGCCACGGCTGCGCGGTGGAAAACGGGTGTTCTGGCGCGATCTCCATGCCGTGACCGGGTTCTGGGTCGCCGGCCTGGCCATGGTCCTGCTGGTGACGGGGCTGCCCTGGGCCGGCGTCTGGGGCAGCGCCTTCAAGGCGGTGCGCGAGGAGATGGGCTGGATCAAGGGCCGGCAGGACTGGACCCTCGGCGGCCAGGCGGCCGATGCCGGCGAGCACGCCGGGCACGATCACGGCGCAATGGTCGCGGGCGACATGGCGATGCCGATGCCGATGCCGATGCCGGCGATGGCCGGCGGCGCTCACATGCACATGCACGGCATGTCTCCGGTGACGCTGAGCGAGATCGCGGCGCGGGCGCAGAGCGAGCACCTGGCCTATCCCGTGATCATCACGCCACCGGGCAAGCCGCAGCCCGGCTGGTCGGTCCGATCGGACACGCAGAACCGCCCCCAGCGCGTCACGCTGACCTACGATGCGATGACCGGCAAAGTGACCTCTCGCGACACCTTCGCCGACAAGCACGCGATTGACCGCGCAGTCGGCTACGGCATCGCCTGGCATGAAGGGCACCTCTTCGGCCTGTTCAACCAGCTCGTCGGCGTCGCCACGGCGCTGATGCTGATCACCCTGGCGATCAGCGGCTTCGTCCTCTGGCGCCGGCGCAAGCCCGAGGGCGCACTCGGCGCCCCGCCGTTGCCTCCGGTTCCCGCGCGCATCCGCGGCGTCGTTGCCATCGTTCTGCTGCTGGCCGCGCTGCTGCCGCTGCTCGCCCTATCGCTGATCCTGCTGTGGCTGACCGAGCGGCTGGTGCTCGCCCGGATCCCCTCGACGGCACGCTGGCTGGGACTTCGGCCTGCCGCGGCGTGAGAAGTCAGGCGCCCGCTTTCACGATGGCCAGTGCATGCCCCAGCGTCGCTTCGAGATAGCTATCGATCTCTTCGCGCACCTGCGGTGCCAGCTTGAGCCAGCACCGCCGCGCGTCGTTCTCGTCGCGGTCCCGCTCGATCCGCCCCGCATCGCAGAGCGCGTTGACGTAGCGCAGCGCCGTGGTCGGCGGTACGCCCGATGCGATGCAGGCGGACGTGACAGACGTCTTCCGCCCGAGCAGCTCGCCCAGATAGAGATCGAGCAGCACGTCCCAGCCGGGCTCGCCCGTGCAGCCGCGAAACTCCGGAAGCGGGCGGCTGTCCTTCAGCGAAATGAACCATTTCACCATGGCGAGCTTCACGCTGGAAACCGGATTGCTCCGTTCCGGCAGACGGGAATCGCAGGATTGAGCCTCCTCGCTTTCCGCCACTGCGACCCAGGGTGTCATAGCCCCAACCTCGCGCGGAAAAGCCGCCCGGCACGATTGCCAAGCGCGATTAGTCTGCCCATCGAATGCTGCGACGCATCGACGATGCACAGCACGTCATTATATTGCGACATGGTCGAGCTTCCCCTCTGCTCACCACATGACGCCCCCACCATCCCGGTAGCGGCATGCGAGGAAACCGGTATTTTTCCTCGCGTTGCAGGTTCTACGCCCGCTTCTCACAGCCACCCATACGGTAGTTTTACGTAATAACAGGAAGTTACCCAACCAAGCGGTTGATAGCCATGTCGAGCGCCCGTGCCGTCAGTGCGGCGCGCCGGCGCTGACCCACCAGCCGAGCGTGAAAGCGATCGCGACCGCGATGAGGAAGCGGAGCCAGCCGGCGCCCACCAGCCCCCCGGTGCCGCCCGCCAGCTGTGCATCGCGCCCGGTTACCATCGGCAGGATCAGCTTGCGGCCGCGAACGCGGTAATAGAGGATCGCCAGCAGGTGCAGCACGACGAGCACCTGCAGGATGGTGAAGCTCAGGTGGTGCACCTTGGCCGCGAGCCGTCCCTGGTCGAACGAGACGAGATTGGACAGCGGGCCGGACTCGATGCCGTCGACGTCGACCGAGAAGACCCCGGTTCCGACTTGGATCGCCAGGACCAGCAGCAGGGCGACGACGCTGTAGCCGCCGAGCGGATTGTGCCCGGCGGCATGCGACGTGCCCTTGGGGCTTCGGAGGTAGGCCATGACCGCGCCCGGCGATTTGACGAATTGCGCAAAGCGTGCGGTGCTGCCGCCGATCAGCCCCCAGACGATGCGGAAGGTGACGAGGTTGAGGATCATCATGCCCGACTTGTAGTGCCAGTCCATGTGTCCGGTCTCGGCGCTCCACCAGGAAAAGCCGACCAGCAGAACGATCAGCCAGTGGAACAGGCGTGTCGGAATATCCCAGACTTTCAAATGATCACCCCTCATGCTGCCGGACGGAGCACGAGCATAACGGCTGCTGCGCGAGACGCTATCCTCTGCTTCGCAAGCACCACGGCACATTTCGCTCCGTGCAAGAATCTGCCACCATCGGCCGACAATGGAACGGGAGAATGCCATGGATATAGTCGACAGCCAGGTCCATCTGGGTCCCGGCGGCGCGGCCGAGATGGTCGCCGCGCTGGATGCGCTGGGCATCGCCGCCGCGCTGATCGACGAATATTGGGTCGGAACGCCCGGTGACCCGTTCTACCGGCTGGCCAACGGCGCGACGCGCACGACCTCGCCCACGGCCGAGCTGGCGGCCTGGACTTATCCGGGGCGCTTTTCCTATCTGGTGCGCGTCGATCCACGCGACCCCGAGCTCGCCGCAGTGATCCGCCTGGCGCGCGATGCCGCGCATGTCCGCGCGCTGCGCGTGTCGCCGGGCATGACACGCGCCGAGGTCGCCGATTTCGCCGGCGGCGTCTATGACGAGATGTTCGCGCTTGCCGCCGACAACGGCCTGCCGGTCTTCGTCCAGATCGCCGGACAGGCCCAGCTGATCGAGCGGATCGTGCGGAAGTACCCCGACAGCCGGATCGTCATCTGCCACTGCGGCATGCCGCCGGGTGGCGCCCTCGCGCCGATCATCGCGCAGATGGAAGGCCTGCCCGACAGCGCAGACTACTGGCGCAAGGTCAGCGAGGAGCCGCACGCACAGGCCTTCGCCCGCGTACTACAGACGGCCGAGTTCCCGCAGGTCGCGCTCAAGTGGGCCCATGCACCAGTGAGCTTCGACGCGGCCGGCTATCCCAACCTAGCCGCGCGGCCCTACTTGCGTGCGGCGGTGGATGCCTTCGGCGCAAACCGGGTGATGTGGGCGAGCGACGTCTCGGTCAACCAGACCGGCGAGTCCTGGGCGGAACTGCTTTTCGCCATAGCCGACAATCCCGAGCTCAGCGCGGAGGAACGGGCCTGGGTGCTCGGCGGCACGGCGCGGCGATGGCTGAACTGGCCGGCCTGAAACGACAAGGGCGGACGCGCCCCCCGACGCATCCGCCCCCGACGGTAAATCTGTTGCTCGGTAAGATCAGGCAGCGGCGCGCAGCTTGGCGACGTTGGCCTTAACCTGGCTCGAGAGCGGCGCGGCGGCGGCGCTGGCGAGCTGGCTGAGTGCCTTGCCGTTCTTGCTGCTCAGCGCGATCGCGGTGTCGATGTTGCGCTTGGCCAGCTTGAACTGGAAGTCGAAGAAGTCCTTCGGCGTCTTGATTGCGGTCAGCGCCTTGAAATCGGCGACGGCGGTATCGGCAGCCTTCTTGCCTTCGGTGATCGACTCCTGACCGAGCTCCTTGAGGCCGGCGCCGAGGATCTTGCCCGAAGCGACGACCGCGTCGACATTGCCCTTGGTCATCGCGGTGATCTCACCGGCAACTTCCGAGCCCTTGGCATAGGCCAGCTTGGCCTTGCCCTGGACTTCGGCGCCAAGCGCTTTGGCCTTGCTCTGCACGTCGGCCGTGACCGACTTGACGGTGATCTTCTTGGCCTTGGCCGTACGGGTCGTCGTCATCTCATCAATCCTTTGATCTGCAATGGCAATTACAGGTAAATCCGTTTTGCGACACGGTTCGCGCCGCCAGCGATCGCCCTCTATCGGGAAAACGCGGCAACGCCTTCATGTTGCACTGCACAATAGCCGATGTTGCGTTACTGTCAAGAAAATTGTGCACTGCAGCATAAATGGATTGACGAAACCGGCCGACGCAGCAATCGGGGCGCCGAAGATTCGCAGCGGCACAAGCCGAACTCGCGCTTTTCAGGGGCTTCCCATCGGGAACCGCTCTGGTAGCGTGGCGGTTTCCCGTTAGTCAGCCGCCAAGGCAGGCCTACAGGAAAAGTGCTGGACCAGCGCACGGGCGAATGTGCGCAGACATTGGGAAAGGATAGGGGCATGGCCGACTCATCACAGCACAATGGCAAGTCCAACGGTCAGGCCAATGGAACCGCCGCCAATGGCTCCGCGGAAGGCAGCGCCGGCCCCTGGATCGGCCTGCCCGCGGCGTTGTTCGGGATCGACGGGCCCTTCGCCGAGTTCATGCGCACGGCCAATCCCTTCTCGCTGTTTCAGCAGAACATGGATCTCTACCAGCAGTTCATCGACATCGCCTTGGGCAAGTCGACGATCGCGCCCGACCCGCGCGATTGGCGCTTCCAGGACGAGACCTGGAGCAAGAACCCTTTCTACCGCCGGCTCAGCCAAGCCTATCTGGCGATGACCGATGCGGTGGAGAAACTGATACCCGAGGACCTGTCCGACGACGACCGTAGCCGCGCCCAGCTCGCCGTCGACATCGTCACCAGTGCCTTCTCGCCGACCAACACCCTGCTCGGCAATCCCGCCGCTGCGTTGCGCGCGATCGAGACCAAAGGCGACAGCGTCGCCAAGGGCTTCCGCAATTTCGTCGACGACTGGCTGAACAACGAGGGCATGCCCTCGCAGGTCGACGATTCCAAATTCCAGGTCGGCAAGAACCTGGGCGTGACGCCGGGCAAGGTCGTCCACCGGACCGACATGTTCGAGCTGATCCAGTACACGCCGACCTGTGACACGGTCTACGAAATCCCCGTGTTGCTGATCCCGCCGCAGATCGGCCGGTTCTATTTCACCGACCTCGCGCCGGGACGCAGCTTCGCCGAATATGCGGTCAGCCAGGGCCTCAACCACTTCGTCGTCTCGTGGCGCAACCCGCAGCCCGAGCACCGCGACTGGGGGCTGGAGAACTACATCGAGTCCGCTCTCGAAGCCGTCGAGACCGTCGCCGCGATCACCGGCACGCCCAAGATCAACCTGATCGCCTTCTGCGCCGGCGGCATCCTCTCCTCGATCGTCGCGGCCTACCTGGCGGACAAGGGCAAGGACACGATCAACACGCTGGCGCTTTGCGTGACCATGCTCAACTGGAAGGTCAACGCGTCGATCGGCGCCTTCCGCCTGCCGGCGATGCTGAGCGTCGCCAAGGCGCAGTCCGAGATGAAGGGCGTGCTCGGCGGCAACGACCTGCACAAAGTGTTCACCTGGCTGCGGCCGAACGACCTCGTCTGGAACTACTGGGTCAACAACTACCTGATGGGCGATACGCCCTCGGCCTTCGACATTCTCGCCTGGAACAAGGACAACACCAACCTGCCGGCGCAGCTCCACAAGGACTTCCTGCGGATCTTCGAGGAGAACCTGCTGGTCAAGCCGGGCCAGTTCAGGGCGCTCGGCACGGACATCGACCTCGGCAAGATCCAGTGCGACAACTTCGTCGTCGGCGCGGTGACCGATCACCTGACGCCGTGGAAGGCCTGCTACCAATCCTGCAATTTCCTCGGCGGCGATAGCACCTTCGCTTTGTCAAACGGCGGTCATGTTGCCGCTCTGGTCAATCCGCCGAGCAATCCCAAGGCCCATCACTTCATCGCCCCGGGTACCGCAGCCGATGCCGACGCATGGATGGAAACCGCGGTAAAACAAAAGGGTAGCTGGTGGGAGGGCTGGGCCAAATGGGTCGCCGAACGCAGCGGAAAGCGGGTTCCCGCCCCCAAGCAGCAAGGGTCCAAGAAGTTTCCGCCACTGGCAAATGCGCCGGGTGACTACGTCTCACAATAGCCTATAACGTCGCTTGCGCCGGGGCCGGACGGCTATTAACATCCGGCTCAGTAGTTGTCCTTGGCTCTGCTGTGCACGTTTCGCAAAGGAAGGAACGATACCTTCTACCGAGACATGTTGGGAGACAGCGCCCGGCATTTTGAGGAAGCGAAATTGATCTATCTCGCCTATGAAGCGGTGCGCCGCAGTACGCGGCCAATGGCCTGGCTTCTCGACCAGGGCCAGAAGCTCGCCCGCGATGAACGCAATCCCGCCCGCAACACCCTGGCCATGCGCGCCCTGGCGACGGCCTGGGAGCTGCCCGCCCGCGCGCTCAAGGACTACGGCAAGCCCAGCTACGAAGTGTTCGAGGGTCTGGGCGACCTCGAAGTCGTGGTCGACAAGGAAGTCGTCCACAGCCTGCCGTTTGCCGACCTCCTCCGCTTCAACCTGGAGGACGGGACCGACAAGCCGAAGGTCCTGATCGTCGCCGCGCTCTCCGGCCATCACGCCACGCTGCTGCAGGACACGATCCGCGGTTTCACCCGCAATTTCGATACCTACATCACCGACTGGAAGGACGCCAAGCAAGTCCCCCTGTCCGAAGGCAAGTTCGGCTTCGACGACTATGCCGAGCATATCATGAAGTTCCTCGAAGTGCTGGGTCCGGGAACGCATGTCGTCGCGACCTGCCAGGCGGCGCCGCCGGCCATGGTCGCCGCCGCCGTGCTCGACAAGCAGAATGCCAAGCACAAACCGGCCACGCTGACGCTGATGGGCGGGCCGATCGACACGCGCGTCAGCCCCAACGTGCTGACCAAGCTGACCGAGAAGGTGCCCTTCGGCGCGTTCAAGGCGCTGAACGTCCACAAGGTGCCGCCGGGCTATCCGGGCTCGGGCCGCCGCGTCTATCCGGGCTTCTACCAGCTCACCGGCTTCATCGCGCTCAACCCCAAGCCGCACATCCGCCAGTACAAGAACTTCCCCAAGATCTCGATGGCGGGCGATGACGCGGCGCTGCAGAAGTTCCGCGATTTCTACGACGAATATCTCGCCGTGCTCGACATGGCCGAGGATTTCTATCTCGACACGCTCAAGAAGGTGTTCTTCGAACACCATATCCCGACCGGCAAGATGGAGTACCGCGGCAAGCTGGTCGATTTCGCCAGCGTCAAGGACCTGCCGCTGCTGACCGTCGAGGGCGAGAACGACAACTTCTGCCCGCCGGGCCAGACCGAGGCGGCCCACGCGGTATTCAGCGGCGTGCCTGCGTCGAAGCGCAAGAACTACATCCAGCCGGGCGTCGGCCACTACGGTGTCTTCTCGGGCTCGCGTTTCCAGGCCGACATCTATCCGATCATCCGCGACTTCATCCACGAAGCCGCGGGCGTGGAAGCCAAGGAAGTGATTCCGATCGGCCAGTGATCGCACTGCTCCGTCCAAGGAGCATTCGCTGAGCAAGCAATAAGGGGCGCCCTCTCGGGGGGCGCCCTTTTCGCATGCCGATTGACTGAAAGCGCCGGCAGTGTTCCCCTCCCCGCGAACAACATCGGGAGAGGACCATGATCGACGCCGCGAAATATGGCCCCTGGGCGGTGATCGCCGGGGGATCGGAAGGCATCGGCCCCGCGCTGGCAGAGGAACTGGCCAAACAGGGCATCAACAGCCTGCTACTGGCGCGCAAGCCCGAACCGCTCGAAGCCACCGCGGCAGACATCCGCGCACGCTACGGCATCGAAGTCCGCACCCTGAGCCTCGATCTTACCGACCCGGCGATGCTCGATCGCGTCCGCGCGGCGACCGATGACATCGAGGTCGGCCTGCTCGTCTACAACGCCGGCGCCTCGCACCGCACGGGGCCGTTCATCTCGTGGGAGATCGACGACGTGATGCGGGTGATACAGCTCAACGTCGTCGGCCAGACCTTGCTTTCACACCATTTCGGGCGGCTGATGGCGGCGCGCGGGCGTGGTGGGATCGTGCTGATGGGCTCGCTCGCCGGGGTGGCCGGCAGTCCCTCGGTGGTGACCTACTCGGGCGCCAAGGCCTATTCGCAGATCTTCTCCGAAGGCCTCTGGTGGGAGCTCGGGCAAGAAGGGGTCGACGTGCTCCACGTCGTCGTCGGCAAGACCGACACGCCAGCCATGGCCCGGCTCGGCATCGATCACGGCGACGAGGGCGATTCGGGCCTCGACGTCGCGCGCGTCGCGCTGGAGAACCTCGGCAACGGTCCGATCACGGTCATGCCCAAGATGCAGGAAGGCTTCATCCAGCTCTGCACGCCCGACCGGCGCGCGGTGACGCTGGGCAATGCCAGCTTCATCATGAACAGCACCGAGGGAACCTGGCAGGACTAGGTCAGCGCGGCCGCGTCAGCCAGTCGCGGAGCCAGGCAAGGAAGGCCAGGGCATGGTCACCGAAAGTGCGCCGCGGCGCCTGGGTCGGCATGCGCGCGCGCAGGCTGTGGCCGTGCGGAGCGAGAGCCGGTTCCGAATGCGGTGCCTCGTCCTGAAGCACTTCGGGCTCGCCGGCGGAAAGCGGCTCCAGCCCGTGCTCCTCGTATATTCTCGCCAGCCCCTCGACCGCGATCGACAGTTCGTCGTCGTCGTCCACCTCTGCGACATCTTCCTCCGCTTCGACAGCAGGCTCCATTTCGAGCACTTCGCCATCGGTCCATTCGGAGAGTGTTTGTTCCTCCGCAGTCTCCGCCTCAGGGCCACGATCCTCCGAGTCGCCGATCTCATCGGGGCTCGGCTCCGCCTCCTCTGGCTCCACGAAGAGCACCGGAGCTTCGCGGAAGGCGATCCCGTCGGCCTCGTCGGGATCGACTAGTTGCTGCGCGGCGATGAACTGGACGCGGCGGGCCTCGTTCTCGGCCTCGACCGGATCGATCACGATCAGCGGCTTCTTCTTGCGCATCGACGAACCCAGGCTGAGCAGGCTGCCATAACCGAGGGCGGTCTCGGGGCTACCCGACTCTTCCTCTTCCTCCTCGAACGCGTCGTCGGTCTCGATCGCGGTCGCGGCGAACGCAACCGTCGTCCGGCCGCCGGGCACGGTAGGGGTGACGCGATCGTCCGGATAGTCGGTCCTGATCATCCGACCGGCATAGAACAGCACCCATGGTTGGAATTGGGTTGCGAGTCATGCTTGCGATCTATGGTTAAGCCGTTTTCCCTGCGAAGAAATCCTTCAGCTTGCCCGGATCTGCCGAGAAGTCGTCGGCCAGCTTCACCCGCGCGACATTCGTGGTGTAGGCGGTGACGACGTAGAGCGTCACCGTGGCGATCAGTTCGGTGACGCCGCGGTAGCCGAGCAATGCGATCGCCTCCTCGCGCGTCCCATCGGTGAGCATGGCCGTTCGCAGCAACT
The DNA here is from genome assembly GCF_019075875.1 of Novosphingobium sp. G106. Taxonomy (NCBI): domain Bacteria; kingdom Pseudomonadati; phylum Pseudomonadota; class Alphaproteobacteria; order Sphingomonadales; family Sphingomonadaceae; genus Novosphingobium; species Novosphingobium sp. G106. Next base: position 5,565,567 of record NZ_JAHOOZ010000001.1, on the reverse strand, counting down.
GGACGTTGGCCTCGAAGACCACTCGCTCCAGGTCGTCGGCGAAAGGCGGCACCTCGCCCGCGCGGATCGCTTCGATCAGCACTTCCGAAAGCCCCTCGTTCTGAGCGAAGGGCACGTGGAAATCGAACTCGACCCTGGCCCCAAGCATGGCCGAGGTGGTCAGCACGATCAGCTCGCGAAACCGTCCGGGAAGCTGCGTTTTCGTGCGTAACACATCACCGAACTTGATCATCAGCTCGCCGAATTCGGGGAACTGCAGCCAGGCGTTGTAGAGATCGGGCAGCCGCTTCGCTTCTGCGCCGCCCGTATAGAAACCGCGCGGGCCCAGCGTCAGCTCGTCCCAAAGCTTGCACTGCGTCTCGTCGAGATCGGCTTTCGTCAGAACGGGAAAACGCTCCATCCTCATTCCCTCGCTTGTGCCTGCGCCGGCATTCCCCCTAGTCTGTCGTAAAGCTCTATTGGCTCTTGGGAGAGACGACCATGGAAATGCGCAAGCTGGGCAGCACCGGCATCGAAATCGCACCGCTGGTGCTCGGCGGCAACGTCTTCGGCTGGACCGCGGACCAGGCCACGAGCTTCGCGATCCTCGACGCCGCACTCGAAGCCGGGATCAACGCCATCGACACGGCGGACGTCTACAACCGCTACTTTCCGGGCGGCCAGGGCGGCGAATCGGAAACCGTGATCGGCAACTGGATGAAGGACCGCGGCGTGCGCGACCGCGTGGTGATCATCACCAAGGGCGGGCTGCCGATGGGCGACCACAACATGGAAGGGCTCGGCCGCGACTACCTGCCCCGCGCTTGCGAAGCCTCGCTGCGCCGCCTCCAGACCGACCGGATCGACGTCTATATGTCGCACCGCGCCGATCCGTCGGTGCCGATCACCGAAACGCTGGAGACCTTTCAGGCGCTGATCGACGCGGGCAAGGTCGGCCATGCCGCGGCTTCGAACTACAGCGCCGCGGAACTCGCCGAAGCGCTGGCCGCTTCCGGGAACGGCCGCGCGCGTTACGAGGTGCTCGAACAGCACTACAACTTGGTCAAGCGCGACGAATACGAGGGCGCAGTCGAGAATCTCTGCGTCCGCGAAAACATCGGCTCGATCCCATTCTTCGCACTGGCCGCAGGCTTCCTCACCGGCAAGTACCGCAGCAAGGAAGACCTCGCCGGCAAGGCGCGGGAGATGACCGCGGCGGGGTTCCTGACCGATCGCAATTTCGCGCTACTCGACGTGATCGACCGCATCGCCAAGCGCCACGGCGCGACGATGGCGCAGGTCTCGCTGGCATGGCTGATGGCCCGCCCCTCGGTCACCGCGCCGATCGTCAGCGCGACGAGCCTGACGCAGCTCAAGGACATCCTGAAGTCGGTCGAGCTCAAGCTGACCGCTGACGACCTCGGCGAGCTGGAGAACGCTTGATCGCGGGGGCGCCGCGTATAGAGTGACGAACGAGAGCCGAAACCGGCTCCGGGAGAGACAGAGTCATGGCGACCAGGCAGGCGCGATCCTATTGCCGGATATGCAGCGCGCATTGCGGCGTGGTGCTGACGATCGATACCGCCAACGATGCGATCCTGTCGGTCAAGGGCGACAAGGACAATCCGCTCAGCCAGGGCTATGTCTGCTTCAAGGGTCTCCAGGCAGAGGAAGCACACCACGGCCTCCAGCGGCTGCTGCGCCCACTGAAGCGCCAGCCCGACGGCAGCTTCGCCGAGATCGGCAGCGAGCAGGCACTCGACGAGATCGCCGACAGGCTACGCGGCATCGTCGCGCGCGGCGGGCCGAAGGCAGTAGCGACGTTCAAGGGCACTTCGGGATCGCTCTATGCCACGCACATGATCCAGCTCGATTTCCTCCACGCGCTGGGGTCGCAGCAGTTCTTCTCGGTCAACACGATCGACCAGTCGGCCAAGTTCGTCTCGTTCGAGCGCCAGGGGGGCTGGGCCGCGGGGTGCCATGACATCGACCAGTCCGAAGTCCTGCTGTTCTTCGGCTGCAATCCGATCATCTCGCATTCGACAATGCCAGTCATGGGGCCGGATCCGGTACGCAAGCTGAAGGCCGCCAAGGAACGCGGGCTCAAGCTGATCTGCATCGACCCGCGCGAGAGCGAGACCGCGCATTTCGCCGATCTTCATCTCCAGCCCCTGCCGGGCCGCGACACCGCGATCGCCGCGAGCATGGTGCGGACGATTCTGGCCGAAGGCTGGGAGGACGCGACGTTCTGCGCCGAACACGTCGGCGCCGACCGCATCGCCGACCTGCGCAAAGCGGTCGAACCCTTCGCGCCCGAATTCGTCGAGCGCATCGCTGGGCTCGAACCCGGCCAGATCGCCGCCGCCGCGCGGATGTTCGCGCATGACGCCGGGAGCGGCTCCGCCTTCGCCGCGACTGGCCCCTCAATGTCCCCGTTCTGCAACACGATGCAGCATCTGGTCGACACGCTGAACATCGTCTGCGGCCGCTTCCGCCGCGCCGGGCAGAAGGCGGTGGTCGACATGATCAACCCGCCCGACGCGATCCACGCCGAAGTGATCTCGCCGCCGCGCATGTATCGCAACTTCCCGCCCAGCCGCATCCGTGGCGTCGGCATGCTCGGCTTCGACCGGCTGGCATCGACCCTGGCCGAGGAAATCCTGACGCCAGGCGAGGGGCAGATCCGTTCGCTCTTCGTCAGCGGATCGAACCCGGCGGTCTGCCTGCCCGACCAGAAGAAGGCGGTGGAAGCGCTACGCGATCTCGAACTGCTGGTGGTGATGGATCCCTATATGTCGGCCACGGCGAAGCTCGCGCACTACGTGCTGCCGCCGACGATGATGTACGAGCGGCCCGACCTGCCGATCGCCGTTCCCGGCTTCAACATCGGCACCGAGACCTGGTCGCAATACGCCGAACCGGTGATCGCGGCGCCAGCCGGGTCGGACCTCGTCGAGGACTGGTATCCCTATTGGGCGGTGGCCAAGCGGCTCGATCTCAAGATGCAGTTCAGCGGCGTCGAACTCGATTTCGGGGTCAACCAGCCGCCGACCACCGAGGAAATGCTGGAAATCCGCGCGCGCAATGGCCGCGTGACGCTCGACCAGTTGCAGGCCGATCTCAAAGCGCACCCCGGGGGCAAGATCTACGACCACCCCTCGCAGATCGTCCAGCCGGCACGACCGGGCGCCAGCGGGCGGTTCGACGTCATGCCCGAAGACGTCGCGCAGGAGATTACAGAATTCCTCGCCTCCGAGCTGGCCCAGGCCGGACGGCCCGAAGGCGGCCATTCGCACTTGATGATCTCGCGCCGGATGAACCGGGTGATGAACTCGGGCGGTAACAACCTGAAAGCCGTGCTCCGGCACGATCCGGCCAATCCCGCCTACATGCACCCAAGCGAGCTCGATGCCCTGGGCGTCTCCCCCGGCGACCGAGTGGAGATCGCTTCCGAACACGGACGGATCGAGACCGTGGCCCAGCCCGACAAGGCGGTGCGGCGCGGCGTCGTCTCTATCGCCCATTGCTGGGGCGGACTGCCAGGCGAGGAAGGTCCGGGCGCCAATACCAACCTTTTGATCGCTGCCGACAAGCATCTCGCGAACATCAACATGATGCCGCGCATGTCGGCGGTGCCGGTCAACGTGCGGCGCATCTAATTCGCGAAAAGCGGGCTAGCCAAGGACCGCCAAATCGCGCAGATGATTCACATAACCATCATTACGTTCACATAAGGGAATAGGATGTCCGATCAGATCGTCGCCCCGCGTACCCGTGACCTTGCCGAAATGAGCGAGCAGGTCGTCCCCTGGCTCGAGAGCAAGCTGCCCGGCGCGACCGGCCTCAAGATCGCCAACATGGACTATCCGCGCGGCGCCGGCCGCAGCCACGAGACGATCCTGTTCGACGCGAGCTGGAGCGAGGGCGGGAAAGAGCGCCAGGAAGGCTACGTCATCCGCGTCAAGCCCGACGCCAACCAGGTCTATCCCGACGATCTGTTTGAGGAGCAGTACCGCGTCATGCGCGTGCTCCACGAGGAAAACATCGTACCTGTCGCCGAAACGATCGGCTTCGAGGAAGACCCCTCGCTGGTCGGCGCGCCATTCTTCGTCATGAAGAAGCTCCATGGCCGCGTCGCGGTGACCTTCCCGCCCTACCGCGAGAACGGTTGGGTGGCCGAAGCGACCCCGGCGCAGCGCCGCCGGTTCTGGGAAGGCGGCGTGCGCAACCTCGCGCTGACCCAGAAGACCCCGCTCGACAAGGTGCAGTTCCTCGCCGGGCTTCCCGGGCAGACCTCCGGCCTGACCGGCCTCGACCAGGAGTGGGACAAGTACGACCGCTTCGTCGAATGGATCAGCCAAGAAAAGCGCTGGCCGGTGCTCGACAAGGCGCGCGACGCGCTGAAGGCGCGCTGGCCGAAGAACCAGCCCGAGGGCCTGGTCTGGGGCGACGCGCGCATCGGCAACATGATGTTCGACGACAATTTCGACGTTGTCGCGGTGATGGACTGGGAACAGGCCTCGCTCGGCGGCGCGCTCCACGACCTCGCCTGGTGGCTGCAGATGTCGGCCTTCGCCCACGAGAAGACGGCCGACAAGCCGCACCTCGACGGCATGGGCACGCGCGAGGAGACGATCGCGCTGTGGCAGGAGATCACCGGTATTTCGGTCGACGACCTCGACTGGTATCTCGATTTCACCGCGTTCAAGACCGGCTGCCTTTCGGTCAGCACGTCGAAGCTCTGGGGCTGGCCCGAACCCGATCACAAGGCGCTGGCGGACAAGCTCGGTATCTAAGCGAAGTGCCCCTCTCCTGGGCGGGAAGAGGGGCAACAATACTAATGGTCCAGGGAGTATCATAAACCCTCCCCGCGCCTCTCGAAAAATGCTAAGAACTTGGCAAACAAGAGAGGACGCCCATGCCAAGCATCGCCGACCTGACGCTCCACAGCCTGCCGATGGCGGACCCGGCCTTCTCGGCCGATCCCTGGCCCGAATTCGCCAAGGCCCGCGCCGCGCATCCCTGGCTCGCTACCTGCGACTTCGGCTACGTCGTCCATGAATATCAGGCGATGCGCGACCTTCTCTGGCTCGATCACAGCCTGACCGGCGCCTATCACGACGTCGTCGAGATCATGGAGGCCGAGGGCACGCCCTGGGGCCGCTTCCAGCACGAGAGCCTGCTCGCCCAGACCGGGGACTCGCACAAGCGCATCCGCTCCGTGCTCGCCCCTGCCTTCACCCCGCAGCAGGCCAACAGGCATCGCGCGCTGATGCAGAAAGTGATCGCGCAACTGCTCGACGAATGGGTGCCCAAGGGCGCGTTCGACTTCGAGGACTTCGCCTCGTTCTTCCCGATCACCGTGATGTGCAGCCTGATCGGCGCGCCGACCACGGCGATCGCGAGCCTGCGTTCGTCGATGGAAGCCTTCGGACTCTCGATGTCGATGGACAAGCAGGTCCTGCCGCGGCTCAACGAAGCGACGCTGGTGCTCGATGCCTTCGCGCGCGAAATCGTCGCCGAGCGGCGCAAGGCACGAAAGGCGCCGGGCGAGGACATGCTCGAAATCCTCATAACCACGCTCGACGAGGGCAAGCTTTCCGAGCGCGAGCTCTACGACCTGCTGATCTTCCTCTTCGTCGCCGGCTACGACACCTCGAAGAATGCGCTGACCCTGCTGATGGACGTGCTGATCGACCGGCCCGAAATCTATCAGCGCTGCGCCGAAGACCTCGCCTATTGCCGCAAGGTGACCGAGGAAAACTTCCGCTACCTCACCACTTCGACGATCCCGCGGATCGTGACCAAGGACATCACCTACAGGGACGTGCTGGTCCCGGCGGGGACGCTGCTGTTCTTCCCGGTCTCGATCTCGGGGCGCGACCCTGCCTTCGACCACGGCGATCTTTTCGATCCCGAGCGCGACCAGGCGGCGAAGCGGCACATCACCTTCGGCATGGGCGTGCACATCTGCCTCGGCCAGTTCATCGCCCGCGCGCAGATCGAGGAAGGGCTCCACCAGATCGCCCAGCGGATCAGGCATCCGCGGCGGACGGGGACAAGCGCCTGGCGGCCGTTCTACGGCGTCTGGGGCCTGCGAGGCCTGCCGATCGCTTTCGACCAGGCAAAGGCGTTGGAGGAAGTCGGCTAAGGCCATTCGAACCCGTGAAAATCGAGAAATCGAGTCCGTTTCGGACGGTTTCCCTTGGCAAAACCCGTCAGGACCCAATGCAAAACATTGAATATAGTATATTTTTTAACATGCGCCGCAGATATCCAGAATTATGTCCGAAATGACCACTATCGCACATAAATGAGGAGTTTTTAACGAGAGATCTGCGACACGGAGTCCCATCCGGGAGGGCGAATCCGTGAGCACATTAGAAGACACCAACAGTATAGAGTGGGCGAATGTAGCCAAAGCGGCCTGCGCATGCTTGGTCGTACTGATGCATGGCGAAGCCCAGATCCAGATGGCAGGTTGGGGTCAACAGTCTAAACTTATGGAGATCTGGCATACGATCAACGAATTCATTCGGCCGATCCGTATGCCGACGTTCTTCCTGATATCGGGCATGCTCGCAGCCAAATTTGTATTGCACGATCGCGACGATGCCGATCGGCGTTGCTTTGTCCGTCCGTTTTATCTGTATGCACTCTGGGCCGCGATCCTCATGACGCTGGTGCCCAACTTCCCCGCAACAGACCCCGCGATGGCGCTGCCCGATCGGCTTTACAAGATCCTCTTCATCGGCTCGCCAGCATGGTTCATGTACGGTCTCGGCATCTTCTACCTCATCACCAAGGTCACGCGCAGCCTGCCGGCGGGGCCGGTGCTGACCGCCTGCGCGCTGGTCTCGATGGCCGGCTCGATCTGGTCGCCCGACAACACGCTTTATGCGGCGAAACTGTTGCGCTGCCTGTTCTTCTTCGTAGCCGGTGTCCGCCTGAGGGGAGCAGTGATCGGTTTCGCCAGCACCGCTTCGCCCTACCGGTGGGCGGCGCTATTCGGGCTCTATGCCCTTGGCGCGGTCATCACCATGAGTCTCGGCACCTATTCGATCGCCGTCGACATTGCCGCGGTCGCCTTCAGCCTGACGACATGGAGCCTGGTCTGCCGCAATCTCGGCACGCTGAGCGCGCCCGTCCAATGGGTGGGACGGCGCACCCTGTTCGTTTACCTGCTGCACTTCCCGCTGATCTGCCTGCTCAGTTATCTGGTGAATCTTTGGGCCGATCCGGAGATTCTGGAGAATTTCTGGCTCGGCCTGGCCTATCCCGTGGTTACGGTCGTGCTGATCGTGCCGCTGACGCTGGCCTTGGGAATACTGCTGCAGCGCCTGGGCTTCGACCTGCTGTTCGATCTGCCAACGACCAAATCCGCGACGCCGAGGCCCGGCAGGTCAGGCCCCCTGTCGACGTGAGGTAGGTCTAGGTCAGGGGCGGTTGCGCAGCGATGCCCTTAGATCACCCAGCATCCGCGGCGCTGCGCTTGCCAAGGTCATCGAATCCAGGCTGTTCGCCCGCTGTGCCGCCGAACTGGCCGCGCTGCAGAACCGCGCCGGCGAGGCCTGATTGGCGAAGGTGTTGTAGACGCGCGTCTGCTGACGGTCGAAGGCGTTGCCCTGCCTGCCCTGCTCCTGGCGATAGGCCGCGGCAAGCAAGTCGCGGTGGCGCGCGAGCATCCGGGCATAGTCGTTCGCGACGGGCGTGCGCCCATGCCCGCGGCAGGAGAGCGCGGCGACGTTGATGCCGGCACGCAAGCCCCAGACGGCTTCGCTGGAACTCACCGGCGGCGCTTCGACAATCGGCCGCGGCGCGACGGCCCGGTGCGGGACCGGCCGGGGCGCGGGGCGGCTGTCGGCGACGTGCCTGTTCTGGAAGAGGCCGCAGGAGCCTAGAGTGAGGCTCGCGCCCGTAAGGAGCAGGGCCGCGGCGGCGGTATGAAAATCACGCTTCATGACTTCTGCCTTTCCCATCCGAGGGGTGCGGAGGGGGTCGGCCGAAGATGGTAAATGCCAGGTAAAGGCGCGGATCAGCCGTTGCGGCGGCGAGGCCAGCCGAGCGCCATGATGGCTACTGCCGCCACCGGCAGAAGTCGCTGGCCAGCGCCATGTTCAGGATCTCGCGGTAGTCCCCGGCCCTGGCGCTGGCATCGCCGACGACACCGAATTCGGCCTCGGGAAGCTGGCTGTCGGGCACCAGCGCGATCGGGCAGGCGACGGGCACGAGCTGCGATCCCGCGCCGACCTGAAGCGTCGAGAGCAGACCGAACATCCGCCGTTCACGCGTCGCGCGGCCGAGGATGATCGTACGGAACTGGCCGGCCTCGCTTGTTACCAGATAGGTGTGGCCCGAGAGGTTGGGCATCGAGACGAAGCCCGCCTGGGCGAAGGCGGCGTCGGCGCGCTTGGCTTCGGCGAAGCACAAATGCCCGGCCGCGTCGTCCCAGAATATCTCGGTGTGATAGGCGTAGATCTGGCCGGGATTGTCGAAGCTCGGCCGCAGCGTGACATAGGCTCCCTCGATCCAGCGCACCGCCGGGCGGCTGTAGGAACCCATGTTTTCCGGCGCGAGTGCGGTGTCGGCGGTCGCTGTGGCTGGAGCATGCTGGCGCAGCGGCGTCCCCAGCACGTCCTCGATCCGCACAACCGTCGCCAGAGTGAACGGCCGGCTGCCCGACAACGCCTTCTCCAGGGTCGAGAGGCTGATCCGCGCCATGTCGGCGAGCGCCTGGCGCGAAATGCGGCGGCGGGCGAGCTCCTCGCGCAGCTTCAACGCGATCGCTTCGCTTTCAACTTCGCGCAGTTCGGTCATTCGGCCCCTCCTCACCGGACAATTCCGCACAAAACCGCACAAATCGGCAAATGACAAGCCGCGCCCCGCACTTCCCCGCCGCCGTGCACCGAAAGTGGCAAGCACTGCCGATGGCTGTCCGGCATTCCGCGGCCTTAGTGGGAAAGCTCCACCGAACCGGAGCTTTCGTCATGCTGATCCAGATCAAATCCCGCCAGCGCCTGACCATCGGCGCGATCGGCCTCGCCGCCATCGTCGTATCCTGCCTGCTCTCGACCAACCTGCTCGCCACGCCCGACGAGGAGCAAAAGGCTGATCCCGCCGACGGCGGCGCACTGTTGCTGGCTGGAAAGGGCATCGCGCAAGGCCTCCCCGCGGTCCGCCTCGGCACCGACATGGACGTCACGGTCAGTGGCCAGGTCGCCCGCGTGCGCGTCACCCAGGCCTTCCGCAACACCAGCGACAAGTGGATGGAGGCGACCTATCTCTACCCGCTGCCCGACGACGGCGCGGTCGACAGCCTGAAGATGGTCGTCGGCCAGCGTGTGATCATCGGCCACATCAAGCGCCGCGAGGAAGCGAAGAAGATCTACGAGACCGCCAAGGCGGCGGGCCAGAAGGCCGGCCTCGTCGAGAGCGAGCGGCCCAACCTGTTCCGCAACAACGTCGCCAACGTCGGCCCGCACGAGACCGTGCTGATCTCGATCGAGTACCAGGCGCCCGTCCGCCAGCTCGGCGGCGAGTTCGCGTTGCGGCTGCCGCTGGTCGTCGGCGCGCGCTACGTTCCCCCGCACACGCTGGCGAGCCCCGCGGTCGGCCCCGACCCCGCAGCCTTGGCCGACGCTGCCGCCGTGACGGCGCCGATCGCCGCGCCGTCGCTGGCCGACGCGCTCAACCCGGTGTCGATCACCGTGCACCTCGCGCCCGGCTTCGCGCCGGCGAACATCATCAGCCCCTACCACCGCATCAATGTCGCCGAGGCGGGGCCGATGGCGCGCACGGTCACGCTCGCCCAAGGCGAGGAGCCGGCCGACCGCGACTTCGAGCTGCGCTGGCGTTCGGCCAGCGCCGACCCGACCGTCGGCCTGTTCCGCCAGACCCTGAACGGCCAGCAGTACCTCATGGCTGCGATCACCCCGCCGGCCACACAGAAGATCGGCAAGGTGCCGCCGCGCGAGATGGTCTTCGTCATCGACAATTCGGGCTCGATGGGCGGCACCTCGATGGAAGCGGCCAAGCAGAGCCTCGAGCACGCGCTCGATACGCTGCGGCCCGAGGACAGCTTCAACGTCATCCGCTTCGACGATACGATGACCCAGCTGTTCGACCATTCGATGCAGGCCAGCCCCGACCAGATCGTCCTCGCCAAGCGCTTTGCCGACGGGCTCGAAGCCGCCGGCGGCACCGAGATGCTGCCTGCACTGAAAGCCGCGTTGGTCGACGACGATACCGGCCCGGCCGTGCGCCAGGTCGTGTTCCTGACCGACGGCGACCTCTCGAACGAACGCGAGATGATGGCCGAGATCGCCGCGCACGGCGGCAAGAGCCGCGTATTCATGGTCGGCATCGGCTCGGCGCCGAACAACTACCTGATGCGCCGCATGGCCGAGGCCGGGCGCGGCACCTACACCAACATCGGCGAAGGAGGCGAGGTGAACGCCAAGATGACCGCGCTGCTCGAACGGCTGCGCACGCCTGCGGCGCACGACCTCTCGGTGACGGTGGACGGCACTCCGCTCGACCTGACGCCGAAGCAGTTGCCCGACCTCTATGCCGGCGAGCCGCTAGTTCTGCTCGGCAAGGGCGAGAGTCTGTCGGGCAAGCTGACGGTCAAGGGCATGATCGGGGACACGCCGTGGAGCCAGAGCGTCGATCTTGCCTCGGCGCAGGACAGCCCGGCCGTGGCCAAGCTCTGGGCCAACCGCTCGATCGCCGATGTCGAAGCGCAACGCGCTTCGGGCCAGATCGAAGACGCCGCGGCCGACGAGGCGGTGGCCAAGCTCGGGCTCGACTATTCGATCGTCACCCGCCAGACGAGCCTCGTCGCGGTCGACGAGACGCCCTCGCGCCCGGCCGGGGCCAAGCTCACACAGGAGGAACTGCCGGTGCTGCTGCCCGCGGGCTGGGACTTCGATACGCTGTTCGGCGAGAACGGTGCGGCCGGCGAAGCGCCCAAGGCGGGAGCGGACGGCGCTGCCGACCAGAGCCAGGCGATGGACCTGCCGCAGACCGCGACCGGCTTCATGGGTACGATCGAGCGCGGACTCGCCACCCTCGCTCTGGGCCTCGCTGGCCTCTTCGCCTTCGGCCGCCGCCGCAAGTCGGGAGCGGCAGCGTGATCCGGCGCCTTACTCCAATCCGCAACGGAGGGCGCGCCGCGGGGCGTGCCCTCTTCCTCGGTGTCTGCGCGATAGGGCTGATAACGATGGCGCAAGGTGCCTGGATACCGGTCAAGGCGCAGGTCGCGCAGGTCCTGCTCGGCCGTGCCTTCGATGCCAGCCTCGCCGAGCACCGCCCGGTCAAGCCCTGGCCTTGGGCCGACACCGCCCCCGCCGCGCGGGTGTCGGTCAAACGGCTGGGCGTCAGCGACGTTGTGCTGTCGGGCGGTTCGGGGCAGGCCATGGCTTTCGGCCCGACCGAGCTGCGCGGCAACGACCACGTCACCGTCCTCGCCGCGCACCGCGACACCCATTTCGAATTCGTCCGCGATTTGCGCGCGGGTGATGAGGTCGTGGTCGAGCGGATCGACGGGACCCACCAGCGCTACCGCGTCACCGGCTTCCAGACAGTGCGTTGGGACCGTTTCGCCGTCCCCGGCGATCCTGCGCGTCCGATGCTGGCGCTAGCCACCTGCTGGCCCTTCGGCGCGACCGAGCACGGGCCGATGCGGCGGGTAGCCTGGGCGGAGCTGATTTAGAGTGCAATCACCTTTGGCCAGACAAAGTTCGTCACCCCGGACTTGATCCGGGGTCCCGCTACTTTTCGACCTCGCGTCCGCACGCAATGAGTCGGCCCCCGGATCAAGTCCGGGATGACGATGTCAGGGTAAGGCGATCACGCTCTTAAACCCGCGTGCCCGAAACCTTGGCCTTGCCGAACATGCCGAGCTTGGCGCTGCCCGACAGCGCATCGCCCTCGACGGTAAGATCATACTTCAGCGTGATCGGCATCGGCGTGGTGACTTTCATCTCCCACTTGAGCCGGTTGCCGTTGACCGTCCCGGCGAACTCCTGCGCGCCTTCGGGTGCGTCGAGCTTGCCGGTAAGCGTGCCGCCATCGGTATGGAAGGTGGCGACCATCTGCTGCTCCGGGCCGATCGGCGGCTGCATGGTCACGTTCCAGTCGCCATCGATCGCCGCTGGATCCACCGCCGCTTCGACCGCCTCTGGCTCCACCCCGGCGAGCGCGGCCGAAGGGCTGGCGGCCTCTTCGGGCGTAGCCGTCACCGGCGCTTCGACGGGCGGCGCCGGCTGGCTCGATACCCCCTCGATCAGATCGAGGATCTTCGACGGCGTAACCGGCAGCTGGATCGGCAGGTCGCCGAATGGCGAAAGCGCATCGGCGATGGCGTTGAACAGCGTCGGCGGGCCGACGATCGCGCCGCCCTCGCCCACGCCGCGGAAGCCGCCCTCGTTGTTCGCCGGAATATGCGCGTGGACATATTCGAAGTCCGGCACGTCGGTGATCGCCGGCAGCATGTAGTCCTTGAAGGTCGCCGCTGTCGGATTGCCGCGATCGTCGAAATGAACCTCTTCGAGCAGGACGGTACCGATCGCCTGGGCAAGGCCGCCCGCAACCTGACCTTCGACCACGGCCGGGTTGATCAGGTTTCCGCAGTCCTCGCTCGAGATCCAGCGCAGGATCTTGACGAAGCCGGTCTCGGCATCGACTTCGACCACGCAGATATGCGCCGCGCTGGTGAAGGTCATCGGCGGCGGCTGATAGCGGAACTGCGCTTCCAGCCCCGGTTCCATTCCCGGCGGCAGGCGCATCGGCTCGCCATAGGCGATCTCGGCGATCTCCTTGAGGCTGCGCGTCATTTCCTCGGCGCCAGCAACCAGGACCATGCCGTTCTCGATCGTGATGCTCTCGGGGCTGGCATTGAGCAGGTGCGCCGCGACGGTCTGGATCTTTTCCTTGAGCAGCTTCGACGCCTTGATCGAAGCGCCGCCGCCGAGCACCGCCTGACGGCTGCCGGCCGCGCCCGGCGCAAAGCCGCCGCGCGAGCTGTCGCCCTCGAATACGGTGACGTCCTCATAGGGCACGCCGAGCTGGTCGGCGATGACCTGCGCCATCGTCGTCTGCGTGCCGTGACCCTGCGAATGGGTGGACATCGACGCGGTGACCTTGCCGGTCGGCTCGACGCGGATCTGCGCGAGCTCGCCGGTCATCGGCGCCATCGAACCGGCCGAACCCGTGGGCTCGACATAGGCGGCCATGCCGAGACCGAGATAGCGGCCCTGCTCGCGCGCCGCGGCCTGTTCCTTGCGGAAGGCCTTCACGTCGAAGTTCTGGAGCAGCTTCTCAAAGCATTCGGCCGGCGAGATATCGTCGACCGGAATGCCCATCGGCGTGGTGAAAGGCAGCTCGGCGCGCGTCACGAGGTTCTTGCGGCGGATATCGACCGGATCGATGCCGATCTGCCGCGCGGCAACGTCGAGCATCGCCTCGCGCGCCAGCGATTCCATCGCCCAGGGGCCGCGATAGGCGGCCAGCCCGGGAGTGTTGCTGTACCAGGCCCGGGTAATGAAGCCCGGATAGGGCACCTTGTAGGCAACCCACATGAACACATGGACCGCTACGTTGGCGTCGGCGCCCTGCGGATAGGCGCCGTTGTTGCTCGAATAGTCCGAATGGGCCCCCAGGATCTTGCCCTCGTTGTCGAAGGCGATCCGCGTCGTCATCTCCTGCTCGCGCGCCTGGTTGCAGGCGGTGAGGCTCTCGAGCCGGTCCTCGATCCACTTGAGCGGCCGGCCGAGCATCATGGCGGCGGCGATCGTCGCGGCTTCCTCGCGCCACGGATGGTTCTTGAGGCCGAACGACCCGCCGACGTCCTTGGCGATGACGCGAACCGAGATGTTCGGCAGGCCAAGCGCGATCTGCAGCCAGCGCGCCACCATGTGCGGGCTTTGGCAGGTGATGTGGACCAGCAGCTCCTCGTCGCCCTGCATCTGCGCGACGACCCCGCGTGTCTCCATCGGCGACTGCGCGATGCGCTGGTGGACGATCGTGCGGCTTACGAGATGCGGCGCCTTGGCCAGCAGTTCCTCGAGGTCCTCGTCCTCGTCGATGCCCATCTGCTGGGCGATGTTGTTTTCGGTCGTGGGGTGGACCGGCGGTCCCGAGCGGGCATCCGCGATCGTGACGACCGGGTCTTCTTCGTCGTATTCAACCGTGATGAGCCCGGCGGCGTCTTCGGCGATATAACGGTCGCTGGCGATCACCATCACCACCGGATCACCGACCTGGCGCACTTCGCCGTCGGCCAGCACCGGGCACGGCACTTCGGACGGCGTCAGATAGAAGGTCAGCAGCGTCATCTGCCGATCGCGGAAATCGTCGAAGGTCAGGACGGCATGGACGCCGGGAATCTCCTTCGCCGCGGCGGTGTCGATCGACTTGATCTTGCCGCGGGCGATCGGGCTGCGGTGGAAGGCAACGTGCAGCATGCCGGGCACGGCGACGTCGTCGACGAAAGTGCCCTTGCCGGTCAGTAGCCGGCCGTCTTCCTTGCGGGGAACGCGCTTGCCGATGTAGCGGGTCGCGCCCACGCCGCGAACGGGAGGCTCCATGGGAGCGTTCACGCGTGGTCCCCATGGTCGTGGCCGGCGGGCTGAGCGGTGCCGGTGAGCTGGCGGATCGCGCGGCGAATGCCTTGGTAGCCCGTGCAGCGGCAGATGTGGCCCGACATTGCGGCGATCATCTGGTCTTCGGTGGGCTGGGCGTCGTTCGCGGTGATCGCGGTCATCGTGCAAACCACACCCGGCGTGCAGAAACCGCACTGCAGCGCGTGGTTGTCGCGCATTGCTTGCTGGACCGGGCTCAAAGTACCGTCGGGTTCGGCCAGGCCTTCGATCGTGGTCACTGCGGCGCCGTCGGCCTGGACCGCGAGCATCAGGCACGAGCGCACGGCAAGGCCATCGACGATCACCGTGCAGGCGCCGCAGACGCCGTGCTCGCAGCCGAGGTGCGTGCCGGTAAAACCCGCGTCGATGCGCAGGAAATCGCCCAGCGTCCGGCGCGCCTCGACATGCGCCCTGACGCGCTGGCCGTTGACGCTGACTTCGATTACGTGCTCGCTCATGCCGCCTGCCTGCTGGTAAGTGCTTCGCTCAAGGTCCGCGCGAAAATGCGGCGGCCGACGGTGCGCCGGTAATGCGCCGTGGCGTGGTGATCCTCGAAGGGCGCCGTGTCGGCGACCGCGAGCTCGGCGATCGCCTGGGCGTCGATGTCACCCACGGCTTGGCCCAGCAGCGCCGCTTCGGCCTGGCGGGCCTTGATCGGTGTCGGCCCCATGCCGAACCAGGCGAGGCCGGCGCGGGCGATCTTGCCGGCTTCGACATGGACCGCGCCGACGAGGCCGACGAGCGCGAAGTCGCCCGGCCGCTGCGCCACTTCGCGGAACACGGTCAGCGTATTCGCCGGCCAGCGCGGGTAGTGGATCGCGGTGACGAGTTCGTCGGGTTCGAGCACGGTCATGTAGGGGCCGAGGTAGAATTCGTCGGCCTTGACCCGGCGCACGCCCCGCTCGCGCGAATGGATCTCGATCTCGGCGCCGAGCGCGACGGCGGTCGCGGGCATTTCGGCCGCGGGCTCGCCGAGCGAGACCGAGCCGCCGATCGTGCCGCGGTTGCGCGTCTGGTGGTGGCCGACATGGCTCAGCGCCAGGTTGAACACCGGCTGCGCGGCCTTGAGCTCCTGGTCGGCCAGCGCCACGGCCTGGCGCGTGCCGGCGGCGATCCGCGTAGTGTCGGCGGTGTGGCTGATCCCGGCGATGCCGTCGATCTTGTTGACGTCGACCAAGATGAACGGCTGGCTCATGCGCAGCGCGAGCAGCGGCATCAGCGTCTGCCCGCCAGCGAGCAGCGTTGCGCCGCCGCCGGCCTCGGCCAGCGTGTCGAGCGCTTCGGCGACCGAGCGCGGCGCGACATAGTCGAAGGGGGCGGGCTTCATCGCCCGGCTCCATTGCGCTTGCCGGCCTCGAAGCCGGCGGCGGCGGCAACCACCGCGGTCAGGATCGCACCAATCATCCAGATCTCACCCTCGGTGCTGCGGCCGATGAGGAAGCCGGTGACCACCGCCAGCGCGACAGCGACGATCCAGCCCCAGAGCGTACCGCCCGATGCGGGCGCCGCAGAGACATATTGCGGGGCAGCGACCGCGACCCCGGAAGCGGCGGCAGCCAGTGCGGCGCCGGCGACTGTGGCGGGAGCGGCCTCGGGCGCCGCGCCAGCAGGCGGCCCTTCGACGACATCGCCGAACTTGGTGAAGAACTTGCCGGCCAGCTGCTTGGCCGTGGCATCGATGATCGGCCCGCCGAGCTGCGCCAGCCGGCCGCCGACCTGGGCGTCTACTTCATAGGACAACAGCGTGCCGCCATCGACTTCGGTCAGCCGCACCTTGGCGCCGCCCTTGGCATTGCCGACCGTGCCGCCCTGCCCTTCGCCGCTGATCGTGTAGCTTTCGGGCGGATTGGCGTCGGAGATCGTCACCGCGCCGTTGAAGCGCGCGCCGATCGGCCCGATCTTGATCTCGACGACGGCCTTCATGCGGTCGCCCTCTTTGTCGAGCGACTGGCAGCCGGGGATGCATTTCCGCAGGACCTCGGCATCGTTCAGCGCTTCCCACACTTTCGCGCGGGGTGCCGCGATCCTCTGCTCACCCTTCATTTCCATAAGATGTCCTGCCTCCACCGTCGACCAACCGGCATCCCGCGGAGCAGGTGCCGGCAGTGCTTATCGGTCGCCTAGATGGCCGGGCACGCCCCGGCTGTCAAACCAGATAAGAGCTATCATGGCTCGTATATAGCAAGGGTATAAGGCGCGTGCTGCGACCGCCTATCCCCAAATGGGGGACAGGCTGTCGCATCGTTCAATCCAGGTTGAACAGCTTCACGGCATTGCCCGAGAGGATCTTCTGCTTGGCGACCGGATCGACGCCCGCCGTCGATTCCTCGATGTACTTCGCCGTGTTCGGCCAGAGGCAAACCGAGTGCGGATAGTCGATCGAGAACAGCGCCACGTCGGCCATCTGCGGGTCGAGCTTCACGAGGTCGAAGCCGATCTTGTCGTCGAGCACGCTGACGAAGACGTTCTTGCCCAGCGTCTCGCTCGGCTTGGTCTCGAAGGGGAACTTCGCCCAGCCCTTCTGCTGCTCGAACGACTGGTCCATCTGCTGCTTCCAGTAGGGGATCCAGCCGAAGTTGACCTCGGCATCCATGATCTTGAGCTTGGGGTGGCGCGTGAACACGCCGGTGAAGATCATCAGGGTCAGCGGCTCGACGCCCGAGAAGAAGCGGATGACCGTGCCCGCAACGTTCACGCCGGGCACCTTGAACTGGAAGTTGGCCTTGGTCGAAGTGTCGATCCCGCCCGAGGTGCGGTGGATACAGAGCGGCACCCCGGCATCGGCGACAGCCGCCCAGAACGGATCCCAATAGGTATCGATATAGGGCTTGTCGGGAAACACCGGGATATGCACTGCCCGCGCGCCTTTTTTCAGCACGCGGTCGAGCTCGGCCAGCAGCACGTCCATGCCGTGATGCACGGGCATCATCGGCAGCGCGATCAGCCGCTTGGGATCGGCCGCGCAGAAATCGTCGAACACCCAGTCGTTGAAGGTCTGCATCAGCGCCAGCGCATAGGGATCGTCGTGCATCGACCAGGCCATCAGCGGCACCGAGGGGAACAGCACCGCGGCGTCGACGCCTTCCTGCTGCATGTCGGCCAGATGGGCGGCGCCGTCGTAGTTGCCGGGCAGGATCTCGTCCCAGGTATAGCCGCTGATCTTGACCGCGCGGCCCGCGGTCGCCTCGATGCCCAGCGTGCGGTCGACCGTCTTGCCGTCCCACGACCAGCCGTCGCCGCCATCCTCGCCGCGCATCACGCGCGGGGCGCGGTCACGGTATTCCTTGGGTAGGCGCGTGGTGAACAGGTCGCGCGGTTCTAGAATATGATTGTCTGCCGAGATCACGTTGTACTGCATGGCTTCCGCTCCCGTGAGGTCATGGCGTGCGTTCCGCTTTTTGCGGAATCGCACGCCCTCGCCGGCAGTGTTTACCTAGCGCTTGCTACAGTCAACAGGGACTATGCGCGGAAACGGTCAGGACCAGACCGCCGCGTCGTCGAGCCGGGCGAAAGCCTCGGCCGCCTGGGTCATCCGCGCGAGCATAGCCTTGTGCAGCAGCGGCCCGAGGCTGATCCGCGCGACACCGAGATCGGCCATCTCCTTGAAGGTAAGCCCGCCCGGACGGCCGAGCAGGTTGACGTTCCCCAGCGCGACATAGTCGCGGATAACGGCGGGATCGGCGAGGAAGATCGGGTAGATGCAGTCGGCCCCCGCATCCAGATAGCGCCGCGCGCGGTCGAGCCCCTCGGCGGGCGTGCCCTGCTTCATGTGCACGTCGACGCGCGCGTTGATGACCAGCCGCACGCCCAATACCTCGCCGGCCTGGCGAATGCCGGCGATGCGCTCGGCCTGGGCCGCGGCATCGATCAGCCCCTCGCCGCGGTTGTCGCTGTCCTCGAGGTTCAGCCCGCAGGCCCCCGCGGCGATCAGCCGCTCGGCGATGGCACGCGGCGGCAGGCCATAGCCGTCCTCGAAGTCGGCCGTGACCGGGCAGGACACCGCGCCGGCGATCCGCGCGATCGCCGCGAACGCGACCTCGGGCGGCATATGGCCGTGATCCTCGAAGCCGCTTACCGGCGCCACGGCCGCGCTTGCCGTGGCGATCGCCGGCAGCCCGCCGGCCTCGACCGCCTGGGCGACGGTCGGGTCCCAGACGTTGGCGAGCAGCAGCGGCGTTCCGGGGACGTGCAGCGCGCGGAGCGTGTCGGCGTCGGCGGCGAGGTTGCGGCTTGAGGACATAGCGAGGTCTCCTACGAGCTGATTTAGCACTCCTGACGACCTCGCCGCAGGATTTGTGACATGACGCCGAGAAAACTCGCGCGCAATTACTGGATCTGGATGCGGCCTGTCATGCCGAGGGCCGAGTGCATGAAATGACCGCAGTGGAACTCGTAAGTCCCGGGGTCCGGAGCAATCAGAACCACCGTCTTCTCTTCATGCCCCCTTAACTCCACCTCGCCGACTTCGACGAGCCGCCTTTGATCGGACGTCATCGCTGCGGCCGCGAAGAATTTCCGAGCTGCGAAGTCATGGCCGCCGCCGGTGGCGTTGACGAAATGCAGGGCGTATTGGCGCCCGTGGACGAGTTCGATCTCACTCGGATCGAACCGGAAGTTCGACAGCGTCACGTCTATCCGGACAACGTCGGAGGGCGATTGCGCCTCTGCCACGACGAGCGTCGACAGAGAGCCGGCAAATAGTGCCAGCACCAGGGTCGAACGCCCCATCTTGCCGAGCACGCCTGCAAACTTCTGCGTCCGGAAATTCACGAACATCCCGCTTCTCCATGTTGTTCGACGAGGAGACGCAGCGGGCACCGGTTTTATTCCCGAAGCCGAAATCGGCCTCGCTTGAGCCCGTCGGGAATAAATTCCCCCCTCCCTCCCGTCTATCGGCCAAAGAGCGGTCGGGTTCGCGCAGAACGCGGCCGTTCCGGCACCCTTTTTGCTGGAGACGAAAATGAATCCTTGTGATGCGACGCGGTCTCGGACCGAGCCCCGAGTGCGGGTGATCGAAGGCACTGCGCTCCAACCCCGCGCGCGCTTCGAGACCTCGACGCCGCGGCGGTACGACGGTTTTTCGATGGCGCTGCACTGGCTGACTCTGCTGCTGATCATCTCTCTGTTCGGCACGGCCTGGGCGCAGGAGCGCGCAAGCGACGGCGACAGCGCCATGATGCTGCTGAGCCTGCATCGCTCGCTCGGTCTGCTCGTATGGCTCGCCACGCTCGTTCGGATGGGCTGGAAGCTGGCGCGCGGCAGCGCACCACCCCTGCCCGCCGCCACGCCGCGCATCCAGGCTCTGGCGGCCCGGGTCACCCAATTCGCGCTCTACGCGATCCTGCTCGCCCAACCGGTGACGGGCTTTCTCCAGGGCGTGGCACGCGGGGAAGCGGTTTCGCTGCTCGGTGTGGACGTGCCGTCCTTCATGGCGCCCAACGGCCATGTCGCCCACCTCCTCCACAGTGTCCACGCCACAATTGCGACCGTCCTGCTCGCGCTGGTGGGGCTCCATGCCGGCGCGGCGCTGCTGCACGTGCTGGTTCTGCGCGACGGCGTGCTTGGCGCCATGATCCCGGGCCGCCGCGAGACCCGCTGAGGGCCGCGCCCAACGGATTTATTTGAACCATTTACCCTTCCCAAAACGACAAAACATCAAAGGCACGCCGGATCGAGCGTGCCCAGGGAGTCCTAAATCGATGAATATGGCCTATTCGATGCCGACGCTGACGGGGCGCGAGCTCGAAATCCTCGCGCTGGTCGCAATCGGTTGTTCCGCGAAAGAGGTGGGACGCCGGTGCGGGATCACCTATCGCACCGTCCAATCCCATCTCGACAGCATGCGGCTGAAGCTGCGGGCGCACAATACCACCCACATGGTGGCGATCGCGCTCGCGACGGACCTGCTGCCCGAAGCGGATTTCCAGAGTTGAGCTATCCGGCATGAGCGGGTCGCCTGCCGCTTGTCCGATCGCAGGGAAACGGAAGTCAGGCGCCCGACCGGGGCCGATCTCCCTTGGAAGCCGCCAACCTTTCGACGCATTCCATCGGCGGAGGATGGTCGGGCTGTGCGCAGGCCGCGTCACGCACATCGAGCCAGCTGAAAATGTCGGCGTGAAGCTGTTGCATGACCAGTCGGACGAGACAGCCGACGTTGTACAGCTTGATGCGCTTGTCGCTGGATTCCGAGGACACCGAGATCAGATCGTTTTCGAGCAGAACTTTGAGGCTGTTATGGAACTTTGTATCCGAAGCATCCACCAATCCCCGTAAGGCGTGGTTCGGCAGGTCCGAATTCAAATAGAGATAAAACAGTATGCGGAACTCGCAGGTAAAATAGTCGAGCCCTCTTTCGCGCCGCGCCGTCAGCTCCCTTGTAATGAAATCTTGCCCTCTGTTCTTGTCGCCTTCGTGATGGGAATAGTCGACACGGTATTTTCGGAAGCGGTAAAAAATGATGTCCCTCAGATCGTCGGATAGCATGTAGCTCCTTCTCCTGCGATCGATGACGTCGGAAACAGATATGATCAGTTCCAGGCTCTTGAGCCGCTCGATCGTGTTGAAGAAACCCGCCCGGGAAAGCGACGATCGCTCATGAAGCTGATCAACCGTCAGACTTGGAGCATCTACGAGGGCGAGAATTATCTCGTATTCCGGTGTCAGCACCGAAAACCCGAGTGCCTTGGCTGCTTTGCCGAAAATCCCGCCTACGCGTGCCACATCCCGAATCCCCCAAAGATCCGGCCCCGCCTGGCGCGAAATGGTCGCCCAGCGGACGCCCCACGATCGGTCCAGAATATAGACCTATCTTTTGCTGTATACCTGTCCAGCACCTAAGCGTCATAGAAGTTCCAGGACAAGGGCGGAATCAGAAAATACCCGGACTACAAAAAAGGTGTTACCGCCTCATTTTTAACTGAGTCTTGTATTTGACAACGTGCCATGCAGATTCAATAGAAAGGATATTCGTGACTAAGAATGAAATCGAATATTGCGAATCTCGAATTGCCCATGAAGAATGGTTGGCGCGACAGGCTCCATCAGAAGAAGCGGGGCTCGGCCACTCTCAACTGGCAATGTTATATCGATCCCAACTGACCGCCCTGTATCGCAGCCTGAGCCCGCATGAGCAGAGGCTCTAGACCCTGCGATCTTCCAACCAGCACCCACCATTCGGACCTCGATCAGTTCGCGGTGGTAAGTTCACGTAATTAGGCGAGAGAAGCACGAGGATGCCTGTTTAAAATGCTCTGGTTTCGTACCCGCGGTGAATTTCGCAAGCGGGACGTAAAGCCACCGATCGCCTAAAAAATGCGACCCAGGAGGCGGGCGAACGCTTTTGCCCACCCGCCTTCTCCTAGCGGCCCCGGCCCTGTGCCGCGGGCCGCATCTTTTTGACTTCGGAAACGATCTAGAAGCGACAGGAAAGCGTTTTCCTACTTCACCGCGCTTTGCCATCCTTGGCGAGGCACTTCGCTTCGGCTCTTTGAAATCGTCGGGCTACAGTCTGGGTTGGAAAACTGTCACCTACAGGCCGTCGCGATAAAATACTGATCGTAAAAACGAATTTAGCAGATCGAGCAGGTAACAGGGTGGCACATGTGTCACCCTAACCCGCCGTCGATCAGCTGCAGGTGACCGTCGCGGTCATGTTCTTGGTCGCGCCCTGCTGGGTCCAGAGGCTCGCGCCGCCCTCGCCCGCGTCGCCGCAGACGTGCAGCGTGGTGCCGTCGAATGCGGGCGACATGCCGCGAAAATCGAAAGTCGCAAGGCGCTTGCCGCCGAGATTCTTCACCGCGAGATCGGCGAGCAGCGTCGCCTGCAGCGGGCCGTGGACCACGAGCGCGGGATAGGCTTCCTCGCCCATGGCATAGGGCCGGTCATAATGGATACGATGGCCGTTCATCGTCAGCGCCGAATAGCGGAACAGCAGCACAGTGTTCGGATCGACTTCGCGGCGCCAGCCGGCTTCGGGCAGCTCGCCGTTATCGACCGGCGCTGGAACCGTGCCCGCGGCCGGTTCGCGGTAGACGATGTCCTGCTCCTCGGTGATGGCCAGGCCGTGGCCGCCTGCCAGCTTGTGTTCGACCGTAACGAAGACGAGATTGCCGCTCTTGCCGCTCTTCGCCTCGATCTTGAGGATCGTCGAGGTCTTGGTCACGCTCTCGCCGAGCAGCAGCGGCGCGTGGAACTTCAGGCGCCCGCCCGCCCACATGCGACGCGGCAGCGGGACCGGCGGCAGGAAGCCGCCCTTGGCCGGATGGCCGTCGGGACCAAGGCCCGCGGGCGGCTGGACGTTCCAGAAATAGAGCCAGTGGTGCAGCAACGGCAGTTCGGCGCCGGCAGCGAGCACGTCAGTCTCTCCAAGCGCCGCGCGCAGGGCATTGCTGCGCGCCGGTTCGAGCACTTCGACCAGTTCTTCGCTCTTGCCCACCCAGGCCGAAAAATCTTCGCTCATCGCTGCTCGCTTTCCTGACTCAACCGGCGGGCGCCATAACCACGCGGGAGGCTCTATGCCAGACTTGATATATAATGCATTATCTTTATCGAGAGCGCGATGAGCAATTCCAAACCTCTCGCCGGCCGCCGGATCATCGAACTCGGCACCATGGTCGCGGCGCCTTTCGCGACGCATATCCTCGCCAATCTGGGCGCCGAGGTGATCAAGATCGAGCCGCCGAGCGGCGACACGACTCGTTCGCTGGTGCGCGGCGGTCCTTCGGGCACGATCATCGCTTATAGCCACGGCAAGAAAGGCGTCTGCCTCGACCTGACGACGGCCGAGGGCAAGGACGTGTTCCTCAAGCTCGTCGCGAGCGCTGACGTGGTGATCCACAACCTGGCGCCCGCCGCCTCGCGCAAGCTGGGCGTCACCGCTGCCGATTGCCGGGCGGTGAACCCCGAGATCATCCACTGCCACATTAAGGGCTATGCCCACGGCCCGCAGGCCGACGACCTCGCGACCAACCCCGTCGCCGAGGCCGCCACCGGCGTGATGGACGATCACCGCATCGACGGCCGCCCGAGCCGGCTCGGGCCTTCGTACCACGACCAATTTGCCGGCACTTTCGCCGTCATCCGCATCATGGCGGCGATGATGAACCCGGCCGCGACCGAAGCCGATCGCACGATCGAGATCGGCCTCTACGAGACCGGCCTCCACCTCGCCGCACGCGACCTGGCGGGCGTGCAGCTCAAGACCCAGCTGCTCGGCCGGCCCGAGAAAGAGGCCGGCGGCGAATTCGCCATGCCCGGCTATGGTTCCTACCTCACCAGCGACGGCCGCTGGGTATACCTGCTGACCTTGACCGACGCGCACTGGGCCAAGCTGACCAAGGCACTCGACATGCCCGAGGCCGGGATGGAGGCGTTCGCCAAGCTGCGCGACCGCAAGAAGGCGCGCGACACGGTCGAAGCCGCGGTGCGCGCGGGCGTCGACAAGTTCACTTTCGCCGAGATCGAGCAGCGGCTGGGCGCCGCCGGGCTGGGCTTCGCCGAGGTCATGCCGCTCGAGCGCGTGCTCGACCGCCCGCAGGCGCGCCAGCCGGGCAAGCTGCGCGAACTGAGCTTCCGCGGGCTCGAATTCGAAGTCCCCGAATTCCCCGGCCAGCACGAGGTGGAACCGGGCTCACCCCCGCCCGAACTCGGCGAGCACACGGTCGAAGTGCTCGGCGCGCTCGGCTATAAGGATGACGAAGTCGCCGCGCTGCTGGACAAGGGCGCCGTCAGGGGCTTCAATCCCGAGGAATTCACCTGGGCGCCCGTCCGCGACAAGGGCCCCAAACCGACATAAGGGACAGGAAACATGGAATATCGCCTGCTCGGCCGCAGCGGCCTCAAAGTCTCGGTCTTCAGCTTCGGCGCTATGACCTTCGGTGACGGCCACGGCATGTTCGGCAATGTCGGCGATACCCGCGGCGCCGAGGCCAAGCGCCAGATCGACACCTGCATCGACGCCGGCGTGAACCTGTTCGACACGGCCGACGTTTATACCGAGGGCCAGTCCGAGGAAGTGCTCGGCGATATCCTCGGCACCCGCCGCCAGCAAGTGCTGATCGCGACCAAGTGCTATTCGCGCCAGGGCCGCGGCGAGAACGACCTTGGCTCCAGCCGGCACCACATCATCAACGCCTGCGAGGCCAGCCTGCGCCGGCTCAAGACCGACTACATCGACCTCTACCAGATCCACAACCAGGACCTGATCGTCCCGCCCGAGGAGACGCTGCGCGCGCTCGACGACCTCGTCCGCCAGGGCAAGGTGCGCTACGTCGGCAGCTCGAACCATTCGGGCTGGACGCAGATGCGCATGCTCGCCACCGCCGACCGGATGGGCGTGACGCGCTATATCAGCCAGCAGATCCGCTACTCGCTGCTCGACCGCAATGCCGAGAACGAGCTGATGCCGCTCGGCGTCCACGAGGGCGTCGGCGCGCTGGTCTGGGGGCCGCTGGCTTCGGGCTATCTGTCGGGCAAGTTCAGGACGCTGACCGACACCTCGAACACGCGGCTCGGCCAGCGCGGCACGGTCGACGCGATGGACAACGAGCACACCCGCGGCGTCATCGCGGCGGTCGAGGGAATCGCGCAGGAGCGCGGCGTTTCGCTGTCGCAGGTCGCGCTCAACTGGGTCGCGCGCAAGGCCGGGGTCGCGACGATCCTTGTCGGTGCGCGGACGATGGAGCAGCTGACCGACAACCTCGCCGCGGCGCAGTGGTCGCTGAGCGACGCGGAAATGGTGCGGCTCGACGAGGCCAGCACCAAGCCGCCGATCTATCCTTATGATATGCATCGCAATTTCGGCGGCGACCGCAACCCGGTGCCGGGCCTGCAGCCGGGACTCCCTGCGGAATGACGATGCAGTTCCGCACCAAGGAGGAACAGGTCGCCGACTACCTGCGCGAAGGCATCATCGCTGGCCGCTTCGCGCGTGGTGCGCGGCTCAAGCAGCAGGAAATCGCCACCCTGCTCAACACCAGCATCACGCCGGTGCGCGAGGCGCTGAAGCTGCTCGAGGCCGAAGGTTACGTCAGCGGCGATAGCTACCGCGGCGCGGTGGTGGCACCATTCGACATCGAGGCCTCGACCGAGACGCTGAACCTGCGCATCCTGCTCGAAACCCAGCTCGTGCGCGGCGCGGTCGAGCGGGCGACGGCCGCGGACATCGCCGAGCTCAAGGAGATGGCCGACGCCTTCGCCACGGCCTTCGACGCGGGCGACAACGAGACCGCCCGCGCCGCCAACTACCGCTTCCACCACCGCATGTTCGAGATCGCGGCGATGCCGCAGACCTTGCATTTTGTGCAGATCCTCTGGGCGCGCTATCCGTTCGACCTGATCAACCAGCTCAAGGGCCGCGTCAGCCGCGCCGCGACCGAGCACGGCGACCTGCTCCAGGCCTTCATCGGCGGCGACGTCGCCGCGGCAATGCTGGCGACGCGGCAGCATATCGAGGCGGGCTGGCTGGAGCTCAAGCACTCCGTCGCAGCCGCCTGACCGCTTCATTCAATCGAGACTGAAAGCCCTGGAAACATGAAGAAAACGCTGTTCCTCGTCATGGACATGATGAACGATCTCGTCGCCGAGGACGGCTTCAACGCACAGACCTACGGCGTGCAGGTCAAGGAACGCGGCGTGCTGGAGAACACCGCGAAGGCGATCGCCGCTGCCCGCGCTGCCGGGGCCAAGGTCGGCTATGTTCGCGTCGGATTCTCGCCCGACTATCGCGAGGCGCCGGTGGCCTCGCCGATCTTCTCGGGCGCGCGCAAGAACGGGATCTTCCAGCTCGGCACCAAGGGCACCGAGGTCCACCCCGAGCTCGCCCCGGCGGAAGGTGACTTCGACGTGGTCAAGCACCGGGTAAGCCCATTCTACGGTACTTCGCTCGAACCTATCCTGCGCGCCAATGCGATCGAGCGGATCGTGATGTGCGGCGTCTCGACCAACGGCGTGGTGCATTCCGGCGCACGCGAGGCGCATGATCGCGATTATGAAGTGGTGATCCTCGAAGACTGCTGCGCCGGCGTGACGCCCGACGAGCATATGCACGCGATCGCCTGCCTCGGCCGCTACGGATCGATCGTGAACAGCACCGAGTTCGACTGGAACGCCTGAGCGCTATTACGGCCGCCGGCCCCCGCTCCACCGCTTGACCCGTCAAGATAATGCATTATGCACCAACTGCGATTCCCTACCCTCGCATCGGCGCCCATTCGATGCGCCACATCAGGAGCACACGATGAGCACCGAAACCGACATCGGCCACGCCGCGGCCGAAGGAAAGATCACCCCCGAGGCGATCAAGGCGGCCGAGAACATGATCGGCATGCAACTGCGCCCCGAGGGCCCCTATTTGCAGGACGCGACCGAGGACACGATCCGCAACTTCTGCAACGGCATCGGTGATCTGAACCCGCTCTACCGCGATCTCGAAGTCGGCCGCCTGACGCGCCACGGCTCGATGCTCGCGCACCCGAACTTCCCGATGGCCTTCGGCTGGGTCGGCCGCACGCGCTGGGGCCTGCCGGGCGTCCACGGCTTTTATGCCGGCAACGACTGGGAAATCTTCCGCCAGATCCGTCCGGGCGACCGCATCACCGCGATCGAGCGCGTCGTCGGCGTCGACGTCAAGGAAAGCCAGTTCTCGGGCACGCTCGTGCTCCAGTACGTCGAGGCGAGCTATTACAACCAGCGCGGCGAACTCGTCAGCCGCGCTCTCGGCACCTGCACCCGCCACGAGCGCAAGGCCGCGCGCGAGGCAGGCAAGTATGCCGACATCAAGACGCATGAGTACACCGCCGAGGAATTCGAGCACATCGACAACGCGATCCTCGACGAAGAGAAGAACATCCGCGGCGGCAACGTCCGCTATTTCGAGGAAGTCAACGAAGGCGACGTGCTGCCCGAGATCGTCCGCGGCCCGCTGAGCCTGATGGACACGATGGGCTTCCTCGTCGGCTGCGGCCGCGGCCACACCCACGGCGTGATCTTCAAGAACGCGGTCAAGCACCCGGGCCACTTCTTCCGCAACCCCGAAGCCGGCGGCGGCATCGAGTACACGGGCATCGGCCATCACCGCGAGTCCACGGCCAAGGAAGTGGGCGTCCCCGGCGTTTACGACTACGGCCCACAGCGTTCGGCCTGGATGGCTTCGCTCGTCACCAACTGGATGGGCGACGCGGGCTTCCTCAAGCGCATCCGCACCCGCATGAGCCGCTTCAACACGATGGGCGACTGCACCTGGGCGCGCGGCACCGTGACGCGCAAGTACAAGAAGGACGGCTACGCGCTCGTCGACATCGAGATCAAGGGCGAGAACCAGCGCGGCGAACTGACCACGCCGGGCCTGGCAACCGTGATCCTGCCGTCGCTCGATCCGCAGACGAAGGTGTTCGTCGACGGTTCGGGGCTGGATCTCGAACTGCCAGTGGTGCGCTGATCGGCTCGCCGGACGGCGCCGCCCCCTCCCGCTTGCGGGAGGGGCCGGGGGTGGGCCTGTCGATCCGGCGCCCTGTCTTGCCGCACTTGCCCACCCCTAACCCCTCCCGCAAGCGGGAGGGGGATTGGCTGATCATCGATGACTGAATCCAACGCCCCACTCACCGGCCTGCGCATCATCCTCACCGCGCGCGGTGTCGCTGCGGCCTATGCCGGGCGGCTGCTCGGCACGATGGGCGCCGAGGTGATCCTGGTCGAGCCGCCACAAGGCACTCCGCTGCGCCGCCAGCCGCCGTTCCTCACGGACGAGGTCTCCGCGCTGTTCGCCTATCTCGCTGCCGGTTTCCGCAGCCGCGTCTGTGAGCTCGATACCGAGCATGGCCGCGCAACCCTGACCGCACTGCTGAGCGAAGCGGATATTCTGATTGATGACACACCGCTCAGCGAACGCCCCGCGCTGGGTCTCGACGAAGCGGGCGTGGTGCAGCGCCATCCCGACCTGATCCATGTCTCGGTTCTGCCCTTCGGCGCCTATGGCGCCAAGGCCGAATGGAAGGGCGAGGACATCCAGGTCCAGCACGCCTCGGGCGAAGGCTATCTTCTGCCCAACGGGCTCGCGGTCGAGATGTTTCCCGACCGCGCGCCGCTCAAGGTCCACGGTCATTTCGGCTCGATGCAGGGCGGCATAGCCACTGCGCTCGGTGCGCTCGCCGCGCTCTGGGTGCGGCCCGAGGCGGGCGGCCAGTTCGTCGATATTGCCAGCCAGGATGCGACACTTGCGGTCGGCGCTTTCGCGATCCAACGGCTCGGCGATGGATCGATCGAGCACCGCGTCGAACGCTCGTTCCGCTATGGCGGGGTGATCCCCTGCGCCGACGGCTATGTTGAACTGCTGACGCTCGAGCAGCGGCAGTGGCACGGGCTGGTCAAGCTGCTCGGCGAGCCCGAATGGGCGCTCGATCCGGCGCTCGAAGACTCGCTCGAACGCAGCCGCCAGGGTCCGATGATCAACCAGCACATCCGCGCATGGGCAGCGGTCCGCAAGGTCGAGGACATCGTACGCGAGGGCCAGGCGCTGTCGGTGCCGCTGGCGAAATACTACACCCCCGCCGAAGTCGTGCGCGATCCGCACGAGAAGGTGCGCGGGCTGTTCCAGCCGATCGAGACCGGCGCCGGGGTGTTCGACATGCTGGTCTCGCCGTTCCAGTTCGACGGCGCGGCGCTGCGGCTCGAAAGCGGTCCGCCGGCGCTCGGCGAATATGATCTCGCACGAGCGGAGGCCTGACATGAAACCGCTCCACGGCATCCGCATCGCCGATTTCACCGTGCACAACGCCGGGCCGTTCTGCACGCATCTGCTGTCGCAGCTCGGCGCCGAGGTCATCAAGGTCGAGAGCGCGATGCGCCCCGACGCCTTCCGCAAGCCGCACCCGGTCTATGGCCGGATGGGCCCGGCGACCTTCGACCAGGTCGCCTCGACCAAGCTGTCGGTGCGGATCAACCTGAAGAAGCCCGAGGGCGTGGCGCTGGCCAAGCGGCTGGTCGCGGTATCCGACATCGCGGCCGAGAGCTTCCGCCCCGGCGTGATCGGCCGGCTCGGCCTCGGCTTCGAGGATCTGCAGGCGGTCAAGCAGGACATCATCATGCTCTGCGTTTCCTCCTCGGGGCAGAGCGGACCCGACAAGCACTTCGCCGGTTATGCGCCGCTGTTCGGCGCCTGGGGCGGGCTCGGCGAGATGACCGGCTATGCGGATGGCCCACCGGTCGAGATGCGGCACGTCATGGATCACACGGTGGGTATGAATAGCGCGGTCGCGGTGATGGCCGCGCTCCAGCGTCGCCGCGCGACAGGCCGGGGGGGACTGGTCGACGTCTCGGCGCGCGAAGTGGCAAGCTCGCTGCTCGGCGAAGCGCTGCTACTCGCCGCGGCCGGGCAGGAACCGCACCGCATCGGCAACGACCACCTCGCCATGGCCCCCCACGGCGTCTATCCGGCGCAGGGCGAGGACCGCTGGGTCTCGATCGCCGTCGCCACCGACGAAGAGTGGCAGGCGCTGGCGAGCATCATCGACGAACCCGGCCTCGCCGGCGATCCGCGCTTTGCCAAGTCGACCGACCGCCATGCCAACCGCGCCGTGCTAGAGCCGATCCTCTCGGCCTGGACCACGACACTGCCCGCCGACGATATTGCCGAAATGCTCCAGGACGCCGGCATCGCCGCCCACGCCTCGTGGACCACGCCCGAGATCGCCGCCGACCCGCACCTGCGCGCGCGCGGCGCGATCTGCGAAGTGCAGGAGCCCGACGGCAAGCACCGCGCAGCGGTCGGCGTGCCGATGCGGCTCTCGAAGGGCGCCGAGATCGGCATCCATCGCGGCACCCCCAAGCTCGGCGAGGACGAGGACTACGTCTACGGCGAGCTGCTGGGCCTGGGACGCGACGAGCGGACGGCGCTGGAAGAGGCCGAAGTCATCTACTGATCGCGCCAGGGAAGCGCGGAGAGGATAACAGGACATGAGTGACGACACCCCCACCCTCGGCTTTATCGGCCTCGGCGTCATGGGCGGACCGATGAGCCGCAACGTCGTGCGCAAGCATGCGGGCAAGGTCCATGCTTTCGACATGAGCGAGGCCGCGTTGCAGGAGACGGTCGACCTGGGTGCAATCGCCGCCAGCTCGGTCGCCGAGGTCGCGCAGAATGCCGACGTGATCTTCCTCTCGCTGCCCGGCGGCAAGCAGGTCGCTGCCGTCTGTGCCGACATCGCTGCCAACGGCAAGCCGGGGACGATCGTCGCCGACATGTCGACCACCGGCGTCGCAGATGCCCGCCAGGTCGCCGCCGCCCTCGCCGAAGCCGGCATGCTGTTCGCCGACGCGCCGGTCGCCCGCACCCGACAGGCGGCGCAGGACGGCACGCTGTCGATCACCGTCGGCGCCAGTGACGATCTGTTCGCGCGGATCGCCCCGCTGCTCGGCTACATGGGCAGCGACGTCACCCATTGCGGCGACGTCGGCTGCGGCCAGGTGGTCAAGCTGATCAACAATACCTTGCTGTTCGAGAACGTCGCCGCAATCGCCGAGATGATGGTCGTCGCCGAGCGCGCCGGCGTAGCCCCGGCCAAGCTGGTGGAAGCCGTGGGCCTCGGCTCGGGCAACTCTTTCGCGCTGCAGAATCACGGGCTCAAGGCCATGGTCCCGCGCCAGTTCCCCGAGAAGGCCTTCCCTTCGCCCTATGTGCTCAAGGACCTCGGCTATGCGATCGAGCTGGCCGGCGAAATGGGCGTCGAGCCGCGCATGGCGAACCGTGCGGCGCAATATTACAAGCAGGCGGTGGACGAAGGGCTTGGCGACAAATACTTCCCGGCCATCATCGAACTGATCGGGAAGAAGGGTTAAGCGCATGAAATTGCAGGCACGCGAGATCACCAACGGCCTCCGCTTTCCCGAAGGCCCGATCGTCATGCCCGACGGTTCGGTGCTGGTGGTCGAGATCGAGGGCGCGCGGCTCGTGCGCTGCCAGCTGGACGGCCGCCGCGAAGTCGTCGCCGAACTCGGCGGCGGACCGAACGGCGCGGCGCTGGGGCCGAACAACTGCGTCTACGTCTGCAACAACGGCGGCTTCAACTGGGTGTACGAGGAAGACGGCTACACCCGCCCGCACGGCAAGGCCGATAACTACCACAACGCCGGCATCCAGCGCGTCGACCTGTCCTCGGGCGCGGTGCAGATGCTTTACACGCACTGCGGCGACATCGCGATCACCGGCCCCAACGACATCGTGTTCGACGGCAAGGGCGGCTTCTACTTCACCGACCACGGCAAGAGCTACGACCGGCTGATGGACCGCGGCGCGATTTTCTACGCGGCCGAGGACGGCTCGTTCATCCGCGAGGTCGCGTTTCCGATGATCACGCCTAATGGCGTCGGCCTCTCGCCCGACGGCAATGTGCTCTATGCCTCGGAGACCGAGACGGGGCGCGTCTGGGCGTGGCCGATCCTCTCACCGGGCCAAGTGCAGAAGGAGCCCTGGCCCTCGCCCGCCGGCGGCCGCTTCATCGGCGGGCCGACCGGCTACCAGCGCTTCGATTCGATGGCGATCGAGGCCAACGGCAACATTTGCGTCGCGTCGCTGGTCGCCGCGGGCATCAGCGTATTCTCGCCCGAAGGCGGCCTCCTGGAGTTCCACGAGGCGCCCGAGCCTTATTGCACGAACATTGCCTTCGGCGGGCCGGACATGAAGACCGCCTACATCACCCTGTCGGGCTACGGCACGCTGGTCGCAGTCGATTGGCCGCGGCCGGGGCTTAAGCTCGCCTACTGAGGTGCGTTATTCGAGGGTGAAGCCGATCTTCAGCGTCACCTGGTGGATCACGGTTTCGCCGTCGATATAGCCGCGCTGGCCGACGACCTCGAACCAGCGGATGTTGCGCAAGGACTGCCTGGCGCGCGCCAGAGCCGCCTTGACCGCCGCGTCATGGCTGTCGTGCGACGTGCCGACGATTTCGGTGAGCTTGTAGACATGTTCCGTCATCGCATCCTCCACCGTTTTTGGGAGGACATGATACGCCTGATCGGCATTTTCCCGCAGCGAAAACCCCTCCCGCATGGGGCGGGAGGGGGTGACGAACTTCAATCGCCGTAGAGCGCCGCACGCTCGACGGCATCGCGGACCTGCGCCTGGGCCATGTTCACCGCATTGCTGCGGCATTCGCGCGGCGTATCGAGGGCGTTGTCCATCGGATAGTGCTGGTCGAGGAAGCTGCAGGCCTCATCGGCAGCAGCCGCAACGCGCAGGTCGAGTTCGCGGCGGCCCGCGCGGGTGTTGAGATTGAGGTCGCGCGTATAGACCACGCTATCGGTCTCGACCACGCGGATCGGCGCGCCGGTCGAGGTGCGGCCCTCGTGGCGCATGCGCGGCGCAGTGACGGTGATCGAAGGATCGTCCGAGTAATAGCCGGCCCCCGAATAGTCAGGTTGGGCCATGGCCGGAGCGAGCGGCAGCGTAGCTGCGAGGGCGAGGGCACCGGCGATCATCAAGCGGGACATAAGAAGGTCCTTTCGGTTCTCTGTCCCCACTCCCGCATGACGAACCACGCGATGCCCCCAAGGTTCCGTTTTCTGCGGGGATCGGAGCCCTCACTGCGGCGTTCCGTGTTGTAAATGCGAATCGTTCGCGATATGCGGCTTGTCGATTCGACCCTCAAAGTGCAGGAAACCGCGGCGCCGATGCCCGACCCGACGCCGAACGCTAACCCGCGAGCCAAGAGCCGTAAGTCCTACTGGCTGCGCATGGCGATCACCGTCCACTGGATGAGCTCGGCGATCAGCCTGATCGGGCTGCTGCTGTTCGCGGCTACCGGCTTCACGCTCAACCACGCTGCGGACATCGAGGCGAAGCCCGTAACCACCGAGCACGCGGCGCACCTGCCTGTCCCGTTGCTGCCGCTGATCGCGCCGGACGACAAGCCCGACAGCAAGAAACCGCTGCCGCCCAAGCTCGCCGAATGGGTCGGCAAGGAATTCAAGGTCAGGACCGACGTTCCGGCCGAATGGTCGATCGACGCGGTCTACCTGCCCTTGCCGCGCCCAGGCGGCGACGCCTGGGTCTCGCTCGACCGTGCCACCGGCG
This sequence comes from Novosphingobium sp. G106, assembly GCF_019075875.1. Taxonomy (NCBI): domain Bacteria; kingdom Pseudomonadati; phylum Pseudomonadota; class Alphaproteobacteria; order Sphingomonadales; family Sphingomonadaceae; genus Novosphingobium; species Novosphingobium sp. G106. Next base: position 5,531,883 of record NZ_JAHOOZ010000001.1, on the reverse strand, counting down.
AAGTCACCAGCGAGGACACGGATCGCGGCTGGGTCTCCTACCTCAACGACCTCCACAAGGGCCGCAACGCGGGCAAGGCTTGGGCCTGGTTCATCGACGTGTTCGCCGCGGCCTGCCTGGTCTTCGCACTGACCGGGCTCGTGCTGCTTTGGCTGCACGCCGCCAAGCGCACGATCACATGGCCGCTGGTCGGCGCGGGGCTAGTCATACCGGCGCTGCTGGCGATCATCTTCATTCATTGAACGCCGGCGCGCCCCGCATCGCCATCCCGCCGACGCTTTCGCCGGCGGCTTTCGCAGGCCGTGACCAGACGGGCCGCATCGTCACGCTGTCGGGCGAAACGATGGGCACCCGCTGGAGCCTGTCCGCGGTCTCGCCACCCGAAGGCACGGCGCAGGTCGTGCAGGCCGCGCTCGACCGCGTCGTTGCGCAGATGAGCCAGTGGGAGCCAGAATCCGATATATCGCGCTTCAATCGGAATGCACCCGGCCAGTGGCAGCCGATCCCGCCCGAGTTTGCACGCGTTCTCAAAGCTGCGCTGGAAGTGGCTGAACGGAGCGGCGGCGCCTTCGATCCGGCGCTGGGCGGTGCCGCCGATCTCTGGGGCTTCGGCCCTTCCCCCGCGCCCGCCGATGCCCCCGGCCACAATGCGACGAAGGCCGCGGTGGGCGGGCATATCGAGTTCGACGGCCCCGGCCTGCGCGCGCGGCGGCTGGGAGCGGCGCAACTGGATTTCTCGGGCATCGCCAAGGGCTTCGGCGCCGACCTGGCCGCCGAGCGCCTGCTGGCAAGCGGCGCCCGTCACTTCCTGCTCGAAGTCGGCGGCGAACTGCGCGGGCATGGGGTCAAGCCCGAGGGCCAGCCCTGGTGGGTCGATATCGAGCGCCCGCCCGGCTTGACCGTCGCCCCGCTGCGTGTGGCGCTGCACGAACTTTCGGTGGCGACCTCGGGCGACTACCGCCGCTGGCTCGACGCGGACGGCGAGCGCCATCCCCACACGCTCGATCCGCGCAGCGGGCGCCCGGTGGCCAACGGCGTCCGCTCGGTGACCGTGCTCCACGCGAGCTGCATGGAAGCCGACGCCTGGGCCACGGCACTGACCGTGCTCGGCCCGGCCGAGGGCATGGCCCTGGCCGATGCGCAAGGTCTGGCGGTGCAGATGATAGCGGGCGAAGAGGAATTCTTGTCCCCTGCGTTGATGGCGATGCTGGATTAGCCGGCCGCAGCGCAATGCCGCTTTGTCGGAAGGCCGCCGCCCCGGTGCCTGGCCGAACCGCCGCTTCCGGCATCGCCGTGGATGTGAAGTGCTTGACACAGCAATGCGTGCGGCAGTTGATGCACCGGAAAACCTATTGGGAGGCTTCAACATGAACGCACCTGCGAAAATTGTCGGCGCGCAGCGGCTGAACCACGTCGAGTTTGTCCATCGTCCCGGCGAACGCTCACTTGTGCACGCACTCTTCGACCTGCTCGGTTTCGAGACGATGGAGACCAATGGCGGCCGCTACGTCATGGGCATCATCGAGGCCGGGGATTCGGGCGCAGACAATTTCATTGCCGGCCGCGAGGTGCGCGGCGAGCAATGGGCCTTCGATCAGGAACTGGCAGCCGCGCTGACGCAGGAACCCTTGGCGACCAGCCTCAACGGATATCGGCAAATGCTGCTCTCCAAGCCACAGGACGGCATGCATTTCGGCATTCGCGTCGATACGGCCGCGCAATGGGAGAATATCGTCGCACGGCTCGAAGCCGTCGGACGCGATGCACCCGAACTTGCCGGACGCGTGAGACTCGAGCGCGCCTTCCGGCCCGGCGATCCCGATCACGAGTTTTCGCTGTGGCAGGCCTTTGTGTGGACAGACGTGATTTCCACGGGCTCGCTCGCTTTTGGTCAACAGATCGAGCTGCAGACTACGGACTAAACCTGTTGGTGATCAGACGCCGTTTCCGCATCGGCGGACTCAGCCTTGGCAATGACCTGAGCACTAAGGCTGCGCCGTCACCTTCGGCGCATCGGTGAACGCATCCCCGCCGAGCGAGCGATAGAGCGCGATCAGGTTGCTCGCGCGCAGTTGCTGCGTGTTCGCCAGCGTACGTTCGGCGGAGTAGAGCGACTGGCGCGCGGTCAGGTCGTTCAGGTAGGAGTCGATCCCGCCGCGGTAGCGCAGGTCGGCGAGATGGAGGTTGTCCGCCGCCGCCTCGCGGCCCGCCTGGGTCGCTCTGAGTTGCGCGTCGATCGTGCCGCGACGGGCGAGCGTATCGGCGACGTCGGCGAAGGCGCTCTGGACCGACTTGCGATAGGCGGCGAGCGCGGCATCGCGCTGCGCCTTGCTCTGCGCTACCCCGGCCTGCGCAGCGCCGCCGCTGAAGATCGAATAGGAGGCGTTGCCGCCCGCCTGCCAGATGAAGTTGCCGCCCTTGAACAGCGCGTCCAGCGCGTCCGAGGCGAAGCCGAGCAGGCCGGTCAGCGTAATCTTGGGGAACAGCTCGGCGCGCGCCGCGCCGATCTCGGCATTGGCTGCCTTGAGCTGGTATTCGGCCTCGATCACGTCAGGACGGCGCAGCAGGATCATCGAATCGAGCCCGGCGGGCACCTCGCGCAGTTGTGCGCCGGCGTCTTCGACCGTGGCGGGCAGCATGGCGGGATCGACCGGGGCCCCCACCAGGAGCTGCAGGGCGTTGACGTCCTGCGCGACCTGCGTCGTCTGGCTGGCGACATCGGCCTCGGCCGTGTGGAGGATGATCTGCGCCTGGCGCAGGTCGCTGCGCGGCGCCACGCCGCCGTCGAGCCGGCGCTGGGTGAGCCGCACGCTGTCGCGCGCCGAATCGGCCGTGTTCCGGGCGATCTGCAGCAGGCTGTTGTCGAGCCCGTAGGCGACCCAGGCCTCGGCCACGTCGGACACCAGCGTCAGCCGGGTGGCGCGCGCGGCCGACTCGCTCGCCAGATAGCGATCGCGCGCCGCCCCGGTCAGCGAGCGGATACGGCCGAAGATGTCGAGTTCCCAGCTCGCCACCGTCGCCTGCGCGTTCAAAGAGTCACGCTCGCCGCTGCCGCTACCGACGGCATTGCCGTTCGTGACGGTCGCGCCCTTCGAGCGGCGATAGCTGCCCGTGGCATCGAGCTGGGGAGCAGCTCTGCGCGCTGGATACGATACTGCGCGCGCGCAGTCTCGATATTGGCGATGGCCGCCTTGACGTCCTGGTTGTTGGCCAGGGCCTGGTCGATCACCGCACGCAGCCGCGGGTCGGCGAAGACGTCGCGGTAGGAATAGGACGGCAGCGCCGCCTCGCTCTGCTTGAGATAGGCGTCGCCCACAGGCCAGGTCTGCGGCACAGGCAGAGCCGGCGTCGCATACTTGGGCGCCATCGTGCAGGCCGAAAGCGCCGCGACGCCCGCCATCAGAACAAGCGCCCGCCTCATACCAGCGGCTCCTCTTCGGGCGTCGGCCCGGTGGGTGTCGGCGTGGGGTGATAGTGATCGTGCAGCTTCTTCATGCCGTCGCGCACGCCGCGGCGGACCAGCACGAAGAACAGCGGGATGAAGAACACCGCGAGCATCGTCGCGGTGAGCATGCCGCCGATCACCGCGGTGCCGATGGCGATGCGGCTGTTCGCGCCCGCCCCGCTGGCAATCGCCAGCGGCAGCACGCCGAAGATGAACGAGCAGCTCGTCATCAGGATCGGACGCAAGCGGATGCGCGCGGCGGTCAATGCCGCATCGATGATGCGCGCACCTTTGCGCTCTTCCTGTTCGGCGAACTCGATCATCAGAATCGCGTTCTTGGCGGCCAGGCCCATCGTCGTGAGCAGGCCGATCTGCAGGTAGACGTCGTTCTGCAACCCGCGCAGCGTCACCGCGAAGACCGCGCCGATCAGACCGAGGGGAATGACGAGCAGCACGGCGACCGGGATCGACCAGCTCTCGTAGAGCGCGGCCAGGCACAGGAAGACGACCACCAGCGAGATCGCGTAGAGGTAGGGCGCCTGCCCCGAGGACAGCCGTTCCTGATAGGAGGCACCCGACCAGGCGACCGATACACCCGGATACTTGGCGGCGATGGCGCTGAAGATGTTCATCGCTTCGCCCGAGCTGGTGCCGGGCGCCGCCTCGCCGTTGAACTCGAAATTGGAGATGCCGTTGAAGCGGCTGGTCGAGGTCGGCGCCGTGCTCCAGCCGATCGTCGAGAAGGACGAGAACGGCGACATCAGCCCGTTCGCGCTGCGCACCTGCCATTGCGAGATATCCTCGGGCCGCGCGCGGAACGGCGCGTCGCCCTGGACATAGACCCGCTTGACGCGGCCGCGGTCGTTGAAGTCGTTGACGTAGGTTCCGCCCCAGGCGGTCGACAGCGTCGTATTCACCGCGTTCTGCGTCAGGCCCAGCGCGGAAAGCTTCTCGGTATCGGTGTTGACCTGCAGCGTCGGCTGGTCGGGCAGGCTGCTGAGGCGGACGTTGGCCAGCCGGGATTCGGCGCGCGCGTCGGCCAGGATCTGCGCCTGCACGTTATTGAACTCCTCGCGCGACATCGCCGCCGAATTGAGCAATTCGGCGGTGAAGCCGGTGGACTGGCCGAGGCCGCGCACTGCCGGCGGAACCGTGGCGTAGAACTCGACGTCGCGCAGGCTCGACAAGGCCTTGGTCGCGCGCCGCGAGATGGCTTCGGCGGTGTTCTCCTTGCCCGGACGCTTATCCCAGTCGACGAAAGAGATGAAGCCGCGGCCGGTGTTCTGGCCGCCGCCGCCGGGGCCGCCACCGCCGCCCGCGACGGTCTGCAGCGAATCGATATTCGCCTTCTCGTGCTTGAGGAAATAGTCGGTGACCGCGTTCTGCGCGTTGACCGTCCGCTCGAAAGTCGCGCCCGCGGGCAGGTTGAACTGCAGCGACGTCATGCCCTGGTCCTCGTTGGGGAGGAAGCCGGTGGGCAGGCGCAGGAACAGGATGGCGAGCAGCACGACGATCAGGCCGTAGATGATCAGGAAGCGTTTCTTGTGATCGACGACATAGATGGTCTTGCCCTGGTGCCATTCGACCAAGCGGTTGAAATGGCGATCGAACCATTCGCGCATCTTGAAGCTGTTGCGGCCGACGAAGCTATCGTGATCCTCGTCTTCGTGGCGCTTGAGCAAGGTAGCCGTCAGCGCCGGGCTGAGGATCAGCGCGACACCGACCGAAAGCACCATCGCCGAAACGATCGTCAGCGAGAACTGGCGATAGATCACGCCGGTCGATCCGCCGAAGAAGGCCATCGGCAGGAACACGGCCGAGAGCACGAGCGCGATCGCCACCAGCGCGACCGAGATCTCTTTCATCGATTCGACCGTCGCCTCGCGCGGGGTCATGCCGGGATTTTCCTGCATGAGCCGCTCGACGTTCTCGACCACGACGATGGCATCGTCGACCAGCAGGCCGATCGCCAGCACCATGCCGAACAAGGTCAGCGTGTTGATGCTGAACCCGGCGACCGAGAACACGGCCAGCGTCCCCAGCAGCACCACGGGCACGGCGATGGCCGGGATCAGCGTGGCGCGCCAGCTTTGCAGGAAGACGAACATGACGATGACGACGAGGACGACGGCCTCTGCCAGGGTAATCGCCACGTCGACCAGCGACTTCTTGATGAAGATCGTCGAGTCCTGCGGATAGGCGATTGCGTAGCCCGGCGGGAAGTTCTTCGCCTGCTCGGAAAGCTCAGTCTTCACCCGCTCGGCCGTGGTCAACGCGTCGGCGCCTGGCGACAGGCTGATCGCCATGCCCGCGGCCGGAGCGTCGCCGAGCAGGCCGGCGATGCCGTAGCTTTCCGCGCCCAGCTCGATCCGGGCAACGTCGTGCAGGTGCACGAGCGAACCGTCGGGCTGCGACTTGACGACGATGTTGGCGAATTGCGCCGGCGTCTGCAGCCGCGACTGCGCGGTTACCGTAGCGTCGAGCATCTGCCCGGGCGGGCTCGGCACTGCGCCGACCTCACCGGCCGCCACTTCGGCGTTCTGCGCGGTGATCGCCGCGGTAATGTCGCTCGGCATCAGCGCATAGCTGGTCAGCTTGTTGGGATCGAGCCAGATGCGCATGGCATACTGCGAACCGAAGACGTTGAGATCGCCCACGCCTTCGATGCGGCCGATCTGGTCCTGCAGGTTCGAGACCATGTAGTCGGCGATCTCGATCGATGTGTTCTTCTTGTTCTTGTCGTAGATCGCCACCACCAGCAGCGAGTCCGGGTTGGACTTGGTGATCGTAAGGCCCTGCTGCTGGACCTGCTGCGGCAGGCGGCTGATGCCCTGCTGGACCTTGTTCTGCACCTGGACCTGGGCGATGTCGGGGTTAGTGCCCTTCTCGAAGGTCGCTGTGATGCTGACGCGGCCGCGCGATGACGAGGTCGAGCTGAAATAGAGCAGGCCGTCGATGCCGGTCAGCTGCTGTTCGATCACCTGAGTGACGCTGGTCTCGAGCACTTTTGCCGAAGCGCCAGGATAAGACGCGCGGATATTGACCTGCGGTGGAGCGATGTCGGGATACTGCTCGATCGGCAGCGAAAAGGCGCTCAGCAGGCCGAGCAGCATCGTCATGATGGCGATGACCCAGGCGAAGATCGGCCGGCCGATGAAAACCTGAGACATCCGGTGTCAGCCCGCCTTGCCCTGGGTTTCGCCGTGTTTCCCGCTTTTGCCTGTGTGCGGTGCCTGCGAGGCGCTCTCGGGCACCGCCTTGATCGGCTGGTTGGGCCTGATCTTGCCGAGCCCCTGCGTGATTACGCGGTCGCCCTTCTTGATGCCCGAGGTGACGATCCAGGCGTCGCCCTGGGTTTGCTCGGTGGTGACCGGCCGGGCCTCAGCCTTGTTGCCGACGACCACATAGACCTGCGGATTGCCCTTGGAATCGCGGGTGACCGCAACCTGCGGGACGAGGAAGGCGCTGGCGACCTGAGCCTGGGCGAAGCGCGCGCGGACGAACATGCCCGGCAGCAGCACGCCTTGCGGATTGGCGAAGCGCGCGCGCAGGGTAACCGTGCCGGTCGACGGGTCGACGGTCACTTCGGAGAATTCGACCGTGCCGGGCAGATCGTAGTCGCTGCCGTCGTCGAGCTTCAGCCGCACTTCGGCGGTCATCGCCGAAACACCGCCCGAGGCGAGCTCACGGCGCAGCTTCAGCATGTCGCCCGAGCTTTGCTGGATATCGACATAGATCGGATCGAGCACCGAGATCACCGCCAGCGGATCGGCCTGGCCGGTCGTCACCAGCGCACCCTCGGTGAACAGCGATCGGCCGATGCGGCCGCTGATCGGCGCGGGGACCGTGGTGAAGCGCATGTTGATCTGCGCTGTGTTCAGCGCCGCGCGGTTCTGCGCCACGGCGGCATTGGCGGCGCGGGCGGCCGCGAGCGCGTCGGTATAGTCCTGCTGGGCGACCGCCTGCTCGGCGGCGAGCGGCTTGAAGCGGTTGGCCTTGGCCTGGGCGGCCTCGGCCTGGGCCTGGGCGCTCGACAGGTTGGCCGAAGCCTGGTCCGCGGCGGCGCGATAGATACTAGGGTCGATCTGGTAGAGCGGCTGTCCCTGCCGGACTACCGCGCCCTCGGTATAGAGCCGCTTGAGGATCACACCCGCGATCTGCGGCCGCACTTCGGCGGTGCGCAGCGCGTTGATGCGGCCGGGCAGCTCGGTGACGATCGGCACCGAGGTCGGCTGCATGACGCGGAAACCGACTTCTGGAGTGCCCTTGTTACGCTTGTCGTCAGCGGCTTTGCTGCACGCGCAAACGGCCAGGCACAGCAAAATCGCGGCAATTCTCTGTTTTGACGCAGAATTGCGCCGCGGCTGCGCTGAAATGTTTCGCATTTGCAACCAAATCCGGAACGGCTGACAAACTGTCAAGTATCAGTTTGTCGCGGCGCCCGAATGGGGACGTTTTTCCGGGGGTGGATACGGCCCCCCCGCGGAAGCGGCACCTGACTGGCTGGCTGTCAGGTGCAATCGGTGGTGTTAGCGATGCCGCGCGCCAGGTCACGACGGTCGCGCATCAGAAAGGCCGCTTCTTGCGAAATCACAGCGTTCTTGACGAACATGTTACCGAACAGCGACTTGTAGCTGTAAAACGCCTCGACGAACATCACCGCCTGCCCAGCGGGTGCCGAGACGTTGTTCTTGCCGAGGCCAGGAATCGCAGTGCCCGTGTTCCCGTAATTGAGCGGGCCGTAAGCCGAGGCACGGGCAAAATTGCCTTTGCAGCGTTGCCAATGGATATATTGAAGGCCGCCCGCGGTTTGCTCGAGGCTCGACAAGATCACCCGCCCGTTGGCCTGGAAGTTGATCGTCGTGCCTTGCTTCATCGCGCCCGACATGACCGAATTGACCATCGGGTCAAGAATCGTCGGCAAGACCGCGCTATTGTCGGTCTGGCCGAGACGAGCCGAATTGTCGGCCAGCGCCATGGCGATCTGGCTAACCTGCATGCTGGTCGCCGCCATGTTGGCGAGTTCGGCTCCATACATGCCGAGCGTCAGGAAGATCGGCATCGAAAAGGCAAACTCGATCAATGAATTGGCCGATTTATCGCGAACCAGTCGGCCGGATGTGACAGCGAGAAGCCCGGCGAAGCGACGCGCGCGGCTGCGCCAGCTCGCGGATGCGGCGGAAGTGATCAGCATGTCCCGGCACTCGATCCATAGCCCCGCTGGGTGGCGAAGGGCTGGTTCTTGCGTACCCCGTAGGCGACCATCGTTCGCGTCTCCGTGGTATTACCCAGGAGGTTCACCCTGAACACGGGCTTGTAGTTTACCGTGACGGTATAGAGCACAACATCGTTGGCGCCGCCGTTACCGCTTATGCCGACGTCGGCCTCCCAGTGGCCCGAGCGGTTTTCGTCGACATAAGGCTCACCCGCGTCGCAGGTGCCGTTGTTGTTGGTATCGGTGAATTTCTCCGCCCGGTTGACGTCGCTAAAATCGACATAGGCTGCACGAGTGCTGGTGAAGGTCGCTCCAGGCAGAATCGGCTTGATCGCATTCTGCACCATCAGGTCCGCCGCAGTGGTATCGGCCGTTTCCATTGCCGAACTGCGCGCCGCCTTCTCCACCGCGCCGCTAAGGATTGACCGGCCATAGGCCATCTGACCGATGTCGAAGATCCCCATCAGCAACAGGCAGAACACCGGCGCGACGATCGCGAACTCAATGGCGGCAAGGCCATCCTGTTCGGCGGCGAGCCGGAATAGTGTTGTGATTTCGGCTTTCTGCTTCATTGCGTGAGCCTCAGTTCACCGACCTGCTTGGCGATTTCCTGAAAAGCCGCGTTGAGCTGGGTCGGATTGTCGGCGTTGTAGTAGCTGTTGGCCGAAGCGCAGGTCGACAGGGTCGAGTTTGTTCCCGAGGTGAAAGAGATCGCCCAGACGCGGATGCCCTTGGCCTTGATCTCCTCGCAGATCGCCAGGAAGCGCGAGGTATGGCGGCTAGTATCCTGCGAATCCGAGCCGTCGCTGGTCACGCGCCGGTCATGCCATTCGAGACCCCAGGCCGATTGGGTGGTGGGACTGGGATCCATGATGCCGTCGGTCATGAAGATGATGTGCCGCGACACCTCACCGCCGTTGGTCGGCGCGACCTTGACGTTGGTCCCGAATATGCCGTCGGGCGAGCTCAAACGACCGCCCCATACCATGCCGATGTCGAGATAGGTGCTGCCTTCGGCCTTCAACTTGCCGGCATAGGTGTTGAACTCGTCCTGCGACATTTCCGCCAGCAACTGCGCGTCATACGGGCAAGAGCTAGACTGCGTACCATACGAAGTGGTCGTGCTGGTACTGTAGCTCCCGCCGCTGGTCCTGCGAAAGTAGGCGACTTCCGGCCACATCGGCGCCCACTTGCTGTTATCGTCCGTCGGTGCACTATCGATGTTCAGGTCGATAGCGGCGGCCGGTGTAATACCCGTAAGCGTAGAATAGGAGAAACTGGACGAGGCGCTTGTGCCGCGTTCTTCGATGCAGCCCTCCCAAGTGGACGACACCGAATCGCCATAGTCGCCGGTATTGGTCGTGACCGTCGCGAAGGTCTTGTAGGCGCTTACGTCGTATCCTGCAGCAAGCGTATAGTACTGCAGCACCCACTTTTGCGCGCTGTCGAGATCCTTGGTCTGATTATAATAGCTTCGGTAATAGACGCTCCCCGACTTGTAGCACGAGGTATAGACCCTGTGCGTCTGCGGTTGCCGGGTGGTCACCGTCCAGCTTCGCTTGCCGTAGTCCGGTGGCGAGCTGGGCGGTCCATCGATGATCGTGATGGGTAGTGTTGAGGAAGCGCCGTTGTTCGTCCAGGTGGTGCTCGTCAGCTCAGCATTGCAATTGCTCGAAGAGCTGTAGCTGACCGACGTATCGTTCTGACTTGAACCGTTGACGATGTTGTTGTCCGTCGTCGTAGCGCTGCCGCTAGTGACCGCCTTGCGCGTTGGCATGTTGGTCCGAGTATCTTTCAGATATGCCGGATTCGCGGCATAGAGCAGCTTACCGACGTTCACGGTCGTGCTATAGGGTACGAAGCCATAGCGAATGCGTGCGTTGGTGCCCGTCGTCGCGGTCTGCACAGTCGTGTAGAAGTTCTTCATTGCCTGCTGCAGCGCGGCCAATCTGGTAACACCGCCACCGGTATCGGTGGTCATCGAGCCCGTGGTGTCGAGCACCATGACGACGTCGCTGTTGCCCACGCCCATCGACGCCGTGCAGGTCACTGCCAAGTCGAACGCCTGGAATCCGAAGATCTTCATGACCGCCAGCTTGAGCGTGGTGCTGGCGGATGCGTTGATCGTCTGGCCATTGTCGGTCGACGTGGGTGTGAAGACCGTGTTCTCGGTCTCCATCGCGTTGTCGTTGAAATTGGTGTTGAAGAAGGCGCTGGCCTGGTCCTTGGCAGGCTGGTCGAAGCCCGAACTAAGCACTGCACGTCGGCCCGCGAGGGCGCCGGAGTCGCAGGCCGCCTGCAGCCGGTTCTGCGCGCGATAGGCGCGGCTCATGTCGATGCCGCCGCCGACGAGCGCGGCCGAGAGCAGCATGCCGACGGCCGCGATCGGCAGGACGTTGCCCGAGCGATCGCGCAGAAGAGTCAATAAGCCCCGTTTCGCCCCAGTCATCTTGCCGCCCCTGGCAATTCCCTCCGGTACAGAGGGCCCTGTGAGATTAGTTTAAATTGAGGAGGCTTAAGAAAAGGCTAATATCCGACCTTCCCGCCCGGTGCGGTCCACGAAAGCGCAGGGCTGCGCCGAAATCAGCCGTAGCGCGCAGCCGCCGCCGGTGCGGGGACCGTGGGGTCGGCGCCGAACGGCTGGAGCGCCAGGGCATAGTGCGCCAGCTCGTCGAGCTTGAAGCCCTGCTGCAGCACGAGGCCGTGGGTATAGCCGTTGCGCCAGCGCACGCAGCCGAAGCGCTGCGGCTGGCCTTCGACCCCGAGCCAGAGCTTCTGCTCGATCGCGAACTTGCGGCCCGCGTCGATCCGTGCGCCCTGCTGCGACAGGTCGAGCAGGACCGCCGGGGCGGCAACGCCGTCGACGACGACATCGGCCGGCAGCTTGAGGTTCAGACGGATCGGACGTCGCGGATAGGGGCTCGGCTCGGCGATGAAATGGTCGACGTCGATCTCGCAGGAGAAGCGGAAGCCGGCGTGGTCGTCGCGCGTCCAGACCCGCTCCATCGCATAGCGATCGCCATTGGCGAGCTCGAGGAACAGGTGCTGATCGGGTGGGGCCATATGAAACAGGCGAAGGCGGCAGCCCGTGGCCGATATGTCGCGAACGACGCAGACATATTCGCCGGTCTCGCAGAGCAGCTTGGCAGTGCGGAACATCAGCGACGAGCGCGGCGCGGCGCGCATGTCGGCACCGAAGCCGGCGCCAGACTCAGCTGGCGTA